>JASHTY010000546.1 GCA_030040315.1 Terriglobia bacterium | reverse complement strand
AACGTCCAGTCCCAACTGTCGTCGAACTGGTTGTCGTCCACCGTCTTCTGCCAGCTTTGCGCCGCCCCGTAGGTAAGCCCGTACCAGGTGAAGTTGATCATGCCTTCGCCATCGTCCATCCACGTGGTATTCAGAACGCCCGTTGCGCCGAGCGATTTACCGTCCGTCACGAATTGCCGGATGTTGGCGAGTGCGGTCGGATAGTCAGGATAAATGCGGCTCCAGTTGCTGACTCCGGGTGCCACCCATGTTTCGAGGCCCACATCCCGAAACGGCTTGATGAATCTCACAAAGGAAGGAATGGCACCATAGTTCCACGCCACGGCCACCATGTCGTGCGGCAAGTCCTGAAGGTGCTCCGGGTGCGCGACGCCCATATCACCCCAGAACAGGATCTTGCGATGATACGGCGCAAGCGTCTCATCGATTTTGCGCAGGTAGTCGATGTAAACCTTGCTGTAGCCCTCGGAATCCACTTCGGACTTGGTGCGTCCTTCGCCCAATTCCTGCGTTTCGTCCGCGCCGATGTGGAAGAACGGCCCGGGGAAAGCCGCCGCCAGGTCATGGAACATGCTGCCGATGAATGTGAACGATCCCGGTGCCGTGGGTGTGAGCACGTGGCCGTAGGGGACTTCCGCCAGGTCCTGATATCGTTCCTCCTGAAGCGCCAGGTGCAGGTGGCCGAACGATTCTTGCTCCGGCATGATGGTCACATGATACTGCGCAGCGTATGTCACCAGTTCCTTTGCCTCCTCCGGCGTGATGGCTGCGCCCGGATAAGCCACGTTCGGCAGGCTCGGGTAGGCAAACGTGTTCTCCATGTAAGGCGAAACCAGGTTGATCTTGTATTCCGCCAGCAGCGCAATCTCGCGCTTGAACGACGCGGTGGTGGGAATGGGACCGCGGCTGATATCCAGGCTTACTCCGCGCCAGCGCACGGCCGGCCAATCGACAATCCGCACCTCCGGCGCCTGAGCCCCGCCGGCCCCCGAGGGATGAAACAACTGGCGCAGCGTCTGCATCCCGTAGAAAATGCCCGCGGACGTTTTTGCCACCACCGATGCCTCATGCGTCGTAACCCACAAAACGTACCCTTCTTCTTCTGCAGCAACGGGGAACTGTAAGCCGGATTTATCCAGGATCTCCTTCCCTGCGTGGCTGTCGACTCGCGCCAGAATGATGTGGGATGCGCCCTTGCGTCCGCCCAGCTCTACTCCATCGATGGTCTTCAAATCCTCTGCGAGGAGCGACGCGGTAAAGCGGTCCTCCTCATTGGCGCCCGCGACCTCAATCGTGACACTTCGTTCGATCTTGAACACGCCAGAGCCAAGCTCTAATTGATTCGGATAGGGCGTAAGAGGCGGACCGGCCGGAGATGCCGTTGCGCTGGATGACATGAAGACGTAAAATAACGCGAGAAGTTTATTCATCATAATCAGACCCTCCTTCCCTCTGCGCTCCGCGCTACTTGCTTTATCGCAACCTGTTTAGCCACTAGTGGAAGGGCGGCGCTTTAGAGGCTGCGGAAAAAGTCGTGGCGGCGGGTTTACCCCGCCATCAGCATGTTGAATCGATGCAAGTTATGGCGACGTAATGTCGCCGCTACGTTGGGAAACATGAGTTTTTCCGCAGCCTTTTTAGCCCCGCCGCAAACCACTCCGAGGTTAGACCGGGTTTCGCCCCTGAAGATTTCTCGCTTCAGGGCCTGAAGGCCTGTTTCAAGCCCCAACTCTCGGCGGGGCTGAAGCCCCGCCCTTCCGTGGGCCGCGCCACGGCCTACCGTGCCATCCAGCCGCCGTCCACGGTCACGAGCGTGCCATTGACGTAGTCGGAAGCCGATGAAGCCAAAAACACCACCGCGCCCTGCAGATCCTCCGGCGTTCCCCAGCGTCCGGCCGGAACTCGCGAGACGATGGCAGGATTGCGGTCCGGATCGTTCTTCAGGGGCGCACACATTTCTGTGGCGATGTACCCCGGCGCGATGGCGTTGATCTGCACACCGTGACTTCCCCACTCGTTCGCCAGCGCTTTGGCAAGCTGCGCCACACCTCCCTTGCTGGCCGCGTAGCTGGGCACCAGAATGCCTCCCTGAAACGAAAGCAGCGAGGCGATGAAGATGATCTTCCCCGAGCCGCGCTCCACCATGCGCCGCCCCAGGTCGCGGCTGAGCACAAACTGCGAGTTGAGATTCACCTCAATGATCTCGTCCCACATTTCGTCCGAATGCTCCGCCGCGGCTTTGCGGATGGTCATTCCGGCGTTGGCGACCAGGATATCGATGACCGGGAAATCCGCGTTCACGCGCTCGGTAAAGTCATGTGCCGATTTGCGGTTGCGGAAGTCGTATTGATAGCCACGAAATTTCCGGCCCGCGCGCAGCACCGCCTTTTCTACAACGCTGCCCGTTGGTTCAAGCGACTTGCTTACGCCGACAATATCCGCGCCTGCCTCCGCCAGCGCCAGAGCAAGCCACATGCCGATGCCGCGTCGGCAACCTGTAACCACTGCGATTTTGCCGTCCAGCCTGAACCGATCCAGAATGCTCATAGTCGTCTCACCCGCAGAGCCGCTCGCAGAGCGCGGCTACAGCTTTTCCACGCGCGCCAGGAATGCAGTCAATTCTACAGGCAATGGCGCCTCGAAGCTCATCGGTGCGCTGCTCGTGGGGTGCGCAAAATTGAGCTTGGCGGCATGCAGAAATGTGCGCGCCAGAGTTGGCTCTTCCCTGCCCTCGAATCGAAGCCGAGCGGGCGCGCCATACGTAGTGTCGCCCACAATGGGATGTCCCAGGCTGGCCAGATGCACGCGAATCTGATGTGTGCGCCCGGTTTTCGGCATCGCCTCAACCAGCGTGAATGATTCCAGGCGACGCATCACGCGATATTTCGTCAACGCTTCTCGCGCAGCGAGTCCACCCGCTTTCATGCGCGTGCGGCGCCGGGGGTCGCGTCCGATCGGCCTGGAGATTTCTCCGCGCTCGGCCGCCACGTGTCCGTGCACGAGTGCCAAGTAAGTCTTGTGCACCTCACGCGATTTGAACTGGTCACTCAGGCGGCGGTGTGCGGCATCGTTCTTGGCAACGACCACCAATCCCGAAGTCATCTTATCAAGCCGATGCACGATGCCCGGCCGCAACTCTCCGCCCTCGCCCGATAGCGACTGAACGTGGCCCAGCAGGGCGTTCACCAGTGTGCCGGATTTCACTCCTGCGCCGATGTGAACCACCATTCCGGCGGGCTTGTTGACCACCAGGAGATCGGCATCTTCGTAGACGACTGCCAGGGGTAAATCTTCCGGAACCGCGCGCAACTTTTCACGTTCGGCTTGAACCGTGATGCGCGCTCCGGCACCGATCTCCTCACCTGGCTTTTTCGCCGCTGCCGCGCCCACCGTCACCAGGCCATCCCGAATCAACCGTTGAATCTGGCTGCGGCTCCAGTCGGGCATCTGCCGCGCCAGGAAAGTGTCCAGCCGATCGCCAGCGGACTCGGGTGGAGCGATGAACTCACGAGTGCCCGTCATGATCGAAAATGCCTTCCGCTATTCCCGACTGGGCCGGAAGGGCGGGGGCTTCAGCCCCGCCGCATGGACCCTAAAACAAAGGCCGGCTTCAGCCGCTGAAGCAACGTAGTGGCGACTTCACGTCGTCATAACTCCAATCATCGCAAAACGAAGATGGCGGGATAAACCCGCCTCCACGAGTTTTCCCACAGCCTTTTCAGCCCCGCCCTTCGAACGGCTGATGCTTGCCCTTCCTAGTCCAGAAACGGATTATTCACCAAACAGCACCTGGACCACAATCAGGCATGTGCCCACAACGATGGCGCTATCCGCAAAGTTAAAAGTGGCCCAGTGGTAATTGCGGAAGTAGAAGTCGAGAAAATCCTCCACCCATCCCGTGCGCATGCGGTCGAACAGATTGGAGAGCGCACCGCCCAGCACCAGCGCCAGCCCGACGCACGTCCCCCATTCCAGGCTTTGCGTCCGCAACACCAGATACAACACTACCGTGAGCAGCGCAACGGAAATGGCAATCAGTAGCGGTGTCTTCCACCAGACGTGCGAATCGGAAAAAAGTCCGAACACGGCGCCGGAGTTTTGCGTGCTGGTCAGATTGAAAAACCCCCGGACAACGGGAATAACCGCGCGGTCGGGAATCCGGTTGCGCACCACGGCCTTGGTCGCCTGGTCGGCGCCGAAGACCGTTAGAGTAAGCACGGTCATGAGAATTCGCGAGAGCGACTTACCCAGGCGGTACATTAACTCAATAGTTACTATGGAATCTTATTAAATAATCGTACTTGTTCTCACAACACCTGAAGGGCGGGGCTTGAGCCCCGCCCTTCCACTAGCCAACGATTTCAGCCAACGCCGCCGAGCAGCGTTCGCACACGGTCGGGTACTGCGGGTCCTTGCCCACCTCTTCAGAATAATTCCAGCAGCGATCACATTTCTGTCCCGAGGCTTTTTCGATTTTCACGCTCAGCCCGGCGAGGCCGGTCGCCGTTGCGCCCTCCACCACCCGCTCAAGCACTTCAACTTGTGAAACGATGAACAGATACCTCAGCAGCTCGCGATACTCCGTAACCAGCGGCAGAAGATCACCCTCAACCGCAAGCACCACGCGCGCTTCCAGCGACCCACCGATGAATTTCTCCTGCCTCGCGGTTTCAAGCGCCTTCAGAACCTCCTCCCGCAAGCCAATCAGGCGCGGCCAATTCTCCAGTCGTTGGGCGTGCAATGGCAAGATCTGTCCACGCAGGATGGAGGGGGAAATGAATCGGGCCATGTGGACGCTCTTCTCACGCAATTTCGGCGCGGGCAGGTGCGTCCAGACTTCATCGGCGGTAAAAACCATCAAGGGCGAAACCAGCCGCACCAGCGCATCGGCAATTCGATAGAGGGTGGTTTGCGCCGCCCGCCGCCGCACCGACTTCGGCGGCGCCGTGTACAGGCGGTCCTTGATGATGTCGAAATAAAACGCACTCAAGTGGACGGTGGCGTAATCATACACACCGCGATAGACCTTGTGGAACGCGTACTCATCAAAAGCGGCCTGCGCGCGCTCAAGCAACTCCGCCGTGCGGGCCAGCGCCCACGCATCGATTTCCTCAAACTGACCGGCCTCAACGCAGTCTTTTTCCGGATCGAAATCGTAGAGGTTGCCGAGGCAATAGCGAAACGTATTGCGCAGCTTGCGATAGGCCTCGGACAGGCGAGTGAGCATCTCAGCCGAAATCGAAACGTCGTCGCCGAACTCGACTGAGGCAGCCCACAGGCGCAGCACCTCCGCGCCGTGCGTCTTGATCACCTCCTGCGGCTCAATCACGTTGCCCAGCGATTTGGACATGGCTCGCCCCTGCGCATCGAGCACCCACCCGTGCGTCAGCACCTGGCGATAGGGCGCCGCGCCGTTGGTCCCGAGCGCCACCAGCAGCGAACTGTGGAACCAGCCGCGATATTGGTCGCCCGCTTCGAGATAAATATCGGACGGCCAGGGAAGATCGGGCCGATGTCCCAGCACTGCAAAGTGGCTGGAGCCCGAATCAAACCACACGTCAAGAATGTCGGTCTCGCGCCGGAGATTGTGGCCGCCGCATAAAGGGCACTTCGCGTCGGGCGGCAGAAGTTCGGCCTCCGAATGTGCATACCAGGCGTCTGCGCCTTCCTTCCGGAAAAGTTCGAGCGCGTGGCTGGCCAGGTCCGCGTCCATGATGGGCTTGTGGCAATCCACGCAATGAAACACCGTTATTGGCACGCCCCAGACGCGCTGCCGGCTGATACACCAGTCGGGCCGCTCGGCGATCATGTTGGAGATGCGGTCCTCGCCCCAGGCTGGAACCCATCGCGTCTTCTTGATCTCCTCCAGCGCGCGCGAGCGCAGCTCACGGTGGTCCATGTTGATGAACCACTGCTCCGCGGCGCGGAAGATGATGGGATTGTGACACCGCCAGCAGTGCGGGTACGAGTGCTGGATCGTCCCAGCCGGGCCCATCAGCGTGCCGCGTGCTTTCAGCAATTCGATGATGGGCGCGTTGGCGTCAAACACGCGTTTGCCCAAGTATTCAGGCAGGCCCTCGAAGATTTTCCCCGCCTCATCCACGGGACAGTAGATGTCAATGCCGTACTGCATGCCTGTCTGGTAGTCCTCGCGGCCGTGGCCGGGCGCTGTGTGCACGGCTCCCGTGCCGTCCTCCGCAGTGACGTAGGTGGCCAGCACGCCCATGATCTTGCGGTCGAGAAACGGGTGCCGGATTTCCAGGCGATCAAGCTTGCGCCCCGGAATTCGTGCCAGGATATTCGGCGCGTTCAATCCCGTCGCTTCCATCACCGGCGCGCGGCGGCGGCTTTCAACGATGTAGGCGTCGCCGTGCGGATCATCATCGCCCACGACCACGTATCCAAATTCGGGATGGAAGGCCACGGCCATGCTGGCGGGCAGGGTCCACGGAGTGGTGGTCCAGATGATTACCCAGAGTTTTTTCCCCGCGAGCGCCGGATCAAGCGTCGCCGGATCGGTCGTGACCGGATAGCGCACATAGATTGACGGGCTGCGGTCGTTCTCATATTCCACCTCAGCTTCCGCCAGCGCCGTTTTGCAGTGGATGCACCAGTAGACGGCCTTGCGCCCGCGGTAAACGTAGCCGCCGCGAAGGAAAATCAGAAATGCCTCCGCGATGCGCGCTTCGTACTCGAAACCCATTGTCAGGTAGGGCTTGTCCCACTCTCCGAAGACTCCCAGGCGCATGAATCCCTGGCGCTGCAAGTCCACGAACTTCTCGGCGTACTTGCGGCACGCTTGGCGAACCTGCACCGTGCTCATTTGTGCCTTGCGCGGGCCCAGTTCCTTGTCCACGTTGATTTCGATGGGCAGGCCATGGCAATCCCAGCCGGGAAGATAGGGCGTGTTGAAGCCTTCAAGCGTCTTCATCTTCACGATGAAGTCTTTGACGATTTTGTTGAGGGCCGTGCCCAGATGAATCGCCCCGTTGGCGTAGGGCGGGCCGTCGTGCAAGGTGAAGATGGGCGCGCCCTTGCGCGATTCGCGAATTTGCCCGTACAGATTTTCCTTTGCCCAGCGAGCCAGCCACTTCGGCTCGTTCTGCGGCAAATTGGCTTTCATGGAAAATGGGGTTTTGGGTAAGTTGATGGTCTGCTTCAGGTCCAGCGGTTCTTGCATGCCTCCTCCGTCGTGAGGATAAACATTCATTATAGAAACAGGTCAATGATGTGTCCAGAAATGTCTCGGCTCATGCCTTGTTAGTAGCAAATTGTAATCTTCACTTCTTTTCCCGCTGCGAGATCGGGCAGAACCACGCGGTGATGGTCGGGCAGAATCGTCGCACCACCGTCCACGGTCGAAACAGTGCGCGCGAACTCAAAGGTGAGGCCGCTCGCAGCCTCGGGGCTCGCGATTTTCAAAGTGATTTCGGAATCGCCCCGGCCAGGCTCAACCTGCCAGCCCAAGCGGTCGCGCGCCCGCCAGAATCGCGCGAAGTCTGTCATGTCGGAGACCATGATGTCGGCGGGAAGGGCGTTGAGCAGGGCTTCTTCGGCGGGCACCTTGATCTCGTCATCATTGGTGTGAATCAGGATAACATTTGCCGCACCGTTATCCGCATTGGCTTTGATCACTTCCAGGGCATTGCCGATACGGTTTTGAAGCGGCGGCTCCTCCTCGTCCTCAATGGTTACGGGAAACTCGTAAATCGGACTCTCGTCGGCGAAGTCGCGGTCGTAAGTCAGCCGGTAGGGGAAATTGCTCATTACGTCGGGCGCGGTGAAGGAGGAGTCGAACTCATAGCTGCAATTCACCAGCGCCTGCGCGAGCGCCGTGGGAAAACGCAAATGGCCGGCGCGAAAGAAAATGGTGTGATGCCCTGGAATAGCGCCGTCAAGCAGTTGCTTCGAGACGCGCACCTCACCCAGAACGCTGCCATTCATCGCGTCCGTGGTGCTGATGGCGCGCGGGCGGTAATTCACATACGTCTCGTTCCCTGCGCCGTACTCGAAATGGTTGAAGGCGCGCGAATGAATCACCGTGTGACTTTCCACGTCGAACCCCATTTCCACCAGCTTGCGCAGCACGTCGAGGTTCGGGCCATAGAAAAAGGCGGCGCCGTTGGCATCGGAAACGTATTTGGTCTGCATGAAGAACGTGCTGTGGACGTGATGGTGGTCTTCCATGTTCGCGTAGGTCAGGCATTTGGGAACCGAGAAAGCCCAGTCGATGTCGTGGGAAAGCATGAGGACGGACCGCTTGCCCTGCGGCATGGTGGCGAGCCGCACCGCGCCGCGTGCGAAATTCTCGTACCAGGCGCGCAGGAGCAGCAGCCACACGTCGCCGCCCGGCTCGAACGTGTTGACGTAGGCGCGGAAGACGTCGTAGTGGCGATTCACCTGCGCGCGCATGATCACATCGTCCCAGCCCACCCCGCTCACGTATGTCGTTCCCTGGCCGGTGGCCTTTTCAATGATGGCCGCCGAACCGTCCTCAAATCGTGCCAGAACTTTACACGTGCCGTCAGCAGCGTACCCGTTGGTCGCGAAGCTCTCTTTAACTGCTTCGCCGGCCAGCGGAACGCGCCGCTCCTCCGGGCGGTCAAGGTATTTGCCGAGGGGATCGCCTGCAATGTCGAAATTCACCCAATGCCGCGTCTTAAGCTGGTGGTAATCCCGGAACCCAAACAGCGGGCCAAGCTGTTTGGCAAAAACCTGCTGAGCGAAGAGCGTTCCGCCCGCCTGCACGAAGTGCGTTATCCTGGCAATGTCCTCAGGCTCAAACGTGTCGGAATCAATCTCCGGGTAGATGAACACCAGGTTGTGGCGCAGCGCGACGTCAAGCTCGTGGGTGATGAAGAAGGGCACGCCCATTTCGTGAAATCCATGCACCAGGCCCAGGCCGCCGTCCTGGTCGTTGGTCATGAGCACGGCAACTTGCAGGGGAAATTCCTCGGGATAATCCTGGTGGTAGTCCGCGGGGCGTTTGGTCACCGGCTGGATGGGCACGTCAGCGGCGGCGAGGTTCGTAATGACCTGGGTTCGATATTTTCTTACTGCCAAAAGGTAAACCAGCAGGGCCAGATATACGATAGCTAATACCATGAGGGCGCGTTTAAGGAGGCGTTTCATTGACCGCCTTTCGTAAGGTGGGTGAAAGCGCGCGGCACGAATTCCGGTATTGACGCTGGCTGACCTCCCTCATAAAATCGAGCCCAATACGTGAATTCCAAGGTGGTGACATGCAGGCAAATCCGGAACGGCGAAGACAACTGGTTGAGATCGAGCGGCGCAGTTGGCAGCTTTGGGGAATCAGCCTCTCGATCACCGTAGGCTTGACCTTCGGAATCACCCTGCTGCTCTATCCGGCGCTGCAAGGCTACGCTGAGCACCTGGAATTCGAGCGCCATTATCTGCCGCAACTTGTCTACGGGCTTCTGGGCCTGGTGGCGCTGGCGGAGTCCTACTTCATCATGAAGCAGCGCGAGCTGAATGCGCTGCGAAACTTCATTATCGCCTCGTACGCATCTTCGGCGGCAAACAACGGGAATTACGCCCTGGACGCGCTGACCGGCACACTGGATCGGGCAGCGCTGGTGGAGCTTTTGAAGACGGAGAGCGCGCGGGCGGAGAGAACCAACGCGCGATTCACTGTGGTGATCTTTGACATCTGGGATTTCAAGTCGTTCAATATGCGGGAAGGGAACCTGGTGGGAGACCTGATGCTGAAGGAGCTTGCCCTGCTGCTGCTGCGCACCATCCGCAAGGCCGACTGGGTGATGCGCTACGGCCCCGATGAGTTCCTTTGCCTGCTGGAGGCCAGCCCCCGGCAGGGTGGCGACGCCTTCGTGGAACGAGTTGAGAAGATGCGCGTGCGCATCGACCGCCTGCGCGGCGTCAAGCTGCTCGTGGGGCTCGCCGAGTATAAAACGGGCGACGATGCCGAGCTGGTGGTGAGCGAAGCGGAGCGGAACTTGCGCAAAAGCATGCAGGCACCGGCCGCTGCCGCAAGCGTTTCGGCGTGAGTTATCGGCCGTTCGGGGTGCAAGCATTCTCAGAAATGCCTCAGCCTTCCGCGCGCGTGGCGAACCCTGTGCGCTCCGAAACGCGCCACACCACTGTTCCGAAAAGGAAATTCCACGTTGCCTTCAGCCTCCACCAGAGATAGATCTGCCGGTAGCCGAAACATTCGACCAGCGAGAAGGCCAGTAGCAGAATCGCGTCGCGCGGAAAATGGTAGCGCGGAAAATAGATCTGGTCGATCAATACCGACGTCAGCGAGAAGAGCACGCCCGCAAAGAAAGCCAGCGCGGTAAAGACCACGAACGACGTGTCGTCCACCCAGCCCAGCAGGAAAAGGACCGGCATCAGTACCAGTCCCAGAATTTCGACCAATGGCCCGCCCGCTTCATAAAACAATTCGTAGGGCAGCGCCACCATGCCCACCACGCCATAGCGCCAATTGAAGAGCATCTTGCGGTGGACCATGATGGTCTGCAGCAAACCTTCGTGCCAGCGCTTGCGCTGCCCGGCGAGAACTTTGCGGCTGTCGGGCAGTTCCGTCCAGCAGACCGCGTCGGGCGCAAGCTGGATTCGCCAATCACGGCCTTTCTCGCGCGCGAAACGGTGCATGCGCAGCACCAGCTCAAAGTCTTCCGTCACCGTGTCCGTAGCGTATCCGCCAACCTCAATAACCGCGGCTTTTTGGAACAGCCCGAATGC
>JASHTY010000545.1 GCA_030040315.1 Terriglobia bacterium | reverse complement strand
ATTCCACGCGGGCTCGGCACAGTTCTCGATCCCCTACGCGCAGATCACTTCGTTCCGATACAAGGAGGAGTCGAAGCGGCACCTCGGCGTGCTGGGTGTCATTGCCGTGGGCCTGTTTGCTCCCTGGGAAAAGGTGGATCGCGTATCGATCATCTGGAGCGACGAACACGGCACAGCACAGGTAGCCACGCTCGTGCTCTCGAAGCAGGACGGCGAAGGGCTGCTTTCAATCCTGAAGGCACGGGCGGCCGAAGCCTGTGACGGAAGACCGTCGGCGAGTTGTGGACAGCAAACCTGGTAGCGACGGCGCGCTGCGCAGGCATCCATCTCCCGCGCAGCGCCGCAGCGCCCGGCGAGTAGCCCAATGATAAGATGGCTCACGGATTTTTCCCGAATGAGCCATCCGTTCTCTTGCCGAAGAGGATTTCTCTGGCTTCGCGCGCTGGGCGCGGCCGTGCTCTGTGCCTCGCTCGCCGGGCCGATCGCCGCGCAGACGCCCCAGGATTCCGTCAAGGTCTCGATCGACTGGAACAGGGTCACAGGCGTCTCGCGCACTACGCCCACGCTGCAGGTGGTCGTCAATCCGCCGCTGCGGCCCGGCAATCCGCTGAGCGTGGCCGCTTACAAGGCGCTCAAGGACCTGGGCGCCGATGATGTCCGCTATGTGCCCTGGCTGCCGTATCCCCGTCTCGCCGTGGCCGAACTCGAGCCGCCCACGCGGGAAAAGACCTCGTGGGACTT
This sequence comes from Terriglobia bacterium, assembly GCA_030040315.1. Taxonomy (GTDB): domain Bacteria; phylum Acidobacteriota; class Terriglobia; order UBA7540; family UBA7540; genus Bog-366. The sequence continues at coordinate 1,958 of JASHTY010000545.1, read as the reverse complement.
CAGCCTCATCGATCCCATGATGAAGGACTTCTTTGCCGCTACGGACGGTCATCCGGTCATCGTGAACTTCAGCACCACGCCCGCGTGGCTCTACAAGACCGATGCGCCGGTCGCCTATCCCGCCGATCCGAACCAGGTGGACTGGAGCTACACGCAGGGCACCGAGCTCCGCGATCCCACAGGTAAAGAGCTCGGCGATTACTATGCGCGCCTGGTGAGCTGGTACACGAACGGCGGATTCACGGATGAGCTGGGCCTGCGCCATGAGTCCGGCTACCACTACAAGCTGCCCGTCTGGGAGGTGCTCAACGAGGTCGACTTCGAGCACAACATGACTCCCGAGCAATACACCACGCGCTACGACGCGATTGTGAGCGCGATTCACGCGGTCTCGCCGGAAACGCAATTCATGGGCCTGGCGCTGGCCGCACCCGGCAGCGAGCCGGAGTTCTTCGAGTACTTCCTCAACCCCGCGCATCACCGGCCCGGCATCCCGCTCGACTTCATCTCCTATCACTTCTACGCCACGCCCGCGCCGGGCGAATCCGTCGACACCTGGCAGTACACGTTTTTCGATCAGGCCGACGGTTTTCTCAATACGGTTCGCTATGTCGAGTCCATCCGCAAGCGCCTCTCGCCCGCGACCAAGACCGATCTCGACGAACTGGGCGCGATTCTGCCCACGGATAACAAACCCGGCGATACCGTGCCTCCGCCCGCGGCTTACTGGAACCTGGCCGGCTCACTCTACGCCTACCTCTACATCCAGCTCGCGCGGCTCGGCATTGGCGTTGCAGGCGAGTCGCAACTCGTCGGGGTTCCCACGCAGTTTCCCAGCGTGAGCATGATGGACTGGGTCACGAACAAGCCCAACGCGCGCTTCTGGGTGCTCAAGCTCATCAAGGACAACTTCCATCCCGGCGACCAGCTTGTGGAATCCTCGACCGGCTCGAGCGATCTTGAAGCGCAAGCCTTCGTGACGCCTGCCGGCCGCAGGCTCCTGCTGGTGAACAAGCGCAATCGCGCAATGCAGGTCGCGCTGCCCGAGGCCGATAAGGCGACCGCTCTTACTGTCGATGAACACTCCGGCGAGGAACCCGCGCGTGCCGTGACGCCTGCGCGTGGAACCCTCGCGGTTGCTCCCTTTGCCGTGACGGTTGTGAGCTGGTAAGCGCTCCCCGGCGGGTTCAACTCCCGGATTCGGGGCGTCGGGTTCGGATGGAGACGTGCCGCCGGTCACAGATGCGAACAGCCAGCGGTTCACAGAATGGGATGAGCGGTGAGAAAATGGGACCGAACGGGAACTTGAGTCCGCGTTTCCATCGCAAAACCCGACGGAAACTGGTACGTTGAATTAGAAGGACTTTCATTCAGAAAATGGCTTCGAGCCCCTATTTTTCCCTTGCAGTTCTGTTTGTGGCGGCCCTCGGATTCGGGCTTGTCCCGCTGGGGCTGGCCTGGTTGTGGGCGCGGATGTTTTCGCCGCCCAAACCCAACCAGGTGAAGAACGCCATCTACGAATGCGGGCTGGTTTCGAAGGGCGATGCGTGGGTGCAATTCCGCTCCGCCTACTATCTCTACGCCATCATCTTTCTCATTTTCGATGTGGAGGCGGTGTTCCTGTTGCCGTTCGCGGTGGCGTTCACCGGTCTGCGCGCGGCGGCCTGCGCGGCCATGCTGGTATTTGTGCTGCTGCTGGTGGAAGGTCTGGCCTGGGCCTGGGCGAAAGGAGTGCTGACGTGGGCGTAAGAGATGCAGTGGTCAGTGGTCAGTGGACAGTGGTCAGTGATCAGATTTTCGTGGCACGGAGTAACCAAGCGGCTCAAGGCAGAAATCGAGGCGGATTCAGATAAAGGTTTGAAAAAGCTGATCAGGCGAACGACGGCTGGCCACTGTTCACTGATCACTGAGAACTGAATGGAGCGACGCGACGATGGTCGACCAGGAACTGAAGATCG
>JASHTY010000544.1 GCA_030040315.1 Terriglobia bacterium | reverse complement strand
CGGTGGCGAAGCCCAAACGGCCGCGCACAAGGCCGGCCGATCCCCCTCCTACGACTATGCCGCCCTCCCCCATGGATATGCCGGCTTCCATTGTACTCCTAAAATTCGGTTCAGAATTCAGAGCTTGGTTACTACTCTGGCGATGGTGTGGGAAAAGAGGGAGGCGAAGACTCCTCAGTGGCATCCATCCGCTTGCCGCGCGGCCAGGCGAAACGGAATGCGAGGTAAAGCACAGAGGCAAGAAAGATTCCCACGCATTCGAGCGCCGCGATGCGCAGAAAGCGATTGGCGGGCAGGCCCAGTCGCGTGCGCACGGCCATCCACATGCAATCGTCATAAAGGTAGGGGGCGATTCGGCAGTCGCGCGTGGCCAAATCCGCCGCATGCAGGACCAGGCCCACGATCACAGCCACCAGACCTATGCGCAAGACCCTTTGCATGGCCTTCAGATTAACATGTGTGAGGGGATCAATGCGCAGCGGTAATCGCCTGCTTGCGCATCAATTCCACCGAAGCAGAACCAATTCCGAGCAGAAGCCGGGACCCATGGCGGCGAGCAGCGAGTATGTTCCAGGCACAGGGCGCCGCCGTTTGAAAACGTCTTCCAACACCAGCAGCACAGAAGCAGAGGATAGATTGCCCACTTTGCGCAGGCACTCCCACGAGGCGTCGAGGTCACTGCGGGAAAGGCCGAGAGCTGTTGCGGTGGCTTCGAGAATCTTGGGGCCGCCTGTGTGCAAAATCCAGCGCCCGATGTCCTTGCGGGTAAGGTGGTGATCCGCGAGAAACCCGTCCACATCGTGCCCCAGGTGGTCCACGATGAGCTGCGGCAATTGCGGCGAGAGGACAATCTGAAAGCCTTTTTCCGAGATGTCCCAGCCCATGATGTGCTCGGTTTGCGGATAGAATATGGATCGCGTGTCCAGGATTTCCGCTCCCGGGTAATTCTTTTCCGCACCGGTCAAAACCACGGCGGCGGCCCCATCACCAAACAGCGCGGAGGAAATCAGGTTGGCCATTGAGACATCTTCGAGCTGCAAAGTCAGCGAACAGAGTTCCACCGCCAGCAGAGCGGCAACGTGCCCGGGAAAGGCGCGCACGTAATCCGCAGCACGGGCGATTCCCGCTGCGCCCGCCACGCATCCCAGACCAAAGATGGGGATGCGTTTGACGCGGGGCGACATCGCCATGCGATTGACCAGGCGCGCGTCAAGTGAAGGGCTGGCGATGCCCGTGACCGAAACCACGAACAGGGCGTCGATATCCCGGGGAGCAAGCCCGGGGCCCCCGAGCGCGCGGCACAGAGCCTGTTCGCCCAGGTCCTGCGCGCACTCGATCCAGGCGTTATTAGCCTGGCCCCATGTTTTCATTTCGTAGTAGGCGTCCAACGGCAGGGATAAGTATCGCCCGTCAATTTCCGCGTGCGCGTGCATCCTATCCACCACATCGGGGTTGGTAAGACGATGGGCCCAGTACTTCCTCAGCGCCGCGCTGAGGACCGGCTGCGGAAAGTAGTGCTCGGGGAATGCGCCGCCAACACCGACTATCTTCATGTTCGCCAATCCTCAGCTAAATTCGGAAACTGGAAACTGATTTCGGCCCGCCGCTTCTCCCGGCGAAATTCCAGCAGCCACATTAGATTCGGCAATCGCCAGTTTCCAGCTTCCAGTCTCTAGTTCCCAGTTCCCATCTTCAATGTAGTCGCGCCAGTTCCCGCCGGTAAAGCTCATTGTTGGGAAACTCCTGCGCCAGATCCTGGAGCAACGCCCTGGCCTGGGCTCGGTTCTTATCACGCAGCGCAGCCACCGCCAGCAGCAACCGCGCAAACGGCAAAAGGTAATGTCCCTGCGTTGCGGTCAATTGCAGTTTTTGGATGCCCGTGTCCTTATCCGTCTCCGCCCCGTAGAGTCCCAACATCCAGCGCACGGGCCCGGGCTTCAATCCTAGCAGGTAATTCTCAACTCCGATGGCAAGATAGGCGTCATAGCATTTCGGGTCAATCTGCAGCAGCTTCTCCGCCGCCTGGCCGGCATGCTTAGTGTACGCCAGCGCCGCCAGATCGCGCCTCTCCACCATGGCCAGATAGTCTGACTCAAGGCCCAGGTTCAGCACGGTCGCAAACAAGGCACCGCGATTTCCAGGGGAATGCTCAAGAATTGAATCTGCAAGTTTCTGACTTTTCGCGATGGCGGCATGGAATTTGTCCCGCAACGCAGGATCCGGCGCAGGCTTGTCGCGGTCCTTGAACTTCTCATTATCGACGAAAAGCTCCGACTGCAAAACACCCAGGCGGTTGAATTCGTCGAAGAGGTACGCAGCGGCGTCCGCGGTCGAACCAAAGGGGTCGCCGGAATGGGCATTCATGTAATCCTGGAAAGTTGAGTGGGCCTCGCGAAACTGGAGGTTGTACATTTCTCGAAATCCCAAGTCCAGCGGGGCCGCGGATCCCAGCGAAGCGTTGATGGGAGTCAGCGTTGCCTGAGCCAGCGCAAAAAGGATCAGATGAGATGCCGCTAAGGCCATGTTGTATGGTGGCAGCCGGTTCACATCATGCGTCGAATTGAGCGCGGCCGGAGCAGTTCGGCGGCCCGCCGCATTTGCAGCTCAAGCTACCCCCAACGCGCCGGGCCGTGCTCGCTTCGTCCGACCTGGTAAAGACTACCTCTGGCTTGCCTCGCCGCGCAACACTTTCGCATTGAATTCCTCAGACTTGCCTCGTGGAATGCTGAGTGAATTCCATTCTGAGCCCTGAAAGTGCTTGGCGAGGAAAACAATCTGGCCGATGTGGCATGCGTAATGCCCCAACTGGCGGTTAACGGCCTGCATGATGGAGTGGGGCTCGGCGCGGATCTGGACCGTGCGCCCCAGATCCGCATCGGTAAGCGGCTCGATGGCCGCGAACAGGCATCGCCATCCCGATTGCCACAGGTCCATTATCGCGGCGCGAGTGGCGGGTGGCGACTCAAATTCACTATCGCGATTGCGATTGGGCTTTTCGCCGTCCGCGGTTTGGAAATCCGTCCAGCGTGAGCGCATGTTTCCTGCCATGTGCTTCACGATGATCGCGATGGAGTTCGATTCAGAGTCAATTGCCTGCTGCAGGTGCTCGTCCTTCACCTGCGCGATCGCCCGCTCACCCATAGTTTTGTACGCGCGAAAGAGACTGAGGACGTCGGCAATATAGGAGCTCGTAAATTCGTGTGGCATGCGGAGATTATAACGCCTTTCAGCAGCGGAGGATACCGGCCAGCATTACATCTGCGGCCCGACGCCGCGGCCGATTCGCTCGTCGGGGGTCAGGGGCAGGTCGTCAACCGTGGCGGGGTGGTTCTCCTTTGTCATGCGCAGAACTCCGGTCTGGTCCATGAAGTAGCTGCACGAGCAACGCCCAGGGCAGGGCTCCATAGGGCGCGCAAGGAGAGTGTAGGATTTGATGATGCCGTCGACGCCGGGCAGGCCGGCCTGATAGGTAAACTGATACCCCTTCAATTGCGGCTGACCCATAGGTCCGGCCGATCTCAAGTCAGGCATGTAGCTGCTCAGGTGCGTCGCTGCGTACGTCAATTCCATTACACGAAAGCTCATGAAAACGACCACGGCAGATTCATCGGCGGGCTTGGGCTGGCGCGGCGGAAACAACAAGGTATTGGATATGAACAATATGGGCACGCTGACGAGGAAATAGATCGCGGGGGGAATGGCGCCGAATGCCAAGTCCTTGAGGCGGCGCGCGCCAGCCTCCATGGTGAAATACGCCTTCACGGCGAGGAATGTAAGCAGTGCCTGCGAAAGCACAATTCCCGCGGCGCCCCTCCACTGCCATGATTCCGTGGGATTAGCGGCCGGGCCGGCGAGCACCAACGCCGCCGGCAAAATCACAATTCCGCCAATCCCTGTGAAGATTGCGAGCCGCAGGCCCTTCTCATGGTTCCGCCCCAAAAGCCGCCCGATCACATGCAGGTACGGAACCCCCACGAAAAGGCTAAGGACCATGCCCATTAGATTCGTTTGAATTGGAGGGACGAAACTAAGACACCCGGGAGGAAGAAAAAGACCGTTGGCATTTGCGCTCAACCGGAAAATCAACACCCAGAATATGATTGGGCCAGGCACCGCTGCAAGCTGAACGGCTCGCAGCCACCCCGGGGCGACGAAATTGGGCGGGCGAACTGTTGCGGGCCGGATTGATAGGGTCATCGCATTGTCTCAATTCCTGTTAGTGCCTGCGGGCGGCTGCTCGTCGCAGGCTTTCAACTTCGAAGCGGGTAAGCTCGCGCCACTTTCCAACCTCCATTCCCTCGAGCGTCAGCGGACCGATGCGAGTGCGCACGAGCTTCAGCACTTTGAACCCCACTGCCTCAATCATACGCCTCACCTCACGATTCTTGCCTTCGGTCAATACGACGTCCAGCCAGGTGTATTTTCCCCGATCCTCCCGCCTTTGCACGCTCACGGGCTGCGCCCGATCTCCGCGTTTCATTTCCACTCCGCCATTAAGCTGTGCAATTACCGCATCGCTCATGAGCGAATTGACTTTGGCTAAATAGGTCTTGGGGATTTCGGATTCAGGGTTGGTAATGAATTCCCCAAACTCTGTGTCGTTGGTGAGCAGAAGCAGCCCGGAGGTGTCTTTGTCAAGGCGGCCGACCGGAGCGACCCACTTATTCTCGTCGCCTAAATACCGGTAGATGGTTTCGCGGCCATCGGGATCGCCGTGGCTGGTAATCACACCCTTGGGCTTGTAGAAAAGCAGGTAGCGTCTTCGCGCGGACTTAACGCGGCGACCGTCGAATTGAATGGCGTCACGATCAGGGCGCACCCAAACATCCGGATCGCGTACAGTCCGTCCGTTGACCTTCATGCGGCCCGCCAGAATCGCTGCTCGGGCCTCCATCCGCGACGCATGCCCCATTCGGGAGAGCACGCGATCAAGGGTCATGGCGGACTTCATAAGTATCAAGGGCGAAAATCGAAATCTCAGATCTCCACGTGCCGCCCCACGCCGCGCTTCTCCGCTTCATCCAGCACGAGCTGCGCCGCGACCGCGTCCTGGATGGCGACGCCGACGGATTTGTACAAAGTGATCTGCTCGGGAGAGGTTCGCCCGGGCCTGGCGCCGGAGACCAGTTCGCCCACTTCGGCATGAATGTGGCCAGCGCCAATCAACCCGTCGCGAATTGGCCACTTCAAATCATTGGCGCCGTCGGCGCCTACAGCAAGCGCGGCGCCGCGCGACTCAACCACCAACAGCGACTTTTCCACGGCGAAGGAATCAAGCTCGCGTCCGTCGGGGTTTAGCCCCACCGACGTTACGTGTATGCCGGGTTCAAGCCACTCGCCCTTCACCACCGGCGCCATGGCGTGCGTCGCGGCGCAGACGATTTGCGCATCAGCAAAGGCCTGCTCCGGATTATTGTATGCAATTGCTTTGATTCCCTGCTCCCGCGTGATCTCCCCGGCTAAAGCCGACGCCTTCTGCGGATCGCGGCCCAGCACGCGAACCTCGCGTATGGGTCGAACGCGGGGAATCGCCGCGGCGTGGGCGCGGGCCTGCACTCCCGTTCCCACAATCAGGAGCACGTGAGCGTCCTCGCGCGCAAGCAGACGCGTGGCCAGTGCGGAACCGGCCGCGGTGCGGGCCGCAGTTATTGAGGCTCCATCCACCAGGGCGCGCGGTGCGCCGGTCTCCGCGTCAAAAACCAGAATCACCGCCTGGTGGCTGGGCAGACCGTTGCCATTATTTTCTGGAAACATGCTGAGGAGTTTCGCCGTGAGCGTGCGGGTCTCGCTTCGATAAACCGGCATCGCCGCCAATACTCCCCGCCGCTCCCGCACCTGGGTCATGGTGCGGGTCGGCATGGAGACGCGCCCTGCGCTGAGCTCCGCCATGGCCGGGGCAAGTGAGTCAATCAGCCGATCATGGTCAAGCAGGGTTTCGACTTCGTGACGGTTAAGGAGTAGCATTGATTAACTTAGGGCAGACTGTCAAACATCAAAGGTCGAAAGTGAAAAGCGGCGGCACTACCTTCGACCTTCGATTATCGACGTTATCCTTCTCATCGACCGGCGGACAAAAACGAAACCTCATCAAGCTGGATGAATTCCTGCACCATGGGCACCGTGGATTGATCCATCTCGCGAATCGTGCCGAAGAAGCCCACACGCCCGTCCACCAGAAAGACCACTCGGTCGGCAAGCTTTCGCGCCAGCTTCATGTCGTGGGTCACGACAACGGAGGTCAGGCCGCTTTTTTGCTTTACCTTCAGAATCAGGTCGCTGAGCGTGTGCGCCATCAGCGGGTCAACCATGGTCGTGGGTTCGTCGTAGAGAATGCACTCGGGCTCTGCGGCCAGCGCCCGGGCAATCGCCACCGAGCGCCGCATGCCGGTGCTCAGGTCGGCGGGCATCAGTTCGCCCACGCTTTCCAACTCCACATGTGCAAGCAGACTCTCCACGCGCTGCTGAATTTCCTCCTCGCTCATGGCAAGTCCACGTAACGCCCGCTCGCGCAGCGGATATGCGACGTTTTCGCTGACGGTAAGGGAATCGAAAAGGGCCCCGGATTGGAACACCATGGTCACACGCCGGCGAACGTTCATCAATTCTTCCTCGTTCATGGCATCGACTTCCCTGCCCCCAACAAGAACCTGTCCGGAATCGGGCTTCAGGAAACCCAAAATGTGCTTGAGCGTCACGCTTTTGCCTACGCCGCTGCGACCCAGCACCGCGACCATCTCGCCCTGGCGCACGTCAAAGCTCACGTCCACCAACACCGGCTGAGTGTCGAATGACTTATAGATATTGCGAAATTCAATGTAGGGATGACCGGCTGTTCGAGAGCTCGGATTCTCACTCATGCATAACCAGTATGAATTATGAACAACAAATTGTGAATCCCAAATCATCGAATCCCCAACGACGACCCAGTAGCTTAGTATCGCCACAAAAAGTAAATCGTCATGCCCGTGCCCACCGTGATGACCGTTGCACGCACCCAGCGGGGGTCGAGCTTTTGCGCGTAGTGAGCGCCACCGTAACCCCCAATCACGGCCCCCACAATCATCAGAGTCCCCTGTGGCCACTCGACTTGCCGCGCCACGATGAACGTTACCACCGCCGCCCCGTTGATGGCCGTTCCCAGGAGCGCCTTCAGCCCATTCATGGCATGAATGTCCTCAAGGTGCATCATCTCCAGCATTGCCAGCATCAGAATTCCCATTCCCCCGCCAAAAAAACCGCCGTAGAGGGCGATGAAAAACTGAATGAGCGTCAATCCCGCGATCAATGGCAGCGAGGGTGGCCCCTGGCGCCTGATCACTTTGCTCAGCTTCCCGGTTAGTCGTTTTCCGAAAGTGAAAAGCAGCGTGGCGACCCCGAAGAGATAGGGGACCAATGACATGAAAGTGGTCTGAGGCGTATGAAGAAGCACAACGGCGCCGGCGACTCCGCCGAGCAGGCTGATGGTAATTAGCGGCACCATGAGGCGCGCGGATTTTGGCAACCGCCGCCAGTAAGAGAACACGCTGGCCACCGAACCCGGCCACACGGCCACCGTGTTCGTCGCGTTGGCGGGAATGGGCGGAACTCCCGTAAAGATAAGCGCAGGAAATGAAAAGAAACTGCCGCCGCCGGCCACGGAATTCATTGTGCCGGCCAGGAACGCAGCCACAAATAGCAGGATAGCGTGGGAAGGAGTCATAGATTGAAAATCGAAGCTCGAAACTCCAAATCCGCTGCCCTGAAAATGAGTTTCGATATTCGAGTTTCTATTGCACTTCCGCCGGCAACGCTTCTCGCGTACGCGCCAATCCGGTTAGCAGGAATTTACCATCGTTCGTGAAAACCGGGTGATAAACAAATCGCTGGTCAGGCTTGGAGAGGGCAAATAGGTGCTCATCGGATGAGCCAACAGGCATCTCAGGCGCCTGGAATACGTTGTCCTGAATTAACTCCGGCCAGTTGTCCTGAACGAACGTGCGGAACGAATCGAGCGACGGTGAATCGGAGGCGAGAAACTTTGCCGGAACCACCAGCGCGTATGCCGCAGGGTAGTCATGCAGGTGAAGCGCCGATATGAACCGATAGAGCGTATAATCCTGATTAACGGTGTACTCAGTTTTTGCTGGAATGAACGCCTTTCCATCCCAGCGATAGATTGCGCGCGCCTCAAAGCCCCGCTTCCCGTCGTGCGCGACGCGAAGCAGCCCCGGGTCGGCGCGGCCTGTCACGACCATCTCGGAGGGCCCGCCTGCCTGATCCTGAAATTTTACCCTGGCTCGAATGAGCGGTTGAAAGCGGCTGTCATCCGCCTGCGAATCCCAAAGCAGGCTCGCGGAGTGTTCCTTAATTTGGAAAACTTCTGGATACGAGGTTTGTTGGTGTTCATCAGGAATTACCAATGCCAAACCTCGACCCGCCGATGGACCGAAACTAATTACGGCGGGAGCAAAGCTTTCAACTGCCGCCTCCAGGCGCGAGGCTTTCCAATGCAAGCCATCCCAGGAGAGAAGATAGACGCTCCAAAGCGGCCGCGAATTGGGGTCGGGAGCGACATCGGCCCCCAGCAGAGTGTCCGGGGCGGCCCACTTCAGGAGAACCTCGGGCACACCGTCGCCATCGATGTCGCTGATCGTTTGAAGCGTGTTCCGCACAGCTTCGGGCGGCGCGTCCTCCAACCTTCCTCCAAGGCTGAGAGCGGCGGCCAAGTCACTTACGGAGGGAGTGGTGACTCCCTGGATGGAGGAATTGATTTTGGGTAACAGTGTATCGGGCGGTATTGGTGCGCGAAGAATCTGGGGCAGCGGAGGCTCATGATCTGGGTTTTGGGCCGAAACTCGAGCCGTAATCAGGCATGCCCCCAGGACGAAAGATAATGCCCAGAACAGGAACTCGGAACACTTTCGAGAGGAACGGACCCAGCATTGTAGAAAGACCATAAATCCCCAAGTTTGCCAATTATACGGTAGTCGAAGGT
>JASHTY010000071.1 GCA_030040315.1 Terriglobia bacterium | reverse complement strand
CCTGTCCGCTCCCTTGTCCGCTTGTTGGCCCGCCTTGCGCGCCGCTTGCCCGCGCATCCATCCGGTCGGCCAGATTTTTGAGCGTGTCGGCCACCGTGCGCATCGCAGAGATTGACTCGCGCCGCACGTGCGGCACCACGGCATCGTTCACGTACGCCACGGCATGCCGCAGCTCCATCTCGATGATCTCCATCGCCTCTTCCAGGCGCCTTCCCACTCCGCCCAAATCCGGTCCTTGTCCGGGCGGTGGCGGCGGATATGCACTCATCTCTTTTCCCCTGTCCTCATCAAGTTGCCCCCAGTCTGCGCGACCTCCCGCCATGGGTCAATGCCGCGCCGGAGAGGGGTGCCCGAAGGGTCAATACGCACTGCTCCCCCCACTCAGTTCCGGGAATCGGTTTCAGCCTGTTTAGACCCGCCTGCCGCGGCTTCAGTTGCTTTTCACCCATAGGAACGTCGGCCTTTTCCAGGCCGTCGCCGCACTTCTGCCGTTCTGAGTGGCCTTTTTTCAGTGGTCTAGGTCACACTGGAGAGTGCACGTTCCCGGTCGATCTCGCGAGCGCTACGCCGCACTGCTGGTCGCTCTTGTTGTTGCCGCCTGCTCCGCCCGCGCGCAGGACACTCCGCCTCAGCCTCCCGAATCCCCCACGCCCCAGGCGCCTGCGCCTGTCGTTCCCACCACGCCCGCCGTAACTGCCGCGCCCGTTGTCGCCGTTGAGCCCCAGCAGACCAACTCCTGTGACGTGCGCAACGCCGGCGGCGGCATGGGCGCCACCGCCGCGGCCCGCGCCGTCGCCGTACTCTCCGCCGGCTCCGCACCCGTTCCGGCTCCGCAGCTCGTCAGCCCCGTCCTCTGCGTCCCCCACCTGCCCATCATCAATTGGTACGCGCGCTTCCTCAACGGTCCTCAGGTCAAGGCCATGACGCCGCTCGAAAAAGCTCATCTCGCCGGCCGAAACCTCGTCGACCCCTTCAACATCATCACCATCCTCGGCGAAGCCGGCATCTCCATCGCCGCCAACTCCCACTCCGTCTACGGACCCGGGTTCGATGGCTGGGGCAAGTACTCCGGCGTCAGCTTCACCCAGGACATGGTGAGCGAGTTCTTCGGCACCTTTCTCATCCCTTCCATCTTTCGCCAGGACCCGCACTACCACCGCATGCCCGACGCCACCATCAAGCGGCGCATCTTCCACTGCATTGACCAGATCGCCTGGACCCAGGGCGACAACGGCAAAGGCATGGTCAACTATGCCGACCTCGTCGGCTTCGCCCTTGAGGACGGCGTCGACGATCTCTACGTCCCCGGCCAGCAGACCAATCTCCGCGCCAGCGCCGCCCGCTACGGCACCACCCTCGGCAGCGCTCCCATTGACAACTTCATCACTGAGTTCCTCCCCGACATCGCCAGCCACATCCACGTCCGCGTCGTCCTCGTGCAGCGCATCATCAACCAGGTCGCCCGCACCGGCTCCCCCGGCCCGTAAGCCGCCCCCAGTTCACTCAGAACGCCCACCGCCTCAATTCACGGTCAGCATGATCGTCGCTGCCTGCTGGATCGATCCCGAGGTTCCGGTCACAGTCACGTTCGATGTCACCGGCCCGGTCCCTCCACCACCCCCTCCGCCTCCCGTTCCGCCTCCTCCGCATCCTGACAGCAGACCCACACCGGCGAAAACGAATAGCAGCACCAGCGTTCCCAACTTCCCGCGCCGGCGCTTCCAGAAGAAGCAGCAAACCGCGAGCGCCAGAGCAGTCGCGGGGAGGAATGGGCGTGCGTTGGGCCGCGCAACCTCGGCCTGCGCGCTCACGGTAATCGTCAGCTGCGTCGTCACCACCGAGCTCCCTGAAGGTGTCACTGTTGTGGGATTGAACGAGCAACTTGCCCCCGACGGCAACCCCGAGCAGGCAAAGCTCACCGTGGAGTTGAACCCGCCCTGCGGCGTCACTGCCAGAGTCGTCGTTCCTTGCGAGCCGGAGTTCACGGTAAGCGATGTGGGCGAAGCTGCAAGGGCAAAATTGGGCGGAACGCTGATCGTATACGTGGCCAATTCGACCGCGCTCGTTGAGTATCCATTGGCCACCGCTATCGCCTCGATAGTCTCCGTCGCCGAAACTGTGATCGCTCCGCTGTATACCGTGGAACTCGGCGTCGGCGTGGTTCCGTTGGTTGTGTAGTAGATCGTCGCACCCGGCGTCGCATCGCTGATTGTTACCGTCTGCGCTGAGGTGTACGTTCCGCCGGACTCGCTGAACGCAGGTGTGGCCGCTGCCGGGAGATTAATCGTATAGGCGGCGTACGCGACCGGGCTCACTGCATGGCCGCTGGCTACGGCCACACTCTCAACCGTCTCCGATGTCAAAACCGAAATGGTCGCACTGTAAACTGAAGAGCCGCTGTTCGGAACCGTGCCGTTCGTCGTGTAGTAGATGGTCGCGCCGGCTGTCCCATCTGTGATTGCCAGCGTCTGCGCCGAGTTATACGTGCCCGCAGCGAGGCTGAATTGCGGCGCCGCCGCCGGCGTTGGAGGCGCCACGACCGGCGTCCCGCCCAGTGTATACTCCCACAGATCGTTCAGTGTTCCCTGCGTGCCTTGCGCATCGAACGCCGACCCACCAAAGAGCCACAGATTCCCGTCGGCGTCCGTCCAACCGGCAGCGCCATGTCGGCCTCCGGGCGTATTTCCAGACGCGGGAACTCCCAGCGTCCCGTACTGCCCGGGCGCCCCAAACGTGTCGAATGGAATCGAACTGCTGCCGCTCATCCATCTCCACTCATTGGTTGTGGGATCGAATTCCCAGAGATCATTTAGCCAGCCTGGCTCGAGCTCGGCGTTTTCCACTCCGACGCCGCCAAGCAGCCAAAAGTTGCCGTTCGCGTCGGTCCAACTCGCCGCGGCGTAGCGCTCTCCAGGGATGTTCGACACCGAATAATCGCCCAATGTGCCGTAGACCCCGATCGCGCTGCCCCCTGGAGCACTCACGCTGTTGGCGCTGGTCCAGGCCCACTCGTTCAGAGAGGGATAGAACTCCCACATGTCGTTCAAGGTGTATCCGGTGCTGGTTGGATCTTCGCCGACCCCGCCAAATAGCCAAAGATGGCCGGAGCTGTCGGTCCAGCTCGAAGGCAACCAAAGGCTCCAGGGAATGTTCCCGGCCGCAGGAACCCCAAGATTGCCGTAGACTCCTGGATATCCACCCATGGGGTTGGAACATTGCTCATCGCCACCCATCCACGCCCATTGGTTTGCGGATGCGTTGAACTCCCAAAGGTCGTTCAGATAACACTCGAGGTCATTCTCATCCTCACCGAGTCCGCCAAAAATCCAAAAATCCCCGTTATCATCGGACCACTTTGTCGAATCCCCGCGCCCTCCCGGTACATTTCCGGCCGCCGGCACCGTCAAAGTCCCATAGATTCCCCGCGGTCCGCATCCAGTGCATGCAACAGAGTCGCTGCCCCCCATCCAAGTCCATTGCTTCGTGGATGTATCGAATCTCCACAGATCGTTCAGAAAACCCAGGGTGCCGCCGGAATCGAAACCCAGTCCGCCAAACAACCAGAAATTCCCTTCAGCATCAGTCCAACTCGCCGCGTCACTTCGAGCGCCGGGCGAGTTTTTCGCTGATGGCGTACCCAGCGATCCGTACGTCCCGGGTTCGCCGCAGCCGTCGGCTGAGGTGCACGCAGGTATCGTGTTGCTTCCCCCCATCCAGGCCCACTCGGCTGTAGAGGGAGTGAATTCCCACATATCATTGAGATAGCCCTGATTAGCTGCTGAGTCGAATCCCCCGCCGCCAAAGAGCCAGAGATTGCCCTCACTGTCGGTCCAACTCGCCGCAGACCATCTTGCCCCAGGCAAATCTGTCGCGGATGGCATCCCCAGAGTCCCGTACCACCCCGGCAGCCCGCAGCCGCTTGCGGGAGGGCAGCTCTCCGGCACCAGAGGGCTTCCGCCCATCCACGCCCACTCGTTGGTTTGCCCATGCATGGCGCAGCAGCAAGGCAAGAGAACTAGAACCAGGGCACTCAATGTGGAGCGGAAAAGGCGCCCGGATCGCCTTCGGTGGAAAGCGGCGAACCCGTCTAATTTGGATTGAGGAAAAATCCGAACAAAACACGGTCGGTAAATCATGGGCCCTCCCCGCTCCCCTTTGACGGAGTCTCCTCCACTCGGGGTCAGAGATACACAGGGGTGCTGCCTGAAATTCCGTGTGTCCAGCTGGCACTGCGACGTGGAAAATCAGTCGCCAGGATTCTACTCCAGAATGTGCCGCAAGTCGGCAGCGATCTTTTGAATTTGTGTGGCTTGCCGTTTAACCATTGCCTGGGCGCCAGGCCCGTGGAGCATTCCGCCGATAATCTACCTCACACTCCCTAACCCATTCCCCTCTCGCCATTTACCATTCACCGCAGCATTTCCCCATTTCGCTGCTTCCCCGTTGAGCGCACCTGGCACGGCAATTAGATTAAAGCTGCGCTTTTCACCCCTGCGCATTTCTCCGCGCAGTTGAGCCGGGCATCCTGCTTCCGCCGGCGCATTCAACCCTCCTCAAGGAGATTCGAATCATGTCCAAAGCCGTCAAGTACGCTGAGAAGGCCGCGGTTTACGCGGCACGCGGCG
>JASHTY010000543.1 GCA_030040315.1 Terriglobia bacterium | reverse complement strand
TCATCGCTGTCCCCTGTCATACTCCAGCTTTTGAATTCTTTGCATGGTTCTATTACAGTAGGCGATAGCTTCATCCAGCCTTGCGCTGCTCCGATTCAAGGATTCAGTCGCCTCTCTGGCTAGCGACTTGAAACTTTCGCATTCGAAGTCGGGCGATAGATCCCAATAAAGGTCTATGGCCCTACGTACCTCTGCGGATAAACTGGTTCCGTTTCGGCGTGCGCGGCTGAACAAGGCATTGCGCTGCCTGTCCGACATGTAGGCTGTCACCGGGAAAACCATGCGGCGCTCCGCAGAGTGTCCATTAATCCAAAAATTCAAAATCGAAAATGAAGTCAACCATTCAAGCGATTAACACCGTCAAACGCGGCGGTTTTATAGCACTCCGCGAGGGTCGGATAATTGAAAACGGTATTCACACAATAATCAATCTTCCCACCCAGACTCATCACCGCCTGGCCGATGTGGACCAACTCGCTGGCGTTTTCGCCGATGATATGCACTCCCAGCAACTCTCTCGTCTCGCGATGGAAGAGAATCTTCAGCATGCCGATGCTGTCGCCGATAATCTGGCCGCGCGCAATCTCCCGATAGCTGGCTTTGCCCATTTCATAGGGTACATTGGCCTGGGTCAGCTCTTCCTCGTTCTTGCCGACGTAGGATATTTCCGGAATGGTGTAAATCCCGTATGGGAAAAGGGCCGGAGTGCTCTTGGCTTCAATACCGAACGCGTGGCAGGCCGCCAATCTCCCCTGCTCGAGTGAAGTCGATGCCAGGCTGGGGAATCCGATGACATCACCTGCGGCATAAATGTGGGGGACTTCGGTCTGGTAATGTTCGTTCACCTTCAGGCGGCCGCGCTCGTCGGCTTTCAGTCCCGCCGCATCCAAGTTCAGCTTGCCGGTGGCGCCGGTGCGGCCGATGCTGTACAGGGCCTTCTCCGCAACGATTTCCTTTCCGCTCGCCAGATGGATCTTTACACGCGGGTCAGCGCCATTCTGGACCAATTCGATGCCGCTGACGGATTCAGAGAATCGCAGGGTCATGCGATTCTGGCGCAGGTGGTAATCAAGCGCCTCCACCACCTCCGCATCGACAAAGGAGAGAAGGCGCTTCGAGCGGTCGATGAGGGTCACCCGAATTCCCAGCGCGGAGAAAATGCTGGCGTACTCGCAACCGATAACCCCCGCGCCGATCACCGCCAGCGTGCGCGGCAGCTTTTTCAAAGTCAGGATATCGTCGCTGGTGAAGATATTCTGGCCATCGAACGGGATCTTGGGATCGCGGGTGGCTTCCGTGCCTACAGCAACCAGTACGTGTGCGGCAGTTACAATGCGTTCGCCGGTATGACCCACCATATTCAAGCGCACCGTGTGCGGATCCACGAAAGCCGCCTCCGCGTTGATCACTTCCACCCCGTTGCGTTGCAGTTGATGGCGCGTGACATCAATTTCATGCCGGATGACGTGCTCGGTGCGGAACAGCAGGTCTTCAATGGTGATATTCTGCTTGACGGTGTATGACTCACCGTAGATGCCGCGCAGGCGATATCCCGAAAGGTAAATGACCGCCTCGCGCAGGGTCTTGCTGGGAATCGTTCCGGTGTTGGTGCAAACGCCGCCGATCACGGCTTTGCGCTCAACCAGGGCCGTGCGCTTGTCAAGTTTCGCGGATTGGATCGCCGCCCGCTGCCCCGCCGGACCCGACCCGATCACCAGCATGTCATAATCGTAATCTGCCATTGCCGCTCCTCGTGCGAATCTGCTGCAGCGCGACCGCCCTGAATGCCGCCTTATGCGTTGGAATCCACTTCCAGGTTCATCGTTGAGAGTCCGGTATCATAACCCACAAGCTCGACGCCCGGAAAACTGTCAGACTGCGTCAAATGTTAATCGACATCCTCGTTGCCACCGCGCAGCATCCCATGCGACGGCGCCGCAGCCTCAATCTCAGATTTTGAGTTCACCAGCATAGCATCGGGAAAAGAACCGCTCAACATGTTGCAGGAGTGGTTCGGCCCGGGCGACGAAGGCCAGTGTGCTGGAGCTGCAATTTCAAACGGTGGCGGGAAATATGGGTGGTTTTGCGCACCGCTGCGGAACTTTCCATAGCACCTTTTCGTAGTATAAGCAGGAAGGAGAACTTCCTTATGGCCACAAGTCCCGTGCCCCCTCGTCCGCCCTCGCCCCCCACTCCGCCGGGAACCCACAGCAATTATGTCGCAATTGCCTTTCTTCTTCTGGCGCTGGTCGTTGTAGTGGTCGGTGTGGCGATCTGGGGTGGGCTCGGCCTGATTTCGAGCGCCGTCCATATACACGTGAACGAGGCAGGCGCGGGAAAGAAGGAGGTCTCCATCAGCACTCCCGTGGGCTCACTTGAGGTCAACAAAGGGATCAATGAAGCCAGCCTGGGCTTGCCGATTTATCCTGGCGCCACACACATGGAGGATAAAGACTCTGCCACGGTCAATATCGATATTGCGGATGAGACCAAGGTTCAGGTACTGGCCGGAAAATTTCAGACCACAGATTCCATCGATAAAGTTCGCGATTTCTATCATGCCCGCCTGGGCGATCAAGTGACCAAATACCGGGACCGCGACGAAAATGGAAAAATCGTTTTCGAAGTAAAGCACGATAAACAGGAGAAAGTAGTTTCGCTCAAGGACGACGGAGGCAGGACAATCATTGAGCTCGTCCGTGTCTCTGAAGGAGATACGCAGGCGAATTGAGAAGGTGAACGTCTGGAATTCCCCGCACGCGCCACAGGCTGATTGCAGCGCGCGTCAAGTCCTGCCACAACAAACGCCAATCCCCCCGCCCGGTTCGGTTAACTTCTTGTTGCCCTGGCGCTGCGCAGTCACGGATAATGCGCCCGCACTCTGAAAAGTGCCTGCGAGGAATCTATGAACCGAACTGTGTTCTGCGCGCTGCTTATCTGCTCTTGTTGGGCTGCCGGCCAGGTGCGCGCCCAGGATCGATACCAAGTTACAGTCGACCGCGGCGTAGCGGTCAAAATGCGCGACGGAGTGGTGCTGCGTGCCGACGTTTATCGCCCCAAAGCTGAAGGTAAATTTCCTGTTCTCCTGACCCGCACCCCCTACGACCGCCGCAGCGAGATCGACTTCGGCCCGATGGCCGCAGCGCGCGGCTACGTGGTGGTGGCACAGGATGTGCGCGGCCGCTTCGGCTCGGAAGGAGAGTGGTACACGTTCAAATACGAATCGCAGGACGGCTATGACACCGTGGAGTGGGCCGCCGCCTTGCCCTACTGCAACGGGAAAGTGGCGATGTACAGCGGGTCTTATGTGGGAGCAACGCAGATGCTCGCCGCTATCGCCTCCCCGCCGCATCTGGCCGCGATTTTTCCGCAGATCACCGCCTCCAATTATCACGACGGTTGGGTGTACCAGGGCGGAGCATTTGCGCTTTGGTTCAGCCAGTCGTGGACAAGCAGCCTGGCCATCAACACTTTTGACCGGCGCATGGGTGGGGAATCCAAAGCCTCGCGTTGGGACATGAACCTGCCTCTCTCCGATTACCCTCTGCTCAGCATCGGTACCGCGGAGGGTATGGCGAAGTACTATTACGACTGGCTCGCCCATCCCGACTACGACGACTATTGGAAGGCCATTTCGATTGACGAACGCGATGCGAACATCAAGGTT
>JASHTY010000542.1 GCA_030040315.1 Terriglobia bacterium | reverse complement strand
GCTACGCCTACGACCAGGGTATCCGCTTCTTTGAGACAGCCGAATCCTATGGCGGAATGCACGAAATGCTGGGTATCGCGCTCCAGGGGATTCCGCGCGACAGCTACCGGTTGATGTCAAAGATCACCACGCACGGTGACGTTGACCCGCAGGAAAAGATCGACGAGCTGCGCAAGCTGGCCCGCACCGATTATTTTGACATCATGCTGCTGCATTACCAGCACGTGGCCACTTGGCCTGCTGACAGCACTCGCTGGCAGGACGGGATTATGGAAATGCAGCACAAGCAGGCCATCGTTGCGCACGGAGCCTCCGTGCACGGCCTGCCCGCTTTGCGCCAGTGCCCGTCAAACCAGTGGCTGCAAGTGGCCATGATCCGCATGAACCATAAAGGCGTGAAGATGGACGCCGAAGATTTTGCCACCAATGGTCTGGGCGATGTGAGTGAAGTCACGCGCCACGTGCAGGAAGTCCGCAAGAACGGCATGGGAGTAATCAGCATGAAGCTCGCCGGTGAAGGTCAGTTCACCGCCCGCGAAGACCGCCAGGCCGCCATGCGCCACGCCTTCCGCGTCGCCGGAGTCAATTGCGTAACCGTCGGCTACAAGAATTCCGGCGAAGTTGACGAAGCCATTGAGAATCTGAACCAGGCGCTGGCGTAAGGCAGTTCAAAGCGCCCGGCTGCGCACCCGCCGGAATACCACCTTACCCTGAAATCTTCATCGCCCGGCGAATCCTGCCTTGCTGGATTGGCTCACCGCGCTCTCTGCCGCTTAATAATCCCGGCGCCTTCCTTGATAGTCAAAAACTGGTTGGCCTCAAGGTTGGAGAATTTCTCCACCGTTCGGGTGGTGGGCCAGGTCACTTCAATCAAATCGATTCGCGGGGCCGCCCCCAGACCGAAGTGCAGGCGCAGATCGCTTTGCGACATCACGCTGGCGCCGGAGTGGACCTCGTCCGTCTGCGCGTGTTGTCCGGTCACTATGCGCACGCGCGCGCCGATGGCTGTGCGGTTGCAGTGCACGCCCAGCAACTTGATGCTGATCCAGTTGTTTTTGTTCCCGCCGTCGTTGCGCAGCAGCGAAGGGTAATCATTCATATTCAGAACCAGCACGTCCACGTCGCCATCGTTGTCGAAATCGCCGAACGCGCAACCCCGGCTGGAGAATTTCGCCGCCACCCCCGGGCCCATTTCCCTGGATACGTCCCTGAACGTTCCGTTTCCCAGATTGCGATAGACCAGCCGATTCTCAAGGAATTGCGCTTCGATGTGATACTCCTCAATCTCCGGGTAAACGTGGCCGTTCACTTCGAAGATGTCCGTCCAGCCGTCGTTGTCGTAATCCATAAACCCCGCGCCCCAGCCGACGTACTGCGTATTGACTCCCAGTCCGGAAGCGTAAGTCGCATCGGTGAAGGTTCCGTCCCCGTTGTTGTGATAAAGATCAGGCGTGTCATCGGAAAAATTGGTTTTGAAAATGTCCAGCCAGCCGTCGCCGTCGTAGTCGCCCACGCCCACGCCCATGCCGGACTGCTCCTGCCCGTCTTCGTTCAACCCGCAGCCGGCTATTACCGCAACGTCTTCAAACGTTCCATCGTGCTTGTTGCGAAACAAAATGCTCGGCTCGGAATCGACCGCCACGTAAACGTCGGGCCAGCCATCGTTGTCAAAATCGTAGGAGACCGCCGTGATCGAGTAGCGGCGTCCGGGCTTCAGGATGCCTGCTTTTTCGGATACGTCTGTAAACGTTCCATCGCCATTGTTGTGGTAGAGAATGTTCATGCCGCCCGGCAATCCCTGCGGGCCGCACATGACCGGCATACCCTTCCATTCGCAACCGCCGGGCTGGTGGGGCTTCGGAGTTTTTGCCAGATCAAGATCGATGTAATTGCACACGAATAAATCGAGAGATCCATCGCGATCGTAATCGAGCCACGTGCAGCCGGTGCCCCAGCGCACACGGTCTTCCCACAGTCCGGCCTTCTTGGTCACATCCGTAAACGTGCCGTCGCCGTTGTTGTGCCAAAGCGCGTTGTGGCCCCAGTAGGTGCAGAAGAGGTCGTCCCGACCGTCGTTGTCGTAGTCGCCGACGCATACGCCCGCGCCCCAACCCGTCCGCCCCAGGCCGGATTTCTCCGTCACGTCCGTAAACGTGCCGTCGCGATTGTTCTTGAACAGGTGTTGGGTGGGAGTCTTGCCGCCGGGGTAAGGATCCTCGCCGGGCAGCCGATCGCCGTTGGTAAAATAGATGTCCAGCCAGCCATCCTGGTCGAAATCGAAAAAGGCAAGACCGCTGCCCTTCGCTTCCAGGATGTAGTTCTTATGCTTCACACCGCCCCAGACGTTGGGGACGTTCAGTCCGGCGTCTTTGGCGATGTCAACGAAAGTGACGGGGATCGTAGAATCTGTACGCTGTGGGGTGACTGCCCAGAGCGTGGGAGTTGCCATCCATCGCCACAGCGGAGTGGCCAGGGCGCCCAGAAGTTCCGACCCCAGAAGCACGCCCGCCGAACCCAGCCAGTTTCGGCGTGAAAATTTCATGCCCTCCCCGATCACACGTAGCGCAGGCATCCTGCCCGTACGCATGGGCAGGATGAGCATGCCGCTTAGTGTTCACGCCCGGATTTTACATAACTCAGGAACCGTTTGGCCAGATTGCTGATGCGGCCCGCCTGGCGGTGGCGCAGCGCTTCCGGTGGCAGGAGTTCCCGGCCGATTCCCAGCGCCGCAGCGCCGGCAAAGATAAACTTCGAAGCATTCTTCTCCGTCACTCCACCCGCGGCGATCAGCGGTATGTCCGGAAACATTTTGCGCAACGAGCTGATATAAGTCTCACCGCCGATCTGCGCGCAGGGGACCACTTTGACGAAGTCCGCGCGCGCCTCCCACGCCGTCATCACTTCGGTGGGGGTTAGCGCTCCCGGAAAAACGGTCACGCCCTTCTTCACAGCGAATTCGATTATCGGGGGCTTCAATCCGTCGCTGGTCAGGAACTGCGCGCCTGCATCGAGACATTCGCTCGCTTCGGCAATGTCCTGGATGCCCCCCGCGCCCACCACGACATCTGGCACGTCTTTCACGAGATTGGCGATGACCTTGGTCGCCTGAGGGACGGTCAAAGTGATTTCGACAACATCGATGCCGCCCGCCACCACGGCGTCCACGGCGAAAAGGGCTTCGGGTGCGGAGTAGACGCGGATGGCGGCGACAATCCCTGTTCGTTCAATGCGAGCCTGCACTTCTTTGGAGGTCATGGAGCGCTCCTGCCTGTCCGGAGATGCCCGCCGAGGGCCATCATACTCTCACTTTCGTTTTGATGTCAGTTCTTCGGAAGGTCAGGGCGGTTCCACCATCCGCCACCCAGCGCCTGAAACAGCGCGGCAGTATCGGCATAGCGGTTGGCTTGCGCTTGCACGAGATTGATGACGGCCTGCTGGTATGCCTGCTCCGCACTGAGCAGAGCAAGATAGCTGAGGTAGCCGGAGCCGTACTGCTTTTTGGACAAATCCAGGGTAACGGCGGCGGCGTCTTTGGCAGCGGCGGTGGCCTTCAAGCCGTCGGCGTCCTGTCTGAGCGCGTGCAGTGTATCCGCCACATTCTGGAACGCCGTCAGCACCGTGCTGCGGTATTGCTCCTGGGCCTGAATAAAAGCGTCCTGCGCAGCGCGCTCGCGGTGCTTCAGAGTGCCACCGTCGAAGATGGGCTGGGTAATGCCCGCGGTCAAATCCCAAAAGCCATTACCCTTCGAGAACATTTGGCTGATCTGGTCGGGTGAGCTTCCCGCGTCGGCGCTCAGCGTGATGGTGGGGAGCCGGTTGGCGATGGCGACTCCGATGAGCGCGCTTGCGGCGTGCAGGTTTTCCTCCGCCTGGCGCACGTCCGGGCGCTGCTCAACGAGCTTCGAGGGAAGGCTCAAGGGCAGCTCCTGCGGCAATTGCAGGCTGGCAAGATCAAACTTTTCGGGGTAATCCCTTTGCGGGAACCCGCCCGCCATGACCGCCAGCGCATCGCGTTGCTGCTCAAGTTGCTTCATCAATGGCGGCAGAGTGGCGGCGATTTGGGCAAGTTGCGATTCCTGCGCCGCCACATCGAGCTGACTCGCGTACCCTCTGTGATATTGCTCGCGAATGATTTTCAGCATGTCCGTGTTGATTTTGATGAGTTCATTGGTGGCGTCAATCTGCCCGCGCACGGAGGCTTCCTGAATAGCGCCGGCCGCGACATTCGAGCTGAGCGTAATATCCGTGGCGATCAGGGCGAAGCGCGCCTGCTGCGCCTCGGCTTGCAACGATTCCACGGTGCGGCGATTCAGGCCGAACACGTCGGGCACGTAGGAGACGCTTACCTCCGGAGTGTAGAGGCTGTAATTCTGAATGTTGGCGTTCAGAGCGGGCGAAAGGTCCTCCGCCGTGCGCGCGCGGGTAACCGTGAACCCTCCCGTTACATTGGGATAATAGAATCCGCGCTGCGCCAGCACGTTTTCGCGCGCCACCAGCAGCGCCGCCTGCGCCGCCTTCAGGTCGGGATTGGCCTTCAATGCGCGTTCGATCAAATCATCGAGGGCCTGCGAGTGGAACAACGCCCACCACTCACCCGGAATGTCCTTTCCGTCCACGATGGTCTGCGCCTCGCCGGCGCGAACGTTGGGAGTAGCGCTGGTCGTGGTGATGGGAGCCGGAGTGTAACCGCCGACATCGGGAGGCGCAGGCTTCTTGAAATTGGGTCCCACAACGCAACTGGCGCTGAAGAGCAACATCGGTGCTGCAAACCAACCCAGTAATCGAAATGTGCGAGGTCGAAACATAATTCTCAATCCAAACTACCGCTTGCGGATCATTCCGCTTCCGCTCACTGCGCCGGTTTGGCCGCGATGAAGATTTGACGACCCGCTCACCACCGCCGGGTTCGGGCTGCGGTGGGGAACAGTAGTATGCAAAGGCGCAAGGGGCCGTGCAGCGCTGACCGTTTGCACCGGTGCGACCCTCAGTCCGGGCGCGCTTGAGCTCTCTGCAGGTCTCGTCATCACTCCGATCTTGTCGGAACGAATGGGTTCAAGATTCCTGCTATTTCCCAAACCCGCCCGCGGCCGGGGGTTTACTACAGGTTGCGGATGAGCGGTCAAGGAATTCGGAGAATGGCTCGTATGCACCGGTGAGGCCTTCAGTGACTCCGGAACTCTCGTTTCCTTGGCCGTGGCATCGTGCCCGGTGTCGTCCGCAGAAGTGCTCGCGGATTTTGCGGAACTCTCCCCTGGCGCGTGTTGCCCTGCCGGATTCGGTGGAGCTGCAAAGCCGTTCACGGCTATCCGTACCAGAAGAATGGAGATCAGGCAAAGCAGACCGCAAGCTCCGCGCAGACCCTTTGGCCGCGAATTGGAAATCGTCGTCATCCTGCCTCGATCGAAGAAATCGGGTGGTGATCGTGGGTCAGGAACATCAGCCGCAGCGCGGGCACAGCGAGCAGCAGCATGAGGGGCCCCACCAGCATGCCGCCCACAATGACCGTGGCCAGCGGGCGCTGCACCTGGCTACCGATTCCGGTGGAAATGGCTGCAGGGAAAAGTCCAATGCATGCGGAGAGCGCGGTCATCAGCAGCGGGCGCATGCGAGTACTGGCCGAACGGTACATCGCTTCCAGCGGGGCGAAGCCCTTCGTCCTTTCGTGGTTGTAGAAAGTTATCATCAGGATTCCGTCCATCACCGATACGCCAAAGATTGATATAAAGCCGATGGCCGCGGAGATGCTGAAGTGTAGCCCGGAGACATACAGGGCAAGGATGCCTCCCACCATGGCCTGGGGAATGCCGGCGAGCGTCAGGATGCAGTCACGGATGTTATTGAACAAACTGTAGAGAATTCCCGCAATGAGGATGAAGCTAATCGGAACGATAACGTAAAGGCGCTGCTTGGCTTGCTGAAGGTCTCCGAACTCGCCCGCCCAAACCAGCCGGTAGCCCGACGGCAGTTGCACGTTTTTGGCGATGCGCTCCTGCGCCTCTGCCACTGTGCCTCCCAGGTCGCGTCCGCGCACGCTGAACTTCACAGGAATAAAGCGCTGCATGCCCTCGTGGTAAATCCAAGCGGCGCCCGTATCCAGCGTGATGTTGGCCAGCTCGCTCAGGGGAATATAGGCATTCGCTCCGCTGGGGGTCTGATAAGCCACTTTGATCTCGCGGATTTTATCGATGCTGTTGCGGTATTCGGGGGTGTAGCGCACCACCAGGTCAAATTGCCGGTCGCCCTCGAGCACGGAAGTGGCCACGGCGCCCCCCATGGCCGCCTGCACCACGGTGTTGATATCACCGGAATTCAGGCCGTAACGCGCGGCCTTGGCGCGGTCCACCTTGATGTTCAAGTTGGGCTGGCCGAGCACGGGAAAAATGCCGAGATCAGCCACGCCGCGCACCTGAGCCATCTGGTCGCGAATTTCCTCAGCAATCTTGGTGATGGTATAGAGATTGGGTCCAACCACTTTCACCGAATTGGAGCCTTTGACGCCCGAGATTCCTTCTTCAATGTTGTCCTGAATATATTGGGAGAAGTTGAAGATGACACCCGGAAGCTCGTTTTCAAACTCCTTCTGAATCTGGTTGGTCAATATTTCCTTGTTCATGCCCTTGGGCCATTCGTCGGAGGGCTTGAGGGGCGCGAAGAGCTCAACGTTGGAAAAAGGCGAGGCGTCGCTGCCGTCGTCCGGCCGCCCGTGTTGAGAGACCACTGTAATCACTTCCGGGTGGCGCAGCAGAATCTCGCGCATCTTGCGCGAGGCCTCCTCCCCATCCTGAAGGGAGAGCGTTATGGGCATCGATGCGCGAATCCAAAAATTGCCCTCTTCCAGATGCGGCAAGAATTCGCTGCCCAGGCGCGGCGCTATAAAGAGGAAGGTCCCCAGCGCAAAAACCACCTCGGATACCACGACCAGCAGGCGATGATTCAGCGTAAAACGCAAGGCGGGGTCGTAGAGCCGGTGCAGCAGGCGGGTGGCGAAAGTTTCAGCCTCCTTCACCGTCTTGGGGAGGAGCATCGAGGAAACCACAGGCGTTACCGTAAACGTCGCGATTAGTGCACCGGCCAGCGCGTAACCATAAGTGCGCGCCATGGGACCGAAAATCTGGCCTTCGACCCCCTGCATGGTAAACAGCGGGGCGAAGCCGGCGACAGTGATGACCGTCGAAAACAGCACGGCCTTATCAACCTGCAGGGCGCTGATGTAGATCAGCCGCAAGCGGTCGGTCCATCCGTGTGCGGGAGTGGCATCGGCTGGATTGCGAGTGGGGTCCGGCCCCCAGGCACCTTCCGACAGGCGTTGAAGCAGGCTCCGCCTTTCCTCCGGATCGCGTTGGAAATTCCGGAAGATGTTCTCCACGAGAATCACCACTGAATCCACAATGATGCCGAAATCCACTGCGCCCACGGAAAGCAGGTTGGCGCTTTCACCCTGAATCACCAGCAGAATGGTGGCGAAGAACAACGCGAAGGGAATGTTCAGTCCCACAATCGTGGCGCTGCGGAGATCGCCGAGGAAGATCCACTGAATCAGGAACACCAGGATGCACCCGAAAATCAGGTTGTGAAGAACCGTGTGCGTGGTGAGGGCGATGAGATTCGACCGATCGTAATAGGGCTTTACGTGGACGCCCGGCGGCAGGCTTCCATCGTGATTGATTTTCTCAATCGCGTCCTTGACCTTGGGAATCATGTCGGCGGTCTTTTCCGTCCGCCTCATCACCACGATGGCGCCCGCCACATCCGGGTCATTGTCTTTTCCCAGAATTCCCAGCCGCGGCCTTTCACCAACGGATACCTTGCCGATGTCACGGACCAGCACGGGCACGCCGTTCGACTGCGCCAGGACCACGTTTTCGATGTCGCCGACCTTGTAACCTTGCCGCAAATCGTCGTTGCCGCCGTCGTCAATCAATCCCACACCACGGATGTTGATGGACTGCTGGCCAATGCGGATTTCGCGCCCGCCCACATTGATGTTGGCGTTGCCAAGCGCGGTGAGGATCTGGGGCACGGTAACTTGATAGGCTTCCAGTTTGTGCGGGTCCACTTCCACTTGGAATTCCTTGGTGGGGCCGCCCCAACTGTTCACCATGGCGATGCCGGGGATGGTGAGCAGGCGGCGCGCCACGATCCAATCCTGAACCGTGCGGAGATTAACGATCCCGAAATGCGGCGGGCCGACAACTTGATAGCGGTAAATCTCGCCCGTCGAGCTGTTTTCCTGAATGGAGGGCACCAGGCCGCCTGGCAGGTTGACGTTCTGCGTGAGCGCAATGGACGCCTGGGAATAGGCGAAGTAGTAGTCCACTCCGTATTTGAAGTTGACCCGCACAAAGGACAACCCATAGAAGGAGGTTGAGCGGATTACATCAATGCCCGGCGTCGTATAAAGCCCGATCTCCATGGGGATGGTGTAGTAGCGCTCCATCTCCTCGGCGGAAAGGCCCGGAGCCTGCGCCGTAACCTCCAAAATCACCGGTGTGGGGTTGGGATATGCCTCAATGTTGAGCAACTTGAAGGCGATGAGCCCGGCGCCGACGAACATGACGAGTCCCAGCACCACAATCGGGCGGCGGCTCAGACAGAATGAGATAAGCGCGCTAAACATGACGATTCACTTTGGACCACGAAATTGGAAACTCGAAATTCGCATTACCGGCCTGAACACTCTGCTCGTGGGCGGCGAGTTTCGAATTTCTCTCTTAGTCGCTCGGCGGCGCCTCCAGAAGATTGCTCAGGAACACCGCGCCGTCGGTCACGGCCAGTTCTCCTCGCTGCAAGCCTTCAAGAATCTGCACCTCGTTGTCCTTGCGCAAACCGGTTTTTACCACGCGCTGAACAAAATGGTGGCGGTCGGTCGTAACCCACGCGGTCATGGTGCCATCGGATTCGCGCACCACGCCGTTGGCGGGTAGCGCGGTCGATTCCACCGGGCCCCGCACGCGAATGACGAAATTGGCGAGCATTCCCGGGTGCAGCTCATCGTTCGGGTCGGCAATCTCCGAGCGAATCGTCACGCGATGCGTATCCGGGTCCACTGTCTCGTAGATTTTGGAAACCTTGCCGGTAAACACGCGATCGGGGTAGGAGATTACCCGCACCTGAACGGGCTGGCCCAATTCAAACAGCGGAATCTCGCTCTCCATCACATTGGCGAGCATCCACTTCTTCGTGACATCGGCCACGGAGTAAGGCGCGGGCAGATTCCCTGGTTGCACCAGCCACCCCGGCTGAGCGTTCTTGGTGGTAATTTTCCCGCTGATCGGACTGCGCACTACCAGTGCCGGATCGATTTTCCGCGATGCGATCATTTCATCGATTTCAGCGTCCGTCTTGCCGAACACCCGAACCGCGTCGCGTGCCGCCTTGAGCGCGCCCTCGGCGGTTTGCTCGTCGGAGGTGGCCTGCTCCTTCTCGCGCTCGGCAACTCCGCCCAAACCCTGCACGCGATCGAGTTCCTTCTTGGTCAGGACGTAGGTGGCCGCCGCGGCGATCAGGTTTGACTCCGCCTGGATCAGGTCCGGGCTCTTGATGGTGTAGAGTGGCTGGTCCTTTTGAACCTCCATGCCCAGTTGACCGAGCACTTCAATGATGGTTCCTTGATAATCCGGGAAAACCTGCACGGAAAGGTCTTCGTCGTAATCGATGCTGCCCACTGCTTCCTCTTCTACGGGAAATTCGTATGTTCCCACCGGCGCGATTTTGATGGCGTTCAACTGGCTGGGTGAGAGGTCCAGGGACGGCTCAACCTGAGCGGGGTTCGCGGCAGCCTGAGGCGAGGGGCTATTGGCGGGAGCCTGGCCGCGGCTGTGGCCCGATTCCAGCAGTGCCACTATCGCAACCGCCGCGCCCACGGTCACCAACACCACGGCAAATTTCTTGTTAACGTGCATCGGAAATTGCATCGCTTTTCTCCGACCCTCAAAGACGTTTGAGCATCAACGGCGGGATTCCTGTGACGGCGTCATCGTAAGTCGAGGCTCCTTTGCAGTGCGTCCCTGATTTGCTGATGCAGCGGCCCGCTTCTGAGCGACCGTGTGAAGCTGCATCATGCAGCAACTGGCGCCAGAAATCGATCGCGGCTGCGACTCGCCCCGCTAATCATAAAC
>JASHTY010000541.1 GCA_030040315.1 Terriglobia bacterium | reverse complement strand
CCTCCTCCAAAACGTCGTAGACCTGGGCAATGTTCGCGTCATTCAACGAGGAAGCGCGCCGTGCTTCCTGCAAAAGACGTTTGCGGTAGCGATCGTTCGCCCGCATTTCGGCGGGAAGGCGCTTTAACGCCACCAAGCGATTCAGTTTGCCGTCATGCGCAAGATAGACTTCACCCATCCCTCCCTTACCCAGCTTTTCCCGAATGACAAAACGGCCCTGGATTAACGTTCCGGCTTGCGTGGTCTCCGTCATGGGTGCGGCGGTATCGTCAGGGTTCTGCAAGTCGATTGCCGGTTTCAGCGCTGGCAAAGGAGTGTTAAGAATTTCGTGTTTCCGTGACTCCTGGGTGAGCAAGCTCTCGATTTCCCGGCGCAGAGCCTCATCCCCCCCGCAGGCGCGGACAAGAAAAGCTTCACGGTTTTGCGGCTCGAGTTCGAGGGCCGCGTCGAAAACGGAGGATATCTGCTTCCATCGTTTCGGCGTCATGTCAGCGAATGCAGGCAGGAGCAGCGATGACGAAGCTTACCGTGTCATGGCCCGTCAAATATTCCTTCCCGAGGTTAGGAGCCCGAGAATAACGAACTTATATACCACCTGCGGCGTAATTGCCAGTTGATTTTCTTTCATCGGCGACGCCGTTGGCAAAAGCCACGAAGGTGGAAACCTGGAGGGAGGCTTGTGTAAGAGCCGCACGGATTCATTGCTCCCGTTGAGGGCAAGTTGCCCCAGGACGCCAGCCGGTCTTTCGACTGTCAGAGAAGCGAATCCACAATCGATGCGAAGCGGCATTCCGCTTCATGTACAATGCTCGACTGATGCGAATCATCATCCTTATTGCCCTGCTTTGTCCCGTGTGCCCAGCGCAATCAGTGGGGATCCGGGTGGTCGACATGAAAGGGCAGGCGATCGCAAAGCAGCCAATCCGGGTGAGCTTCTCTGCGGAAAAGCTCGCCAAGGCGGCAGACGCTGTAACCCTTGAAACTGACGCCAAGGGTGAGGCCAGCTTCAACCTTCCTGAACCCGCACCGCCTCAACTTGAGGTCCGGGTAAGCCTGAGAGAAGGCCGTTGGCTTTGCAATTGCGTGTTGATGACCGATACGAACACGGTGCTTCACCAAGGTGTCGTGCAACCAGCACCGCACGAAACCGCCGTGCCCAAGTCGACGCCCGAAGCCCAGCCCGGTCAGATTGTCTTCGTTGCTCGCCCGATGGGATTCTTCGAGCGGCTCTTTTATCCCCTCATCAAGGAGTAGGTTGGTCAGGTTGCTGGTGGGCCGCCTCGAGCGGCCATCGCGCAGGAGGATGGTTTGGCGGAAGGCACTGGTCAGTTGTTTCTGATCGACGCAATGTCTCTGGTGTTTCGGGCGTTCTTCGCCCCGATGCAGATGGCGCTGGTTTCTCCCAGCGGCATGCCGACCAAAGCCATTTACATCTACGTGCGCACGCTGCGCAAGCTGCTGAAGGACCATCACCCTGATTACCTGGCGGTGGCATTCGACCTGGCCGCGCCCACCTTCCGCGACAAACTGTTTGAGCAATACAAGGCCAGCAGGCCGCCGTTTCCCGAGGACCTGGCGGTGCAGCTTCCCTACGTGCGGCGATTTTGCCGCGCCATGGGGCTGCCGCTCGCCGAGCTTGAGGGGTTCGAAGCGGATGACGTAATCGGGACGCTGGCGAAGGTCGGGTCCGGAAAGGGCGCGAACGTCTTCGTAGTCTCTGGTGATGAAGACCTGTTCCAGTTAGTCAACGATCAAGTCTGCGTGCTGAAGCCCTCGCGAGGGGGGAGCGAAGGCGATACGATCTGCGACGCGGCAAAGGTCAAGGAGATCATCGGCGTCGATCCCTCTCAGGTGGTGGATTGGATTGCGCTCACCGGCGACCCCAGTGATGACATTCCGGGCGCTCGTCCGCTACCCGGGCACGAGCCGAAGCTCGCGGAAGGCGAGAAGAAGCGCAGCTACATTGGTCCCAAAGGCGCCACGGAGCTGATTCAGCAATTCGGCACGCTGGACAAGGCGCTCGAGGGTTTCGAGAAAGTGAAGAGGCAAAGTTACCGCGACGCGCTGCGCGACTTCCGCAAGGAAGCGCTGCTGAGCCGCGAACTGGCCACCATCCGCACCGACGTTCCGCTCGATACCTCGTTTGAGAAGCTGAAAGTTCAACCCCTCGACATCCCGGAGATCACCACGCTCTGCCGGGAGCTGGGCTTCACCTCGCTCCTGCGCGAGTTCCTGGAAGAAGCGCCCGCGCCCGCGGAGGCCGCGGTCGAATCGGAGGAACTCTCCACGCCGCGAGCGGTGGAGCGATGGCTGAAATTGCTGGACAACGGCGCCCCACTCGCCCTCGCGGCGAGTCTGGAAGGCGACGAAGGATTTGCAGGTCAGTTGAACGCTCTCGGGCTTTCGGACGGCAGGAATCTGGCAAGCGTGGGGTCGGGAAATCTGGCGAAGTTGCTTCCCGCCTTCGCGCCCCTGCTTCAAGATCAGGCGGTCAAGAAATCAGTACACAATTCCAAGCTGGTGGAGCTGCATCTGGCGAAGCAGGGAATAGCTC
The DNA here is from genome assembly GCA_030040315.1 of Terriglobia bacterium. Lineage (GTDB taxonomy): Bacteria > Acidobacteriota > Terriglobia > UBA7540 > UBA7540 > Bog-366. Next base: position 196 of record JASHTY010000541.1, on the reverse strand, counting down.
TGGGCGGCGTCGCAGATGACACGATGCTCTACTCCTATCTGCTGGAGCCGCTGGCTTCAAGCCATACGCTTGCGGACGTGGTCTTGCGGCGGCAGGGGCGCAAAATTTCGCCATCGATTGCTGAAGCCGCGCAGCGCACGCGCGAATTGGCCGACGCGCTGCGGCCGGAAATCGCGCGCGAGGAATTGCAGAAGCT
>JASHTY010000540.1 GCA_030040315.1 Terriglobia bacterium | reverse complement strand
GATGGTCGATCGTTACGGTGAGCGGGGACAAGCAGCCGCCGGCCGACTGAGGATTTGGCTCGAGGGCCTGGTGCCGATGGCGTTTCCGGAGATTCTCGCGCGGCATCTGGAGGACCGCCACGTGCCGCTGCTCTTTGACGCGTTTTATCAGGTACTGCCCTTCGGCACCGGAGGGCGCCGTGGGCGGGTGGGCTACGGGTCGAATCGTTTTAACCCCGCCACCGTGGCCATGACCGTGCAGGGTCATTGCAATTTCCTTGCGGCGGCGTTTCCTGGTGCGAAAATTTCCGTCATGGTGGCCAACGACGTTCGAGTCTTCAATGACTTTGCGGGCGTATACCGATTTCTGGGAAACGCTCACCCCCTGATTGGAACGTCCTCAAGATCTATCGCGAAACTGGCCTGCGAGATTTATGCTGGCAATGGCGTTATTTCGTACCTCGCCGAACCGGAGGCCGACCAATCGCTCTTAAGCACGCCGGAGCTTTCGTTTGTCATCCGCAAACTCCGCGGGTTGGGCGGAATCAACATCTCCGCCTCGCACAATCCTCCGGACGATAACGGCATCAAGGTTTATGACGAGTACGGTGGCCAACCCATTCCCCCCAACGATCAACGACTGGCCGATGCCATGGATAATGTCAGCGACGTTCGCCGGATTCCCTTTGCCGAGGCGCTCAGCAGCGGCCTGATTCGCAGAATTCCTGAGGAGTTGAACCACCAGTATGTGGAAGAGTACGTGCGACTCTATGGCCGCCTCTTCACTCCGCGCCCGAACATCCCCGTGGTCTACACTCCACTGTGTGGATGCGGATTGCGTTCAGCCGGTGCAGTATTGAAGAAACTGGGCTTTCCCATTCTGACGCCGCCCTATCAGGGGCCGGACGGAACCTTCACACCCATTCCCTTCAAAGCCCCGAATCCCGAGGTTTCGGAGTCTACAGTTCCCGCGACGCGCTTCGCGGAATCAGTGGGCTCGGGCGTTGTACTCTCCAGCGACCCTGACGCAGACCGCGTGGGTTTGGAAGCTCGCCTTCCAGATGGTTCCTGGTACCACTTCGATGGAAACAAGATCGCTACACTGATTTGCTACTACCTGATGCTCGACCCGAACGGCCCCCGCCGGCGGGGATTGGTGATTGAAACTCTGGTTACCACGAAAGTCCTGGGTCAGATTGCCGCCACCGCGGGCGATTCGTGGATTGTGGACGACCTGCTTGTGGGGTTCAAGTACATGGCCAACGTGCTAAAGGTTCTTGAGCAGCGGGGGCGATGGGGAAATGTCTGCACACGTCCGGAATCCCTGGTGCTGGCCACGGAAGAAGCGCATGGATTGATGCTGACTTCCACGATTCGCGACAAGGATTCCGCACCGGCGTGCATGTTCCTGGCGGCGCTCTATCAAAAGGTCTGGCTTGAGGGAAGGAATCTGCTGGACTACTACGTCGAGATTCTGGAAAAGCTCGGCGGATATGCGGATACGGGCCGTTCGATCGTAATGACCGGCGCCGACGGAGGAATCCAGCGGGACCGCATCGTTGCCTCGCTTCGGTCAGCATTGCCGAAAACCCTGGGCGGCCGCACGGTCCATAAAGTCGTGGACTACTGGAATGAGGATGCGTTTGGCAAACTGCAAAGCGCGACGGATCAGCTTTCTCGCAACGTGCTTCAGTTTTTCCTTAAGGGCTCCATCGTCACGGTGCGCCCTTCCGGCACGGAGCCAAAATTGAAATTCTATTGCCAGCTTGTGCCCGAGGGCAATCCATCGAAACTGCGCGGGAAGGAGCTGATGCGGGATTTGACTGAGCGGGTGGAGTCCCTGGCCCGCGCCGTTTATCAGGAGTTGCTGGCGCGGGTGGACTTGCATCTCGGAGAGCCTGGCCTTCTGTTGCCCGACCTCATCGACATTGGCCGGAAACAGGAGTTTGAGCGCAAAACGGTTCCTCAGCTCCGCGAGGCCCTCGCGCGCGGTCGCTTTGCGGATTTGGAAAGGCTTCTGGACTGGCTGAGGGAGGAAGCCGCGGCAATGACCCCCGGCGCGAATCCGTTACCCGCGTTGAGAGCGAGCATCGCCTATCTCTGTCGGCAGTGGGAAAGGGACCTGAAGAACTCGCCGCTGCTCACCGAATTAGCCGGGTGGGCGGGCCCGCCGCCTCGCGCTTGAGGCTTGTGTTGCTGGCTGAATCCAAACTATTAGTCCCCAGCTCCCACCTTCGCCTCAAAATTCACCGTGCCGTGCGGATTGGACCACTCAAGCAAAGTGCCTGCCCCGGAGACTGTTGCCTGCGATTCCCGGTTTACGTTTAAGATTCGAAGCCCTTCAGGCAGGCGGCAGTGCAATATCGCTTCATATGGGTTCTTACTGCCGGGGAATTCAATCACTCCGGTCAACTTGGTTTTTTCCGGATCGAGTGAGAAGCGATAAGTAAGCGTGCCGAAATGAGTTGAGGCATTTTCAATCCCCACGTCTTTCCCCGACGCCAGCCAGGAGCGTTCGATCCCACGCGCCAGGTGCAGTTGGTCGCCATCTTCCATTACCAGGGCATCGCGCAGGAAACGCACCACGGCCACGGGCGTCCAGAGGTGCTGGCGGTCGCCACTCGTCTTCGTCGTCCCGGCCTCCTGCCCGCGTTCTTCACACCACGTGTAAAGCGGTGTCCCATGGTTGAGGGCGGCATAAAGCAACTTGATCGCGGCGTCACCTTCATCGCGCGCCAAATGCGCTTCTGCAACGTTGTCCACTGCGATCGCCACCCACATTCCGTCTTTCATCCACCCTGTATGAACAGGAATTCCTCCCGGGCTCATGTTTCGCTCGATGTACTTCAGGGTGCCGTCGACGAGGGAGTCGGAAGGGCCGAGCAATTGCGTCGGGAATAGCGTGTTCAGAACACCCCAGCGGCTTCCAGTGACTTTTGCCGGAACTGCGGAAATCCAGCGCGTGCCATCGCTCTCCGTAATGGCACCGCGGTCGAGTGCCGCGAGCAAATCGCTCTTGCCCCGCTCATAGATTCCCTCCAGCTCCTTTGCATCGGCGTCACGGTGGAGAATTCTCGCCGCCTCAAGCGCCAGCTTGTCCGCATACACGGCCCAGATGTTGTGCGTGTAGAAAACGCCGTACATGTCGTCGCCATCCATCAATCCGCCGTCCCCCATTCCTCGCGGCATCAGGCCATACGTCAGCGGCCTCTGGCCATCGGCGTCAAGGACGCGGCTATGTGCGCGTTGCTTTTCCTGCCAGCGTGAACTCGCCAGCATTTGTGGATAGCGTTTTTCAAGAAACGCCATGTCGCCGCTCAGCCGGTAATGCTCCATCACCACCCAGGCTTTGAATCCCGCAGTGCCCCACATCAGGTGCGACCAGTATTTCTTTTCCGTCCAGTCACCATCGGGTTCCTGAATGTCCAGGTCAACTCGGTAGCCGAGTTCCGCCAGGTCGTGCAACCCCACTTGGTCGAGCGCCACGGCCACAATCGCCGTCTCAAACGGATTGGGAGCCGAGCGGTAAACCTCAGTACCGGGAATTGTCGCAATGTACCCTTTGGCAATCGGCTCCCGCATGATGAACAGATCGGCCAAGCAGGCGTAAAAGGCATTGCGGACGCCTGGGTCGGGAATTGCCACGCTGCTCGCGCGGCCCAGGAGCTTCAACCACACTTGCTCAGCCGCGTTGAAGTCACTGCCCCAATCCTTCTTCCGCAGCGTTTCTACATCGTCTTCATAATTTTTGTAAGGGCGGATCAACCATGCAATGCGGGTGTCCCCAGGCTTCAGATTCCACTTCATGGTTAAGACAGCGGCTGCTGCCACTGGATATTCATCAGCACCGACTCCGAGGATGACCACCTGATCCGCTCGCGCGTGCCATCCCGTCAGCAAGTGGTCTGAAGCCGCCGTGTGATCCACCCACGCAGGGTTGTAACCCGTCCAATTTCCGGGTACTTCGCAGCGCAGAACCATCGTTTCCGCATGAGAGCTCGTATTCGAAACGCGAATTTTGCCTATCGCTCCGGTTGCTGCTCCGGCGATTTCGAGCGTCAAGTCCCCACCCTCATCGTGGTAAGCATTTCGCAGAATGGGCAAGAAGCCTTGCGAACGCTCCCATTTGCTCTGCGCAAAGGCGTGCCCGTCGATCTGCGGCTCGATGACCACCCTCCATTTCGTGGGTGGAGTCCAGAACGAATTGAAGGAATAATAGATCAGGTTTTCGTAGGTCCAAGACATTTCGACCTTGCCCGGAAACGCATCGAGCAGCGTCTTGTCGCCGCTGTCGGGCAAGGCGACGGTGATGCGATGTGGTGGTGCAAAGGCGTAATTGAATGTAACTGAAGGGGCATTTTCGCCGGCAAACGCTACCGCAGATGCAAATATCAACGCCAGAAATAATTGCCAGCACCTGCCGATTACCAACTTCACCATCGTAATTCTCTCCGGGCAGGCTGATTGCGAAATTCCATTACTGTGCGCGGAAAATCAGCAACTCTGAGCTTAAATCGCTTTCCAGACGAACAGGAACTCCCGGCTCCATCAGCCGGTCGCCGGTGATGGTCACGGTTTGGCCGCTGTTCGAAAACGTCACGTTGTAGGTTCTGGAAAAATCGAGTCCGCGCGGCCTGAACCAGTATGTGGCATCGCCCGATTCAGAGGTTCGAAACACCCAGCCCAAGTCCGCGTGCGAATCAGGCGCTGAATATTCCAGGACCATCCACGGGCTCGACTCCAGCATCGGGGTGACTGGGGTGTGATGGTAAACGCGACAGTCCTTCATAATCGGGCGAATTACCTGTTTGTAAAGATCCAACTGCCGTATGGTCTCTTCTTTAAGAAGAGGATTGAATTCCTCCGCTGACGGGCTCAGGCCGCGTAAGATGGGCAGGACCATGGTGGTGGCGCGCAATTGAGTTACCAGGTCCGCGTCGGAGGGGACTCCCCCGGTTTCCGTCCCAAAGCTCCGAAGCAGAATTTCCGGTGGCAGGATCCAGGTCATGCCGTTGACAATCTTCAAACTTCTGGGCGCGCGCATCCAGTCGGAAATTTCCGTATCCTGAAACCGCTCCATAATTCCCAGGTCGAGCCTTCCCCCGCCGCCCGCGCAGTTCTGGAAAATCACGTGTGGGAACTGCCGGTGCAGCCGGTCGAACATGGCGTAAAGTGCATCCACATGTCGCCACTCCGTGTTCTCCAGGAAACCATCGCGCATTCGGTTCCCGCCTGCCTCCACGGTGGTGTTGTAATCGAGACGGAAGAGGTCTAGATCGTACTTCCTGATGATGCGGACAATCTCCGACTCCATCCATGCAGCGACAGCAGGATTCGAGACATCGAGCTGGCGGCCGTTGGCGACAGGTTTGCCGTCGCGCGTCAAAATCCAGTCGGGATGTTGTTGGCGTAATTTCGAGGCGCTGCCAATGCTTTCGATCTCAACCCACAACCCGAAGAGCATGCCCTTTTGCCGCGCGTGCTCGCGAATGGGATTGATGTCATTCGGCAACCACGCGCCCGCATACCAGTCACCCACGTTGGAGGCCCACCGATTGGGCTCCGGACCATACCAGCCGGCGTCAATCACAAACAACTCCGCGCCAACCGCTGCGGCCAAGTCGATTTCCCGGTCAATGCCCGGCTCGCTTTCGTGGTCGACGATGTAACCGCGATGATTGGCCTCCACCAGCATGTCACGGCCAGCAATGGGGGCGGGCAAAACTTCATGGCGAACGTGCTGGTGCAGGGCTTGGATCACGCTGTCGATATCCCCACGCATGCACAGCACGTGCGTGCGCGGGGTCTCCACCGTTTCGCCCGGCTCCAGGACCCGCAGCGCCGGGTCAACAGTGCTCGGCCCCATGCGGAAGAAAAGCAAGTCCTGGTCGGAATCCGGGAATTGCCGCCCCGTAACCTGATACGTCCAGTTGCCGCTCGAACCGAGCGAGGCGACAAACCACTCGCCAGTAACCTTGTTGTGCGCAAAGAAAGTGGGATGCCCCCACCCGGATTTGCCCCGCGTGCCTGCGAGTGTCTTTGTGGTGTTTTCAACGGGTTCAAACTTCCATGCGCCCTCGCGCCCCCAGGTTTCGTATTGGGCATAGCCAACTTCGAAGGGAGTGGTCGCTCCCTGAGGGAAACGCTCCTTCACGTCGGTGGCATCCCAAATCATGCCGGACCACGGTGATACGGAGGTGATAGCGGTGGGCTTCGCACCGGTATTCACGATCTCAAGCCAGCGCACCATCACCGGCCCGCCGTAGAGCAGTGTGTGGATTTTGACTGTGATGGGACGCGCAGTGCTGGTCAGCTCAAGCGTCACAAGCAGGCCGTCGGGATTGTGAACTTCCGACTTCTCCGCTTTGACCCATTTCCAGGTCCCCCCCAAATCCTGACCCTCAATCGCGAGTTGAAAACCATCGATGGGCAAGCCCTGGCGCTGCTCAAGCACGGAAGTAAGATGGAATTCCGGCTCGATGAATCCCGTGGCGAGCCAATAGCGGTTCACCCAGCGGCCCTTCCAAAGGACTTCATCGCAAATCGTCAGTCCGGAAGTAAGGCGAATTCCCGGCTCATCGATTTCCGCCGCCCGGTATCTGAGCGCAGTTGAATCCGCGGCATGGATCGAATTCAGGCCCGCCAGCAGCAGGATTCCAACGGACAGGAGAATCTGTAGGACCACTCGTTGCAGACTAAGCAGGTACACTTTCATTCCGATCACCTTCGATTCAGGAGATCCGCCTTTGGCCAGATGAGCAAAGCTGTGTCAATAATTCGAAACCAGTTCCTCTGCCGTGGCCACCATGGTTTCCGTCGAAGGAATGTAGAACCTCTCCATGATCGGGGCGAAGGGAACCGGCGTATCGGGCGCAGCGACGCGTCGAATGGGCGCGTCCAGGTGGCCAAAGCACACATCACCAATTCGCGCAGCAACTTCGGCACCCCAGCCGCCGGTCAGGTTGTCCTCTTCGACGATCATCATCTTGCGAGTTCGCCGCGCGGAATCCGCCACGGCGTCCCAGTCGAAGGGAACGAGGGTTCGAACATCGATCACCTCCGCCTCGATTCCTCGTTCGGACAGAGTTTTCGCGGCCTGCAGCGAGCGGTGAACCATCAAGAGGTTTGCGACGATGGTGATGTCGCGGCCGGGGCGGGCAATTTTGGCTTGGCCAAAGGGAATCAGGTACTCCTCCTCTGGAACGTGGCCAAGAACCTCAATTCCTCCAGCTTCCTTGCGCGCGCCTTTGCTGCCATAGAGCAGCTTGTGCTCAAAGAAAATAACGGGATTATCGTCGCGAATGGCGGTCTTCAAAAGCCCCTTGCCGTCGTAAGGATTGGAAGGGCACGCCACCTTCAATCCCGGAACGTGGGTGAAGAAAGCTTCGAGTGACTGCCCATGCTGCGAGCCGCGCGTGGTGGCGCCTACCGGCGCGCGCATCACCATGGGCACGGAGATTTTGCCGCCGGACATATAGCGCAGCTTGGCCGCCTGGTTGGCGAGTTGGTCCATAGCGATGAAGAGAAAATCGCCGTATTGAACGTCGGCCACAGGGCGCAAGCCGCCCGCCGCAGCGCCGGCAGCGACTCCCGCGATGGCCGCCTCGGAAATCGGTGTGTCGATAACCCGCCGGTGCCCGAATTCCTCCGCCAAACCGAGCGTTACCGTAAACGCTCCGCCAAAGCCACCCTTGACGCCGATGTCCTCGCCGATCAGAATCACCTTTTCGTCGCGTCGCATTTCCTCGCGCAAGGCTTCGCGCAGCGCTTCCACCATGGTCAGTTTGCGCGAGGAGGACTCAGTCACCGGGACTTGTGTTTCAGGCGAAGACATCGCTCAGGCACTCCTCCGCAAGGGGGCTGGGACTTTC
>JASHTY010000539.1 GCA_030040315.1 Terriglobia bacterium | reverse complement strand
AAGCTGCGTAAAATCCTGGTCTTAATCTGCGGCGCGGCAGTTCTGGTCGAAACGGCATTGACTTTGGCCTTCATCGGCGTATTTGTGGGCAATGAGCTGATTGGCACCGCGGCGGCGTTCCTCATCGTCGGAGGCCTGCTGATTCAGAACGGTTCAGCGGAATAATGGCCGCAACCCTGCCCCAGGAAACTCCGGCTGACCCACACTGGCGAGGGCTGATACATGTTGCTCCTCGCCGGAGTTGAGTTTATCCTCCAAGGTGCGGCGCAATCGCAGGACGACACAGGCCCTCTCGTTCCGCGTGCCGCTGGGCCTCGCATCTCCTGTTGGAGGTAAGATGAAACCAGCAATTTTCGGCCTCTTCATAATTGGCGCTTGCCTGGGTGCCGGCATTTCGGCGAAGAATCCACCGGCTACTTCCACAACCTCGGCCACTTGGAACCAGAAAGCCGCGGCGGCTTATCTGGACCAGCGGATGGTCTGGTGGGAGGGCTGGAAAGTGGCGGCGCGCGACCAGGGAACATTTTGCATCTCCTGCCACACGGCCCTGCCCTACGCGTTGGCGCGACCCTCGCTGCGTGCGGCGATGGGCGAACAGGGTATGTCCACGGCGGAGCGCCAGCTTCTGGGCAGCGTGACCAAGCGGGTGCGGAATTGGAAAGAAATGGCGCCTTCGGGGGCGGAGGCGCGCGGCACGGAGTCAATTCTCAACGCCCTGATTCTGGTCAGTTATGACGCGCCCACGGGCACCCTGAGCCCTGACGCGCGCCAGGCGTTGGACAACTTGTGGGCGGAGCAGGTGAAGACGGGCGACCTGCGTGGCGCCTGGAACTGGGACGAACTCAAGCGGGCACCGTGGGAAAACGAATCCGTGTATTACGGCGCGGCGCTGGCGGCGCTGGCCGTGGGAAATTCCCCGGGCGATTACGCCACGCAGGCGCACGACCAGGAATCCATCCAAATGCTGAAGGATTATCTGTCGCGCGAGCGAGCCCAACAAAGCCTGCTGAACCGCCTGATGCTGGTGGACGCTTCGGTGAAAATGCCCGGCTTGCTGACATCCGCCGAGCAAAAAGCCATCCTCACCGAAGCCCTGAGTACACAACAAGCCGACGGCGGCTTCCGGCTGCCCCTGCTGATCCGGCCCTGGGAGCGCCTGGACCATACGCCGCAAGAAACCCACAGCGACGGCTACGCGACGGCCCTGGTCGCCCTGGTTCTTGAATGGGCGGGAACCGAGGCGGAGCGTCCTCAGTTGCAGCGCGCCCTCAACTGGCTTCGCCAAAACCAGGATCAAACCGGCGGCCAGTGGCCGGCGTATTCGATGAACGTTCAGCGCGATTTATCCACCGACATCGGCAAATTCATGGGTGACGCCGCCACCGCCTACGCCGTCCTGGCTCTTTCACAGCAGCAGTGAACTCAAACGCCGCTGATTTTTTCTCATCAAGGAGGTCACAACAGAGCACCGCAAAGGAGTCTTTTCCTTGTGGACCTCTGTGGTCTCTGTGGTGAGAGCACTTTCCGGTATCGGTTGGCGTCCCCGACGGGATTTGAACCCGTGTTACCGCCGTGAAAGGGCGATGGGAATTCCGCTTATCGTGTGCTATGACTTCGCCTGGTCCGTAAACTCATCAAACTTGCGCCGGCAGTCCAGTCCCAGGCTGGCGTCAAATTCATCAAGCCAGCGGCGAATGTAGGCGATGTCCGGATACCGGTTTTTCAAAAGAATGGTTCGCACATCTTCCATGTCGCGAGGGCGGCCCGCAACGACTTTGTGGATGACCAGGTCTTCCAGGGAGGCGAATCGCACGTGCGCCTTGCGGACTTCGACTCGGCGAACCCGCTCAAGTGCTTGGCGTTCGTAGATTGAATTTGAGAAGATGAAATCGATGCGAATCCCGCTCTCCGGGTCAAGGCAGGGCAGCACCATCGTCCGCTGAACAAACTCTTCGGGCGATTCCACAAGAACTTTCCAGCCTTGGTCATGGGCCCAGTTAAGGATTCCAGGAAGTCGCTCGACGCCCGCCCCTACAGTGACGTCAATGTCATTCGTGAAGCGCGGTTCGCCGTAGAGGAGTACGGCTTGACCGCCAATCACCATGTAAGGGATGGCGAGGCGTTCAAGCCCCAGAGCTATTTTTTCCAGAAGCGGCGCTAGCATTCAGCACTTTTGCTACGCGGATTTTAACATCCAGGCCCTCAAGAGGAGCGTGGGGAGAGAGCACGCCCAGGGAGCGCACGTGGGAATGCATCTCTTCAAGCAGGCGCAGGTTTCGATGAAAATCCGGGGGAGCCGCCAGCGGGCCCTGCGCCTCCCACGCTTCCCAGTACGCTCTGTCCTTAATCATGCAAAACCTGCCTTCTGCCAGGCCACCCGGGAGGCCGGCTCCAAGACCTCCAGAATGATTTGGCGTCCCCGACGGGATTTGAACCCGTGTTACCGCCGTGAAAGGGCGATGTCCTAGGCCGGGCTAGACGACGGGGACTGGGCGGGCAATTCTTTCCTCTGCTCGATGACTGCGCAATCCTGGGGCGGCGTGTGATCCAGCCATACGATAGGATTCCGAGGCAAAGCGCAACTTTTCCATGCTAACAGTGCGGGTTTGAAACTGTCAAACGTTGTTGTGGGGGCGTCCTCAATCAGCCCCGAAGGCCGAATCGAGACAACCTGAGTCAGCCCCGTAGGGGCGTCCTAACAAAGCCCAGACCAACGGCCTGGGTGAATGAATTGCGTAAGGTTGCCCAAGCCCTGTAAGGGCGGAATAGGGCGCCCCTTCAGGGCTTCGCTTCTCAAATGAAGGGCCTCCTGTCACCCAGGCCGTTGGCCTGGGCTTTGTTATTTAGCCCGTTCGGGGCTATTAACATCTGGAAGGGACTTCACGATTCTGACAGTCTCCAAGCTAACGTGAACCACCTGCCCCACCAGCCGCACAATGTATTCCGGATCGTCGGCGCGGTTGGGGTTGGAGCGGATGCCACTGTGCTTGTCTTCCGTCACCTGGTATTGGTCGATCACCCATTCCAGCGCGCTGCGATTGCCCAGGCGGTATTCAAACGCCTCGGGCGGAATGCCGCCGAGGGTGAGTGAATCGTTCACCCTCAGCGAGCGGCGGTCTTTTGACAAGCGCATTTTATCTTCCACTCGATACGAAAGTGGGATTGTAGCGGCCGGCGGTTTTGGAGTGCGGCGGCTCGCCACCGCTTTGCCCGCCGAAGCTTGCTTCGGCGGAGAGACAGCGGGAGCAAGCTCCCGCACTCCATAGCCCGTCTCCATAAATTTCAGTGGATACGGTTCCAGCTTCTCGTAATCAATGTGCAGGCGCGCCAGTTCCTTCCCTGCCTTCGAAAACGCCCAGAATGCGGAAGTGGCATGGGCATCCTGCCCATGGTCCTTCACGGGCGGGACGCCCGTGCCACCCACCAGGGGGATGCGCGGCAACTCGCGCTTCAGGTTCTCGGCGTATTTCTCGCGGTATTCGGGATGATAAAGCACCGCATAGACGTAGTAGAAAATATCCCACTTGGTGATTTTCTTGTCGCCGTAGTGCCCGCGAAAGTGCTCCAGCGCCCAGTCAGTGATGCTTTCGCGGCGGTTCGTGCCATCCCCTACCCGGCCACGCGGCGGTAGCGATTCGCACGCTGGATGAGTGCCGCAGAGGGCCACTGACGTCTGTCGGGCGGCAGCAGAATTTTGCCAAGCG
>JASHTY010000538.1 GCA_030040315.1 Terriglobia bacterium | reverse complement strand
TACGTGGAGTTTACCTTGAAGGGGCAGAAGCTCCGGCTCGATCCCCTGGCGGAGGACAATGAGCTGTTCCTGATTTTCAAGGATCAGACCACCGGAAAGGAAACCTATCCGGCGGGCAGGTTTCTGTACGCCGATATGCCGACGAATGGCGAAACCGTGCTGGATTTCAACAAAGCCTACGATCCGCCGTGCGCCTTTACGCCCTATGCTACGTGCCCTCTTCCGCCCAGGCAAAATCAATTGCCCATTCGCATTGAAGCGGGCGAGTTGCGCTACGGGCATTAGGGATTTCTCCATTACCCCTGAACGGGGAAGCGCCGTTGCTAAGTGCCAAGGGAATATTTTGTGAGGTGCACGTGGAGATCAACAGCATCGTAATCGTCAGCCTGGTTTCACCCAAGGAGAAAATGTGGGGGCAACTCGTGATGCTGGAACCGAAGGGCATCACCGTGCGGGGGATCGATCTGCAGGCTTTTGACGATTTCATCCGTCAGGTCATTCAGCAGGAGGAAACGGCCGTCGGCCTGACCACGGTTTTCTTCCCCATGCAGCGGGTCGAACGCATCATGGTGGATGAGCCCAGCGGTTCGATCCCCTCTCTCAGCCAGCGTTTCCACGCCAAGGTGGGATTGACGATCCAGCAATATCTGGGGATTGAGGTGCCAAGGATTGATTTACCGAGGGTTTGATCTGTCGTGGCACGGGCTTCCCGCCCGTGCGCATGGGTTGAAATTCACATGACCTCTTCCGAAATTCTCCAACTTCTCGCTTCCCGGCCCAGCCCCCAGGATGTTGAGGGCATGGCGCGCTTTGGCATTGTTGCCAAGAAAGTCTACGGTGGCTGGTCGGTTCCGGCGCTGGGAAAGCTGGCGCGCGAGATCGGGCACGATCACCCGCTGGCGCAGGAATTGTGGGCGTCGGAGACCTACGAGGCGCGAATCCTTGCCACGATGGTTGAGGATCCGGAGAAGGTTTCCGCGCGGCAAATGAACCGCTGGGCAAAGGATTTTGACAATTGGGCAGTCTGCGACGGCGCCTGCATCAACCTATTCCGCTACACCCGATTCGCCCACCGCAAGTGCGTGGAGTGGAGTTCGCGGCGGGAAGAGTTCGTCAAGAGGGCGGCGTTTGCCCTGATGGCCGGGTTGGCGGTTTCTGACAAGTCCGCGAGCGACAAGGCATTTCTGAAATTCCTGCCGCTGATCAAACGCCAGGCGACCGACGACAGAAACATGGTGAAGAAAGGTGTGAACTGGGCGCTGCGGCAGATCGGGAAACGCAATTCGCTGCTGAATCGTGCCGCCATTGAAGCATGTGTGGAAATTCACGCCCTCGATTCAAGCGCCGCACGCTGGATTGCCTCCGACGCACGGCGCGAGCTTGAAAGCCGGGGTGTGCAACGCAGGCTGAAGCTGCGCGACACGCGCTTTGTAGCGTGATGTGGCACGGCCTTTCGGGCCGTGTCGCTGTCACGGGCAGGATGCCCGTGCCACGAATACAATCAGAAACCATGTCCACCCGCATCTTCACAGCTTCGAACCAGATCACGCTTCTGCGCCTGTTGTTCGTGCCCGTGTTCGCAATCCTGATCCTCGACCGGAACTATCGCGGAGCGCTGGTGGTGCTGACGGCCGCGGCCGTATCGGACATTCTGGACGGCCTGCTGGCCCGATGGTTGAAACAAGAAAGCGCGCTGGGCGTTGCGCTCGATCCCATCGCCGATAAAATCTTGATGACCACGGGTTATATCACCCTGTCCCTGCGCGGGGCGCTGCCCTGGTGGCTGACAGTAATCGTGCTCAGCCGCGATGTCATTATCCTCACAACCGCGGCGGTGATTTCATTGGTGGCGGGCTATCGGCCATTTCATCCCTCCCTGGTTGGAAAGGCTTCTACAGCAGCACAGATCGCGACCTTGTTTGCGGGTGTATGCCACCGGGCGCGAGTACCCTACATCAGTATGGAGCTTGTTACGTTCTTCCTTTACGTGACAGCCGCCCTGACCGTGGCGTCGGGAGTTCACTACGTATTCCTGATACGCCAACGCTTCGGCATACCTGAGGCCGATAGCGCCAAAACCCCTTGACGGGAATTTATCATGTGGCAATCTATACTTTCCATTAAATAACCATGGGGATGCAAACGATCAACTTGAGTGGTTTCCGGGCCGGCAGTTCGCCACACATCTGAGACCAGAACGCAATGACGAAGTAAACCGGGCAGGCTTGGGGGCAGACCGGAGGAATGATGAATCGACGTACAACAATCGCCGCGCTCATCTTAAGCCCAATCCTGAGTTGCGGTTTACTGCTGGGGCAAACGCCGGACACAGCTTCTTTGAACGGGCGCATTACTGACGCGAGCGGCGCGGCAATCGCCGGCGCGGAAGTGACCGTCACGAATTCCGCCACAGAAGTTAAACGCAGCGCGCAGACCGACGCCTCAGGCGACTTCTCAATTGCCGGGCTGTCAATCTCCGGCGCCTATCGCCTGACGGCGAAGAAGGAAGGCTTTGCGGAGCGAAACGTCAGCGAAATCACATTGGCAGCCGGCACCGCTGCTGAGATTAATCTGGAACTCGCGGTAACCGGCGGCCAGACCAAAGTGACTGTCACGGGTGAAGCGGGAGGCGTGCGCACAGACAGTCCGGAGCTCGGCGACACGCTGGGCCAGCAGCAAATTGAAGCGACACCCCTGATCAACCGCCGAATCACCTATCTTCCCCTGCTCAACTCCGCCAATCGTCCTGCCATCAACCAGGGCGACGTGTTCATGAACCAGGATCTGTTCACCACCAATGGCACAGGCCGGCGCCAGGCGTGGTTTGAGGTGGACGGGGCGAACGCCATTGACGCCTGGGGCCGCCAGACCATCATTCCCAACTTCGGCGTGGACACCGTGCAGGAAATGGACGTGCTCACCAACTCCTTTTCGGCTCAATACGGCTTTACCGCGGGAAGCGTCATCAACATCGTGACGCAGCGGGGTGAAAACCAATTTCACGGCAGCGTGCTGGCGCTGGGCCGGCCCTCGGACACGGAAGCGCGGCTTTCGGGCTTCACCACCGCCAACGCCACGAGCGGCAATCAGATAACCAATGACACGCTGGGCCAGTTCTCGGCAGGGCTCTCCGGCCCTGTCGGCAACAACGGCAAAACGCAATTCTTCGCGCAGAGCGAGTATAGCTGGCAGAGCCGCACCTCGCCGGTAACCTCACCGATTGCGCCGGAGAATTTCGTGGGCCACTACCAGGACTGGCTGGGCATGGTTCGGTTGGACCATGAGTTCACCGGCCGCAACAACGCGTTCTTCCGTGGAAACCTGGACCGGTTCTTCGACACCAACCCCAACGGCATTGTGGGCGGCAACAGCCTGCCCACCGTCGACCGCATCTTCAATAAGCACGTGTATGACTTGCTGGTCGGCGACACGGCAGTCCTCAGTCCCACGCTGCTCAATAATCTTCGCCTGCAATTTCAGCTCGCCTCGCCCATCACACAATTTATTCCGGTGATTGACGGCACACAATTCGTGGTTCCCGTCTCGAGCGGCGGAACATTCACTTCCGGCACTTCCCAATCCGCGCTGCTGATGAATCGCCAATACGAAGCGAACGATGTAGTCTCCGCGCGCCGCTCGCATCACAACATCACTTTCGGCGGCGATGCGATTGTGGCCCACAACGGAGGCAACAGCAAAGAATTCGGCGGCCCCCTGTACCTGGGCTCGTTCACCTATAACACCTGCACGCTGGCCCTGAATGTGTGCGAGAGTTCCGCCTACCTCGACAACATCGCCAACGTCGCGTCTTACACGCAGAGCTACGGCAACGCGCAGTACACGGTGAATGACACCCTCTGGTCAATGTTCGTTCAGGACGATTACAAGGTACGGCCCAACCTGATGCTGAATCTCGGCTTGCGCTACGAGCGGCAGACTTTCACCGATTTCGACCGCGGCTTTGCGCCGAGATTCGGATTCGCCTACAACGTGAAAGGCGACGGGAAGACGGTGGTGCGCGGGGGATTCGGAATCTACTACTCGCAGATTGTGGATAACAACGCGGCCAACTACGCCCTCAGCGGAATCACCGGGGTTTTCAACTACACGGCAGGACCCGGACAGGTGGGCTTCCCATCCAGCATCTCCGCGGCGCCGCTGC
This sequence comes from Terriglobia bacterium, assembly GCA_030040315.1. Classification (GTDB taxonomy): domain Bacteria; phylum Acidobacteriota; class Terriglobia; order UBA7540; family UBA7540; genus Bog-366. The sequence goes on along the minus strand of JASHTY010000538.1, from coordinate 11,979 downwards.
CGGCGTTTCCTGCCGGAGCCGTTGCGCCTGTGCTCAGCCTCTACGTGCGCCCCGGCGAAAGCAGTTCCCTCAACCCATACTTCCCCACTTCCACTTTGCTGGGATATCAAAATGCGCTGCTGAGCCCTTACACGGAACAGTGGACCATCGGCGTGGAGCGCCAACTGAAGCAGGGCTGGGTGCTGAGCGTCGATTATGTCGGCTCGCACACGCTGCGCATCAACCGGCCGCTGGACGTCGACCCGCCCACGTCGTTCGTGCGCACAGCACAAGGACAAACGCGCAGCGCGCAGGCGGCCAACTGCACGCGTCCCTACTGGGTTTACTGGTACGTCCAGGAAGGCATGACCTGCAACACCACCAAGGCTACCAATCCGCAGCCGGCCTACAGTGTGATTCAGAGCGACGTGAATGACGGATTCGCGAAATATGACGCTCTGGACGCCAACTTGAGCCGGCACTTCAGGAACGGCGTCTCCATGCTCGCAAGCTACACCTGGTCGCATGCCATCGATAACGTGGACCCCGACATTCCCAGCCAGAATCCCAACGACCCCAGGATGACGGGTGCGGCGGAAATCGGCAACGCGATATTCGACCAGAGGAATCGCTTTGTGCTGAGCGGGCTCTACACAACGCCGCTGGCGTTCCGTGTGGGCGGCGTCGCCTCGCTGGCGTCCGGGTTGCCTTACAACATCACGACGGGCTCGACTAACGGCGGAGACACCGGAGCGGAAACGGACCGTCCGGTGATCAATGGCGCAGTCATCGGGCGCAACACCGGGCTCGGACGGCCGATTTACGATTTCGCACCCTTTGTTGAACGGTCGTTCAATTTGCACAAGGAAGGCATGGCGCTGAATGCGCGGGCGGAGGCCTTCAACGTTTTCAACCACGCCAATTTCGTCGGCTATAGCGCCACGTATGGAAACGGAACCAGTGCCGGCGTGGGATTTGGCCAACCCGCTTCAGGAATCACCAACCAGCTTCCAGCTCGCGAGCTGCAATTCTCCGTCGAGTTGCTGTTCTAGCGGTTTGGCGAAGGCGACGGTCTTTTAAAACTTACCCTCCCGGAAGGGCGAGGCATTTCAGTTTCGCCCTTCCCTTGCGGTGCGATCAAGAACGGTTGTCTAAGCAAGAACCAGGACATTACGGTTCCAGGGCCTCACTGCTTTTTTCATATTGACCGCTCAAATGCGTGTTAGAATTCCCACGCAGTTTGGTAATACCGCAGCGTCTCGCAGCAGCCCACGGTCTCGGCCCTAACTGCTCTCGCGGCCCGCGGCATTACGCGGGGTTCAGGTATTTGCACATCATCCCTGCTTTGCAAATTGCTATTCCCCTTAAGGGCATTGTCAAAAGTTCGATTCTTACGGCGGCCCAGTGCGGCACGGCTGCTCTTCGCGGAATCCGCGGGGATTGGCATGGCCGATTTGGTTGCCAATGCGTGTCACGGGTCTCGCTCCCCCTCGGACGAAAAGCGCCGAAGGCGTGGGGTCCGCGAGTGCCATCGAGGTTCTTTGGTGCGGCGCGTCTCAGCCCTGACGGCGTCTTCCGATTGCTGCAGGCTGTAGCGCCCTTGCCACGCGACGCGGGGGCACTGGGGTCCAGGGTCCGAAAGCAGATTGAGTCGTAAATTCAAAGGGCGAGGGCGGCGGTTTGCGGCCGTCTCGCCGTCGGGAGCATCCCATGCCGCAGAAGTTGTTCGTGGGGAACCTTCCCCACGAGGTTACAGACAACGAACTCCACGAGTTCGTCAGCAGCGCAGGTTTTCAGGCAGCCTCGGCCGTGGTCATTCGCGACAGAGCCACGGGACAGTCGCGGGGCTTTGGATTTGTTGAGTTGGCGGACGGCGAAGACATGGAGCGCGCCATTGCCGGTCTGAATGGGCAATCGCTGCAAGGCCGCCGATTAACCGTGAATGAAGCGCGCCCGCCGCGCAATGATATGGGGGGCGGCGGCGGGCGACCCCGCGGCGGCGGAGGCGGCGGGGGCCGCCATCAAGGCCATGGTGGCGGTGGCGGACGGCGTCGCGACTGGTAACCGGAAGCTCATGCTTCACGGCTTGAAGCAACGGCCGGAAACCGATTTCACTCCGAGCCGACCAGGCGACGATAGACATAGCGGAGCTGCTGCTGGATTTCGTGGAGTTTCGTGGCGAGCGTCTCACCTTCCGCGATGAGATTCCATCGCCGTGCCACACTTTCGGCAGCTTCCGCAAGGGGGCCGCTTTCGGGCAACGCGCTTGGAGCTTTGCCCGTCACCAGTCGCAGAATGTGATCCACTGAGCGCAGGAAGCCGGCGCCTTCGGTCAAGGCCGCAGAATCCTCCGTGGAAAGAGCGCCTGCTGCCCGCAACGCCGCGATTTGCTCCACCATGTTTGCGCCCGGTGCTGCCTTGATGCTGCGTTGCAAGCGCAAATAGGACACGGCAAAGTCCACGTCGTAGTATCCGCCCGGTGCGGTTTTGGTGTTGCTGTCCGGCACCACGACCTCACGCTCCAATCGCCGCCTCATCTGGTGCAGCTTCCCTTCAAAATCCTCGACGCTGGAAAACCGGTGGAATATCGCGGCCTGAAGACGATCCACCGCGCCCTGAGCGAAGTGTGCATCACCGGCCAACGGATGTGCCTTGAGATAAGTGAGCAACTCCCACGCTTGCGCGGCTTCCGCGATGTAGTTGAGGAATCCATCCAGGGTTACCACCAGCTCCCCCTCCTGTCCGCGCGGACGCAGGCGCGTATCGACAGGGAACACCGTTCCGTCGCGAGTATAGCTGGAGAGCACCTCAATGGTCTTTTCCGTGAGATGCGTCCAGGATTCCAGGTCAGTGCGGCTGGCCTGCGTCCCGGCGACGAAGAACAGGTCGGCGTCCGAGGCCAGGTCAAATTCACTCAGCCCCAGGCGTCCCAGTCCCAGAACCATAAAGGGGGCAGCGTTCGAAAGCATCCATTCCTTACTTGAGTTGGAGCGCGCGATCTCGTGAGCGCTTGAGATACAGCGCGCGGCGTTAACGGTCCAGCGCTTCAACATGGAGAAAGCTGTGCCGCCGGCAACCAGGTCATCAGAGCCGAGCCTCAGAAGGCCTGAGCGATATTGCCGTCGCAGAATGCCCATCTTCTCGCGCAAGTCCAATCCGGTGTCGGAGGCCCAGGCATCAGGAACGGGCATCGATTGCGACTCCAGGCCCATGTCCAACTGCCCGGCGGTTGCGTCGTCGGCCGGCATTCGTTCAGCGGCGTCGAGGAAATCCAGGTCCTCAGGATGATGAGCCAGCAAGTCAGTAAGATAGGCGCTGGCGCCGGTCACTTCCAGCGCGCGGCGCAACGACGCGGGATTTGAGCTTGCCCGGGCAAACCCTTCAGACGAGCCGGCCATGGCCGTAAGTAATCGAATCGCGTTGCGCCGCCCGCTTTCGGAAAGCGGAACATTACGAACGACGCGCGCAACTTCCGGCGCCTGAGAATCCAGGAAACCGAGGACGGAATCAAAGGTGAGGCGGCCGGAATCGGGGAAGATCGTAAGGGCAGGTTTGAGCTCGAAGGCGCTCCCGGGCTTGGCGGCCTCGGCAGGGTGAATCACCCTTTGGTAGATTTCGTCCACCACGGTGAAGGCTTCGCGGACTTTGCGCAACAACGCCTCCCCCGGACGCTCGTTGGCGGCGGGTTCCACGCCCGTCCTGCGGCCAAGGCGGTCGAGAGCATCTATGGAAGTGGGCAACCGGTGCGTTTGCTGGCCCGCCTCCATCTGGACCCGGTGCTCGATCTTGCGCAGGAACTCATAGGCGGAAGTCAGCGCAGCGTAATCGCGATTGGAAAGCCAGCTCTTGTCATTGAGTTTGCGCAAGGCGAAGAGCGTTCCGCCCGAACGCACCCAGTGGTCCTGCAATCCGTGCAGGCGCTGCAGGCATTGCACCAGAAACTCGATGTCGCGTATCCCGCCGCGATGGCGCTTGACGTCGATCGCCTGACCTCGGCTTTCGCGCAGCTTCTTCGAGATCCTTTCACGCGTCAGGAGCACGCTTTCCACGGCGACAAAGTCCCCCGGCGAGCGATAGACGTACTCCTCCACACCGCGCAGGAAGTCCCGCGTCAGGCGAGCGTCGCCGGCGGAATGCCGGGCCTTGATGAGCATCTGCAATTCCCAGTCACGCGCTCGGTGCTCGTAGTACTCTTGCGCGGACTTGAGTGAAATCGCCAAATCGCCCTGTTCGCCTTCCGGGCGCAGCCGCAAATCCACGCGAAATACCTCGCCCTGCGAAGTCGTTTGCGTAATGGTCCGCGTGATGGCGCGCGCCACGTTCACGAAGTATTCCTTATTGGTAGTCGAGGATTCACGTTCGTTGCCACCGGCGGTTTCACCGTCGTGGGAATAGAGAAAGAACAGATCGATATCGGAGTTGTAGTTCAATTCGTTTCCACCCAGCTTGCCGAGGGAAACGATGCTGAAGCCGGCGCGCACAATGCGTCCCTGCGCGTCCCGGTATTGAGGCTGCCCGTAACGCTTTTCGAGCTCGCGATCGCAATACTGGTAGACGTCCGAAAGGATTATGTCGGCAAGCATGGAAAGCTCCAGCGTCGTCTCGCCCAGTGTCGAAAGGCCCAGCACGTCCTTCAGCACGATGCGAAGGTAATTCCGCCGCTTGAAGCGCGCGAGCAATGCCGCCAGCCACGGGTCGGGGTTGGTGGTGGAAAAGCGTGCGAAGTCCTGCATCAGGTCTTCCTTGGATTTCAGCTTGGTGAAATTGCGGTCCCGCGCGAATTGAACCACAAGCTGCGGCTCAGAAAGGAGTGTCTCCGCCAGATACCCGCTGTAGCCGAAAATGGCCACCAGGTAAGAGAGGGCGGCAGGATGCCGCGCCAGTTCCGCCAGAACCTGCGGGGGCGCCCCCTGAGCGTAGCGCTCCAGAAGGTTGAGCGCGCCATCAGGGTCCGGCGAGTGCGAAAGCAGGGAAGCCAGTGGCGTCATCAGCTTCGGCGCCAACTGTCCTTCCAAGCGCTCGACGTTGCCGGCAGCTTTGACAAGATCTTCGAAATGTAGTGCCGCAAACTCCGGGCGCATTCACAAGATTATAACGTGTCCCAAATCCCTTGTCCGTGGTCTGCAGAGGGCAAGTTGGGGCGCAGCGCTTCGGCCGCGGAGGGGAGTTGACAGCTTTGAACTTACTAGCTGTCCTTCGGGAAACGCGCCCGCCGGAGTGGTTCGGCTTCAGTGAAGATCAGGCGGCGGCGAAAGGCGATCGGGCTGTCGCGGATGAACACCGGCTTGGCGAGCTCCATAAACTCCGGGAAATGGGGTTGGTCAAGGAACCGCCTCGGGAACTCGACCCATGCGGGAATCTCCAGGCCCCAGCGCCTGGCCAGATGCTCGCCCACGGCGCCCACGTACGCGTCTTGGAAAGCTTTCCCCGTCAATGCGGGCTCCTCCTCAATCATTCGTTGCCGCTCGGAATGTCCGCGCACGTAGAACTCATCCAGGAATTCACTGATCGCGTCGACAAATCCATAACCTTCAAGGCTGCGCGTTACGGCCTCTTTAAGGGTGATGGGGCGCACGGATTTCCCTCGCAATGCTCCGAATCTCGGCCACCTTCTCGGGCGCGAGCTGCTCATCGGGATAGTATTGTCTCAACAACTGCAGGAGATCCTCATCCGTCGTGATTCTAAGCTGCCGTGAAAGGCGGACTATATCCTGAACATCATGGCCAAAATGCCGCAGTGATAAGAGTCGCATGGCCAGGAGATAGCGTCCATTGGCGGTAAGAACCCGAAGCCCGAACTGGCACTCGGATGGGTAGGTTCTGAAGAGCTCGAAGTCCTTGTGCTTGGAAAGATAGCTCGTGCCCTGTTCATTCAGCCAATTTGGCGGAAGCTGAAGCTCAGTGGCCACCACTTCCTGAGCTTTGACCACTTCCCCGTGACCTTGAGTAATCATGGCATCCACATCTTGTGTCGCGGACCGGAAATCAAACCCCAGCACGATCGCAGCGCCGCCAAAGACAGCGATCTCGCCCGTCACCCCTCTCTCCCTCAGGAGTTGCCCCAGCCGATTAAACGCTTTTTCCAATTCCAGCTTAGTCATTTTCCGTCGAAGGAGGTCAAGTGCCGGCCTTGAACACGTCTTGACCAAGTCATCTTCCCACAAATCGCCAGGGACCTAAAGAGCAATGGCCGCCAAAGCGGCCTTTATCGCCTTGGCGGCCATATCTTTCACCAGCGGCAAGCACCTGAGCTAAAAGCAAGCTCGTCGCGGGCATTTCTGGAATTGCATCGTCTAAATATCGTAATACAGCGCGAACTCATAGGGGTGCGGGCGGGTGTTGACGGCCTGCACTTCGTTCTTCATCTTGTACTCGATCCAGGTCTCGAGCATCTCTTCGCTGAACACGTCGCCTTTCAGCAGGAAGTCGTGGTCCTTCTCGAGGGCGTGCAGTGATTCTTCCAGCGACCCGGGCATGGAGGGGACGGACTTCATCTCCTCCGGTCCGAGATCGTAAATGTCCTTGTCGAGTGGCTCGCCCGGATCAATCTTGTTTTCCACGCCGTCCAGTCCCGCCATCATCATGGCTGCGAAAGCAAGGTAGGGATTGCAGGAAGGATCGGGCGGGCGGTATTCCACGCGCTTTGCCTTGGGGTTTGCCGAGTACATGGGGATGCGGCAGGCCGCGCTGCGATTTCGGCGCGAGTACGCGAGGTTCACGGGCGCCTCAAAGCCCGGCACCAGACGTTTGTAGGAGTTCGTGGTGGGGGCAATCAAGGCCGCCAGCGCCTTCGAATGCTTCAGCAGTCCGCCGATGTAATACAGCGCGATCTGGCTCAAGCCGGCATAGCGATCCCCGGCGAAGAGCGGCTTGCCGTCCTTCCACAAGCTCTGGTGAGTGTGCATGCCGGAACCGTTATCCTGATAGAGCGGTTTGGGCATGAAGGTCACGCTCTTTCCATACTGATATGCCACGTTGCGGATGATGTACTTGTAGATCATCATTCCATCCGCGGATTTGACCAGCGAATTGAAGCGCTGGTCGATTTCGCACTGCCCGCCGGTGGCCACTTCATGATGGTGGCACTCGATGTCGAGCCCGCACTTCTCCATGGTCTGCACCATCTCGCTCCGCAGGTCCTGGTAGTGATCGGTGGGAGGTGCAGGAAAGTAACCTTCCTTGTAGCGCGGACGGTAGCCAAGGTTGTCCTTCTCGCGGCCGGAATTCCAGCGGCCTTCTTCCGCGTCAATGAAGTAGAAACCAAAATTCTGGGCTTGATCGAAGCGGATATTATCGAAGATGAAGAATTCCGCCTCAGCGCCGAAGTAGGCCTTGTCGGCAATTCCCGTGTAGGCGAGATAGGTCTCAGCCTTTTTCGCGACATTGCGAGGATCGCGCACGTAGCGCTGCTTGGTGATGGGGTCCACGGCATCGCAGATGAGCACCAGTGTAGGTGTGTCGGCAAAAGGATCGAGTGTGTACCAACTCGGATCGGGGATCAGAAGCATGTCGCTTTCATGGATCGCGGCCCACCCCCGGATGCTTGAGCCGTCCATTCCAAACCCTTCTTCAAACGAAGACTCCTCCAGCTCGTGAATGGGGTAGGAGACGTGCTGCCACAGCCCCGGCAGGTCCGTGAAGCGAAGATCCACAATCTTCACGTTGTTGGCTCCTGCAAATTCCAGTACTGCTTTCGGATTCATTGTTCCTCCATAACGTAGTTTTCTTCTGCTTATCAGGAAAACTAGTGCGGTTGATTGCTGAAATGAAGCGTCAACATATCTTGCGCGTGGAATTTAGTCAAGCCCGAAGAGCGCGAAAAAGCCTCTACTCTAGCATTTCAGCCGTGAATCTTGCTTATGAAACCTTTATACCTTCAGGAGAAAATCGATGCGTGTGGTTGACCGCGACTTGCACTTACCGATGCTTATGTGGAGAAAAACCCATTGACACTTTTCGGAAATTTTTGCTACGGTACCAACTTCCCGTACGATAGCGGAGACTCAATTCCCGGGGTCGGATTGGAACGCGCTTGGAAGGCGATCTCTAAAACCCCTTCACCCCGGAGAAAGCAGGAAGTGGAATGTTCGTAGCCAAGCGGATGTTCCTGACTAAAGGTGTAGGAAAGCACCGCGAAAAGCTGACCAGTTTTGAGTTGGCACTGCGCTCCGCGGGGATTGCCGCGTGCAATCTCGTGCGCGTTTCGAGCATTTTTCCTCCCCGATGCAAGTTGATTCCTCGCGCCGAAGGCGTCAAGGAGATGAAACCCGGCCAGGTAACGTTCGTAGTGATGAGCGAAAACTCCACGCGCGAGCCGCACCGCCTGATCGCCGCTTCCGTGGGTGTGGCCATTCCCAGCGACAGAAACACATTTGGCTATCTCTCCGAGCATCATTCCTTCGGTGAAACAGAAGAAGTAGCGGGGGAATACGCGGAAGAGCTCGCTGCGGAAATGCTCGCGACGACGCTGGGCGTGGAATTCGATCCCGACCGAAGCTGGAATGAGAAGAAAGAGATCTACCAGATTTCCAACAAAATCGTCCGCACGCTGCACGTGACGCAATCGGCAATTGGCGACAAGCGCGGTCTTTGGACCACCGTGCTTTCAGCCTCCATTTTGCTGGGCATCGACGAATAACGCGAAAGCAGGCCCCCTGGGATCTGCAAGGGCCGTGAGCCGTTATTCTTATGCGGGCTCTTGCTGTGTCAGGCAGTGGAGCGTGCCAAAGCCCAGCACCAAATCCACGGCATGAATACCCACGACCATGCGATCTTTGAATAATTCGCCAAGGATTCCGAGCGCTATGCGGTCTTTGGGATCGTTGAAAGTTGGCACCAGCACGGCATGGTTCGAGATATAGAAATTGGCATAACTTGCGGGTAGCCGGTTACCATCGAAAAAGATCGGGCTGGGCATCGGTAGGGCAATCACCTCTGGCTTGGAACCGTCCTCCAGGCGAAAGTCCTGAATGCGGTCCCAGTTTTCGCTCAGCGGCAGATAGTTGACGTCTTTGGAATTCTCCTCCTTAACTAGAACCAGCGTCTTTGCATCGACGAACCGGCAGATGTCGTCGATGTGGCCGTGTGTATCGTCCCCCACCGGCCCCGCCGCAAGCCAGAAGACATTGGTCACTCCAAGGTATTCTTTGAGCGCATTTTCAAATGCCGCCCGGTCGAGCCCAGGATTCCGGACCTGCACTTCCTGTTGCAAATAGCACTCTTCGGTCGTCAGCAATGTTCCCTGACCGTTGACTTCGATACCTCCGCCTTCCAGGACGAAATCACGATTGCCGATACGAGCGTCGAAGAGGCGCTTGGAGAGGTGTCTGGCCGCAACTTCCGGCACCCGGCGATCTTTCTTCCAGTCAGAATACTTGGCCCAGGCGTTGAAGTGGAAATGGACGATGGCAGTCTCGGACCTTCTGTTCCGCTGGCGCCGAACAAAAATGGGCCCGCTGTCGCGCATCCAACCGCGGTTGGTCGGGTGCCGGATGAAATCAACGCGCGCCGGGTCCGCTCCCGCACGCTTCAGGTGGCGCCGGGCGATTTTCTCGCCACCCGCTGAGTTCACCAGCATCCGAATGCGCTCGCCAGGCGAGATTTTGCGCACCATTTCGCCGTACACCCAATAAATAGTGTCAAGCTTGCCCGGCCAGTCGGTGGGATTGTGCGGCCACGCCAGCCACGTTGCCTCATGGCGGTCCCATTCAGCGGGCATCGAAAAGCTCATTGAGAGGGGGGTGCGGTTCGATTTTTTCATTGTGGTTATTCTGAAGTTCGAACTCTGGCGCTCTGCGTGCTTTCGCCGTTTGTCTCGGTGTGCTAGTCTAATTCGTCTCGTCATCCGATTTCAACGCAGGCGCCACTCATTGTACTCAACGGAGGAATTCAATCCATTATGGCTAGAACAGAACGGTCACACCATCGTAATCGCGAAGAGCTGGCGGAAATGCCGGATTGGCTGAAAAGAAAAACGTGCCCGAACCGCGACCGCTACCTCGCCGGACAGCGGATTCTCCCGAAGAATTTGACTGGTAAAGAAAAGCTTCCTGACATCGTGGACAACGTGTTTCTTGCCTATAACTCCGCCCGGCTTAAAGAGGGCTGCAAGCTTTTCGCGGAAAAGATGCTGGAGCCAGACGTGACGATCGGTATGAGTTTATCGGGAGCACTTACACCGGCCGGCCTCGGGTGCTCCTCGATCGTTCCCCTGATCAAAGCCGGATTTGTTGACTGGATTGTCTCGACCGGCGCCAATTTGTATCACGATATGCATTTTGCTTTGAACTATCCGGTGCGAGTGGGCGACTTCAAAATGGACGACACGGAGCTGCGCGACAACGACATCGTGCGCGTGTACGACGTTTTGATCGGTTACAGCGATTGCCTGATGGCCACGGACGAAATCCTGCGTAGCATCTTGATTCAACCCGAATTCCAGAAGGAAATGGGTTCCGGCGAACTGCACCATCTGCTGGGCAAGTATGCAGACGAATGGGAGCGCAAAGCGGGCCTGAAGGACGTCTCGGTGCTGGCTGCGGCCTATCGCGCCGGGGTGCCCTGCTACACCTCATCGCCGGGCGACTCGACGATTGGGATGAACGTGGCGGGCGTGGAATTGCGTGGCAACAAGCTGCGTGTGAATCCCTCGATTGACGTGAACGAGACAACCGCTTACGTTCTTGCGGCAAAACGGGCCGGAGGCAAGAGCGCCGCCGTTCTATGGGGCGGCGGGAGCCCCAAGAACTTCATGCTCCAGACGGAACCGCAGATTCAGGAGGTGCTGCGGATCAAGGAATTCGGGCAGGATTATTTCCTTCAGGTAACCGACGCGCGCCCGGACACGGGCGGACTGAGCGGGGCGACACCCAGCGAAGCCGTGAGTTGGGGAAAAGTGGATCCTGACCGCCTGCCGGATGCCGTGGTTTGCTACACGGATACGACCATTGCCATGCCGATTCTCACGCACTACGCGCTCGCCCGGCACCCCCGGCGGAAATTGCGCCGGCTTTACGACCATCGCGGACAAATGATGAAGGCGTTGACCAAAGAGTACTTCACGCACAACAAAGTGAAAATGATCGATGGCACTGATCCTATCCTTGATTAATGCGGGACGAGAGGGGGGCAAGTGGCTTCAACCCGGCAACTGCAAGCCATCGCCGCGCAACGCGGGACGCCCGTGTTGGTGATCGACCACGCGATCATTCGCCGGAACTACGCGCAATTTAAGAAGCATCTTCCCCGAGTTCAGGCGTATTACGCGGTGAAAGCGAATCCGGCGCCCGAGATCGTGCGCACGTTGTTTGCCGCGGGCGCCAGCTTCGATGTAGCCTCGCTTCCGGAGTTCATGCTGGTCTATGAAAACATCAAGCATCTTGCGGCGAAGGCCCAGCAAGACTTTATCTGGGACAAAATCATTTTCGCCAATCCCACCAAGCCCAAGGAGACACTTCAGGCACTTGACCGCTATAAACCCCTCGTTACCTACGACAATCGCAATGAGCTGCTGAAAATCAAGCAACACGCCCCCCATGCGGGCGTGGTCCTGCGCTTGCGAGTACCCAACACGGGGTCAATGGTGGAGCTGTCGTCCAAATTCGGCTGTGACCCAGGGGAAGCCGTGGAGCTGATCGGCGCTGCATTCGATATCGGACTGGAGGTCGAGGGGCTAAGCTTTCACGTGGGCAGCCAGTGCGCCAACTTCGACAACTTCGTTCAAGCGCTTAATATTGCGGCAGCAGTGTTGCAAGAGGCGAACGCACGGGGTCATCAGATCAAGATTCTAGACATGGGCGGTGGCTTTCCGGTCGCCTACGACCGGCATGTCAAGCCTTTCAGCCGGCTGGCCAGAATGATCAACGCGGAGATTGACAGGCTGTTCCCACGCGACATGCAGATCCTCGCGGAGCCGGGCAGATTTTTTGTCGCCACCTCGGCTGCCCTCGTCGCGCGGATAATTGGAAAAGCGGTTCGCGATGGAAAGCTCTGCTACTTTAT
>JASHTY010000537.1 GCA_030040315.1 Terriglobia bacterium | reverse complement strand
GGGCGTCGTGGCGACGCGTGCTGCTGATGCCACAACCCCAAGCGGAACATTATACATCAGCCCGCCTTCTGACTTCGGGATTTTCCGGACGGAGGCGAATTCAGTAAATTTTTGACCGCAATCAAAGGTTTTTATCCATTAATAGGCCTGAGTGACCGGCAGCTTCAGGCATGGGAGAATTCAGCGCTGGGCATCGTACTAGTTCCGCCAGGCGGCGGAGCCGGCACCCAGGTTTTGGCCGGAAATGTCATGCAGTGCCTGCACGGTCCAGTTGCGCTGCTGCGCACTCAGCAGCGAATCATGGAGCCAGCCAATCAGCGTTGCGGCGGCTGCCATGCGCTGTTGATGCGTGTACATTCCGGATTCGGAGATTCCGCACGCCGCCAGTTCCTGCACGGTGGGTGAGGGGTCGTTGCGGAAGCGGTCGAGAAGCATGGGAATGGTTTCGTCGGTGCCAAGCAATGCAAGCCCGATGACCGCATTTGACCGTACCGTCACGCTTGGGTCGTTCAGGTACGATTCGATAATTTTCGCCGCGTGGTCCGGATCGACCCCGCGATTTCCCAGCGCCCCAAGCAGCCACAGCGCCCAGGCACGCTGCGCGGGGTTCGATGAGGCCTGCTCCAGCCGATTGAAACCCTTCACATCAATCGAAATGTTATTCAGGGCGAGTTGCGCTTGGAGGGCCGAGGCGCGCAAATTTTCGTCCTTCAGGTTGATGCTTGTGCCGATGGATTGATCGGTTTTCGCCGTGGGCCGCGTCCTGCCGGTCCAGCTCTCCGCTTTGCTTAGAACCTCATTTGCGGCTGCACTGTCGCCTGCCGCAACGCGCGCCAGCAGGGTCTCGGCTTCGGCCTGTTTCCCCGCGTCGACGGGGCTTCTTCCCGATTGGCCTCCCGACTGCGTGGTGGATGAAAAAACTCCCCTGACTGCGCGCTGGATTCCCCAGGCCAGCAGGCCGATGGCCGCACACATTGCGACGGAAAATATCCCAATGGTCGCCGGGCTCGAAGTCCACAAGGGTTGCGTAGGCGGGACATCGGGCGTAGCGCTGGTGGCTGACTGGGGCCTGTTGCTCGCCTCGTCAATTTCCGTCAGCGCCCTCACCACTTCGTCTTCCGTCGGGTTGGGCGGCTCGACTGAAGGTTGGGGTTTTACCTCTTCGTCCACAGGGGCTCTCCTGCCCGGAAGTATCGACGTTGTGCCCGAGGGAGTGTATGGCCCTTTAGTACTAGGTTCTCGCTGCGGTCTGCTGCATGTGCAAAAAAGCCGTCACCACAGAGTTCACAGAGGTTCACAGAGACAAATTCCTCTGTAATCCTCTGTGCGCTCTGTGGTGCAGGTTTTTCAAGCCGCTCTTGGAAACCGTTAATTCCCCAAGCGCAATTCGGTATTCTGCGAGAGAATGTTGCGGATGAGCCGGGGATCACTTTTAAAGTGGACAGGCAGTATGGCTTTGGCTCTCGCGGCGCTGGCTGCGCTTGCGCAGATGCGATATGCCGAACAGACCTCTTCGGCCCCGCTGCAAACCGCCCGCAGCGTCGGCAAGGCTTACTTCGAACAGGGCAAGTATGCTGAGGCCGTCGAACAATTTCAACGCGTGGTGGCCTCGGGGAATGCGACCGCCACCGACCACCTGAACCTCGGCATGGCCTTGATGGAGGCAGACAATCTGGACGCGGCGCTGGGCGAGATGACCACCGCCCGGCAAATGGACCCCCACTCCACCGCCACAGAATTCAATCTCGGAATCCTTGCGAAACGTGCCCTGCGCTATCCCGATGCGGAAGCCGCGCTAAAGCACGTCGCCGCGGTCGACTCGGACGACCCTGCCACGTGGTTCAACCTAGGTGCGGTCTATTGCGCCGAACGGAAGACCGATGAATGTCTGGACGCCTATCGCCGCGTCACCGCCATGGGCTTCGGCCGCGGCCAGAATTTTTATGTTGCCGCGCTCTATCGCACATTCACTTCGCTCGCCCGGCTGAAGCGCCAGGTTGAAGCGCAGCAGGAATTGAAGCGCTGGGAAGCTGTGCGCAATCGTGTGCCCAATATTTCCTTGCAGGACCGCGCGCTTGAATCGGGAAAATATGGGACCATCGAATTGCCGCCTGTCCCGCCCATGGAAACCGCGCACGCCCCTGCCGAGAAGCCTATAACCTTCGCCGAGTTGCCCCAGCCGCTTGGCCTGGTTCTGCCTGCGTCAACCGCGCCATCGTTCGATCCGAGCATGTCCATCAAGGCTTCCGCATATTCACTCGACTTCGCCGTTAAGAACCTGCTGCTCCTTTTCCACGCATCGATCACCGTGGGCGATTATGACAACGACGGCTTTCCCGATGTGTACGTGGTCGAGCCCTCGGGCGGAAACCATCTGTTCCACAACGACGGCGTGAGCGGATTCGTTGACGTAACGGAAAAGACGGGCATGACCGGCCCCAAAGGAAGCATCTCCGCAACCTTCGCAGACTTTGACAATAGCGGCAAGATGAGTCTGTTCGTCGCCGGCCTCAACGGGGTGAAGGTCTATCAGTACTCCGGTGCGGAGTTTCATGACATCACGGAAAAGGTAGGGATCAAACCGCAGCCTGGTGAAATTGACAGCCGCGCGGTGCTATTCGATGCGGATGATGACGGGTTTCTGGATCTGGTCATCACCGCTTACACAAACCTGAGCATTCCTCCCCAGAAGGACCAGTTTAATTTTCCCAATGATTTTGCCGGCGCTCCAACCCACTTCTATCGCAATAACGGGGATGGCACATTCACGGAAATCACCAGGTCAACCGGCCTGGAATCCGCGCGCGGCAGAATGCTCGGCGCGGTGTTCGCGGACTTTGAAAACCACGGATACAACGACCTGTTTCTGTTCCGCGACGACGGTCCGCCGCTGCTTTATGAAAATCGGGGCGAGGATAAATTCGTTGAGAAGCCGCTCGCGGCGCTCGCCAACACCGTGGTGCTTGATGCGCAGGCGGGTGACTTCAATCACGACGGCTTTTTTGATTTGGCCGTCCGGACCAGGCATGACAGGCAAACGCTCCTCAATCAGCAGGATGGTACATTTGGGCCAATCGCCCGGCCGCGAGCACTCGCGGACTTGGCATCCGATGCCACTCCTGAGCTTCTTGCCGCCGATGCCAGCGGCACTCCGATGATGAAGTACGGTTCCAACGATTCCCACGATGTCATCGTCACATGGCAGTTGGCCGGCGGGATGACCGCGGCAGCGCTTACTCCCGATTGGCGGGAGGATCCGGGCAAAGTCGATATTATCGAGACGACATCACAGGGGCAGGCGCGAATCTTCGAAAAGTCGGGCCCGCCGGGGCATTGGATCGACATCAAAATGACCGGTATGAAGAGCAACACGCAGGGCATTGGCAGCGTGGTGGAATTGAAGGCGGGGAATTATTATCAGAAGGTATTGGTGACGCGCAGCCCCTTTCGGGTATTTACCGGCGACGTTTCAAAGCTCGACGTGCTTCGCGTCACCTGGCCGAATGCGGTTGTCCAGAACTGGATCGATGTGCCGACGGATAAACTGTTTGAGGTTCGCGAGGCTGAGCGTCTCGCGAGTTCCTGCCCGTTCCTTTACGCGTGGGATGGAAAGAAATTCGTCTACGTCACGGACGTGCTGGGCATGAGCCCGCTGGGCGAACTGGCTCCCGATGGCACCTACACCAAGCCCTATCCGGAAGAGTTCGTGCGCCTGCCCGATTGGGTTCAGAATTCCAACGGCAAGTTCGTGGTTCAGTTGACCGACGAGATGCGCGAGGCCGACTTCTTCGATCAGGTCAAGCTTGTGGCGGTGGATCACCCTGCCGATGCGGAGATCTATTCCAACGAAATTTATTCCTCGGCGCCCGGCCCTGCGCCGCTCTATGCAGTGCGCAACAAGCGCTTCCCCGTTTCCGCCGTCGACGACCACCGGCATGACGTGCTGCCCTTGATTTTAAAACAGGACGGCCGCTTCCCCACGGACTTCGCCCACAACCGCATTCTGGGGATGGCGGAAACGCACTCGCTCACCCTTGACCTCGGTGAATTCCCGGCGAATTCTTCAGTCAGTCTGTGGCTGAACGGCTGGGTGTTCTGGACAGACTCCAACGGCTCGCGCGCCCTCGAGCACGACCGCGACCTGACGATGATCCCGCCTTACCTGCAGGTTCGCGACGCCTCGGGCAAGTGGACGACGGTTATTCCGGGTATGGGCCTGCCCAGCGGCACGCATCGCACCATGCGCGTGGAACTGACCGGCAAATTCACCACCGGCGACCACCACGTGCGCATCGTCACGAACCTGTGCGCGTACTGGGACCAGATTTTCTTCACAACGGATGAAACACAATTGGCGCCGTGGCCAAATGGCGCGCATCCCGACGTTGTTGAACTGCCCATGCTCGGCGCCGACCTTCACTATCGCGGATTCTCGACGCCCACCAGCGACCCGCAGCATGTGAATCCCGACGAGTTCGGTTATCAGAACCTGATGACCGCCGCGCCGTGGAATCCGCTGCGCGGCAATTACACGCGTTACGGCGCAGTGGAACAACTGCTGGGTCAACCGGATGACGAATTGGTGGCCATGGCAACGGGCGATGAGATGACGTTGCAGTTCAACCCCGCCGCCCTGCCGCAGCTCAGGCCGGGATGGAAGCGGAATTATTTTCTCTACCTGCGCGGTTACGCCAAGGACGGCGAGCCCAACACCGCCTTTGCCTGGACAGTTCTGCCTATGCCGTTCCGGAGCATGTCGAATTACCCGCCTGGCCCCGCCGACCACGCGCCGGGCAGCGCGAGCTATCGTCAATATCTGCGCGAATACCAGACGCGGCCCGGTTACGCGCTAATTCCGCCGCTCGCTCCGGCAATTAGCGCAAAGTAGCGCCGTGTGGCATGGCCATTCTGGCCCGTCTTGGCTTGACCACGGGCAGGA
>JASHTY010000070.1 GCA_030040315.1 Terriglobia bacterium | reverse complement strand
GGGACCTGAGCTTCGGCGCGAGTGAAGAGCGTGCCTCCCTCGGCGAACGAATCGATGTGCGGCGTGCGTACTATCGAGTAGCCGTAAGCGCTTAGATGATCGGCCCGCAGGGTGTCAATGGATATCAGAATGACCGACGGCGGAACTGGAGATCCATTTCCAGCGGATGATTCTAGTTCCGCGCCATTGAGAACGATCAACGAAGCGAGCAGGAAAGTGCGAACGTCCTTCGCTCGGATTATGCGGCGGAAGCCTTTAAGATCCAAACTCCCGCAGGAAATGCTGCTGGCCAAATGGTGCTTCATATTAACGTTCTGAAGTATATCCGATGGCGCGACTATGCAGGAGGCTGCCCCAAAAGGCCGTCGCAATTGCCTGCTGATCTCCTGAGGGAATGGGATCAAAGGAAAGCCAGGCCGAGCGGTGCAGTGGGCACCGGCCCTGCCTGGAAGAGCGATGGACGAAATGCTAGAAGCTGAACCGCACCTGGAAATCGATTCTGCGGTTCGCGGCGTTGCTGGAGAAAAAGCCGCCGGCAAGTGCAATCGGATGCCCGAAATAGGGCGAGCTCAAAACGCCCACAGGGGCGGCGTCATTGGCGTTGTTGAAAAGGTTGCGCGCCGAAATGCTGAACGTCAGGTTGAAGCGATGGCTTGTGGAAGCGCCTCCACCAAACATTGAGCCGCCGCTATTGCCCATGCTGCTCAGGCCCCCGCCGCCCAGGCCATGGGGGTGATAACCACCTCCGCCGCCTCCCCCGCCTCCACCCGAACCACTGCCTTCGCGGCCGAATCCGATCGTTTTACTCAGCCGAAGGTTGGCCGTGAATTGGCCAAAGCCCTCGCCATAGTTGAGCGGAATATAAGTTTCCCCGGGGACAGGCACGGTGTCGAATCTGCCCCAGCGAGTGACCATAACGTTGGCGGGATTCGAAAGGCTTGAAGCAAACGTGGGCCGCTGGTTGAAGACGGTGTCTCCGTTCAGCTCTTCTCCGGTTGTGATATTGAAGGGTGCGGCAGAGTTCGCCACCATGAATGGGAAAACCTGGAATCCCTTGGGCAGAGTCCAGCTTCCCCCCAGGAACACGCGGTTGCGCACGTCGTAAGCAGCGCGGCCGTAATCCTCGTTCAGGTCATATTGATTCATGGGAAAATTGCCGGGGCCGAGGGAATTAGAATTCGCGAAACTCAAAGTATAGAAGCCGAACAGGGAAATCTTGGAGCCGCGAACATTGAAATTGGCGATCATCTGATTCTGGTTGTAGAGGCCCGCGGACTCGTATTGGTAAAGGTTTGAGATGCTGGGGTTGGGCACCACGTCGCCGGGATCGGCGGGGTCGGGCGAGTTGATATTGCGCACGATCAGTTGATGCAGGCCATGAGTGTTGAGATATGTAATCGAGGCCGTCAGTTTCTTGGTGAATTGCCGCTCGAGGCCGATTCCCGACTGCATGGTGTAGGGCGTGCGCAGATTAGGATCCGTCTGATAAATCGTGGGCGAAACCAGGCTTGCCGCCAGAGTGGCGACGGGCGGAATGTTGGGGAAGAACGTGGGCGAGAGAATGGTGTATTGTTCCTGGTTGATGCCGTTGTACCGCAAAGTATTCAGCACGTAGCTTTCGCTGTATCGGTCGTAGAACATGCCGAATCCGCCCCGCAGCACGGTCCTGGTGGACTTGCCATTTCCCAGCCCCCACGCAAACCCGAGGCGCGGAGCAAAATCGGCGTGGTCGCGAATGTGGTCCTGCGTTTCAAAGCGTAGCCCGCCGCTTACGGTCAGGTTGGGGCGCGCCTTCCAATCGTCTTCCGCGTAGGGTTCAACATCAATGTAGGGCACCGAAACAAAAGGATTGCCGGCGGTAAGCGAGAACTGCGCTGCGCCTCCGCCATTGGCCTGGATTTGCGCGGGAGTCAAACCCGCGTTCAGGCCCTGCTCGGTAATCTGGTACGCCTGGATGGAAGCGAACGTGTAGGAACCGCTGAAGTCGGAGGTTGAAGTGGATGACTCCGGCTCATCCCGAAGGCGAACACCGAATTTCAGATAGTTTTTCTTGAGCGAGACGGAGGTGTAATCCTGAAATTCGTAATTCTCCTCGGTTGTGTAGCTGGCTCCGCCGCCGAATCCACCGCCGTTGAAGGCGCCGGAGACCGAGATGGAAGGCTGCGAGCTATTCGGTATGATTTGGGAAGCGTCACGATAAAACCGAAAGCGGACTTCGGTGACCGCCTTTGGATTGATCACCTGGGCGTCGCTGAACTGAAAACTCTGGTACCGCTCACTGGTGTTGTAACCTTCGGAGGGAAGCGTGAACTGTCCCACACTCGGGTTGGTGCGGCTGTTCTCCCAGAGATGGTAGCGAAAACTGAATGTGTTGTTGTTGCCGAACTGCGTGTCGATTCGGGGGCCGATTTCTGTCTCAACCTGGGGCGTGGGCACGGTCTGGATAAAGGGCGCCGGATTCAAGTTCGAGTCGAGAGTAATGGCATTGACGACGGCTTCGTCTTCAATGTCTCTGCGCTGCGCGTCGAAGAAAAATGAAGTCTTCTTATTGAGCGGCCCGCCCACGTTTCCACTGTACAGCTCCGAGTGGTAGCCGGGAAGCTCCGCAGCATAGGGATTGCGCGTATTGAATGCCTCGTCGTTGCCATCCACAAACGCCTGGCCATGAAACTTATCCGTGCCTGGCTTGGTCAGAATTTCGATTCGTCCGTATCCCAGCGTGTCGTATTGCGCGGAGAAGGGGTTCTGGTTGACGCGAATCTCGCGAATGGAAGACTTGGGAGGCAGTTGGCCCCCCGTGAATCCATCGATGTAAATTTGGCCGCCGTTGGGGCCCGCAGCAGGCCCTGCGAGCGCCTCAAGCTCGGATTGCAACTCATCGGGATCGTCGGAGAGAGATTCCAGGTCTTTGCCGGATAGCACCAACTGGCTGGCGTTTTCCTCGGGGTTTACGCTGACCGTGTTGGTATTCTCCTCCGTCACCGTAATCTGCTGCTTCGCTATCGCCACCGCGAGTTGAGCATTGACGATTTGCGACTGACCGCGCGTAATGGTGATTCCCGGCTTCACAAAATCCTCAAATCCCTTGAGGGTGATTGTGAGCGTGTATGCGCCCGGAACGAGACTGCGAAAGACGTACTTGCCTTGCACATCGGTTTGAACATCTTGTTTTGCCCCGCTGGGTCCAATCAGCGTGACGGTCAGGGCGGGAATGGCTGCGCCGGAAGGATCAAGGACTTGACCCGCCAAATTGCCGCCCGCGGTTTGCGGACGGGAAGTCTGTGCAATGATTGAGGAAGGAATGAAAAGAATTAAAAGCAGTATTCCACACAGTACAGCGCGAACGTTTTGTGACAAGTCTAATTTCTCCTCGAGAGCGATTGCTGCAGAGGTTTTCCGGAGTATGTTTCAGTAGCGAGAGCTTGCGGATCGCTCCCAAGTCCTTGCAAAAATCTCGCCAGACGCGCCTCGGGGAGTCTACGGTCCCCCGCCGCCGGCGTCGGCACCACCGCCGGCACTCAGGTTCCAGGTTCCGAGGTTCACGTCGCCGCCACCCTTGGGTTGTGCGGCAAGAATGGGTTCCACACCGGTAAGGATATAAAGGGCTGTTACCTCAGAAGGGTTAGTCCCTTCAGAACTGAATATAACTACGGGTTGACCACGAGTAAGATCGGTAAGCTTGAAAGTCGGCGTATGGTCGAGTGTCTGATTAAAATCGCGGCTCATTCCGCCGCCACCGGGGCCGCCGCCACCGCCTGGGCCTCCGCCGCGCATCCCTCCACCCATCCCGGCGCCACCCCCTCCGCCTGCTGGAGGACCGCCCCCACCGGGCCCCGCCGAAGTTGTTCCAGTACTCAGCGAAGCTATTCTCTGCGCCATGAACTCAGGAAGCTGGTGCAGTTGGCAGTCTGCACCCGCGTGGACGATAAGGGGCTTATTCGTCGAAAGGTTCTTCACCGTCAGCGTATTTGCCTGCGCGTCAACTGAAAGAACCGTCGCGCCGATGTTGTGGAATGTCCCGGAGACGATCTTATCCGCGGCGTATTGAGTCTTGTCTTCACTCGCCGCACCCAGGGCGCGCAATTGGTCTCCAACTTTGATCCCCGCAAGGTCGCTGGGCTGAGCGTCTTCAAACTTGGTAGAGGTCGGCGCGTATCGAAGGAATTGGGTCTTCGATGTGGTTGTCAGGACTACAGGATGGGTCAAATTTCCCGGGGTCGGCGGCCGATTGGGCACGGCAATCGTCAACTGCGCCTTGTCCGGCTCCACACTTTTCACCACGCCTTCGATCCCGCGCGTCTGCCAATCCTTGACCTCAGCTTCATGAACGCCGGAAATGTCTTCGCGAGTCATCACCACCACGCGCAATGCTTGAATGGTTTGCTGATCATCGCCAAGACGGCCGATGACCACCGCCCGGTCGCCCACGACGATGTCCCCAACCGTGATGGGAGTAGTGGATTTCAAATCCTTGGAGCCACGCAGCACTCTGACGGAATCGGGGAGCACAACCTGCACGTCCCCTTTGTCCGTGTGCAGGGTCAAATGGCCCGGCTGAAGCTCCTTTACATCGCCCACAGCCTTCGCTGCCGAAGCGGCGGGTGGATTCTGCCTTGCAGCCAGGTTCGCCGGCGGACAGAATGCCAGCACAAGCGCTGCTAAACTTATTAGAATGTGTGAGCTTGCCTTCTTCACAGACTTCTCCGTCAATATGTTTAGACGATTTTACAACATGCTGCGTTACCTGCACTCATAGTTTTTTTGCCTCCTTGACTGCCACTAGATTAGAGACATAATTTCGCTGCAAGGTTTAGTCCGATTTCATGCCGGCTTGAAGTGGGAAGACAGGACTCGGTGCCAAATTGGCGAAGGGGAGGCTTCATGGACCGTCGAAGATTCGTGCGAGACTCTTTGCTTTCTGTGGCGGGACTTGCCAAGTCCCTCACGCCGGCCCGGTCAAGTGGAATGACCTTGCCGGCAGAGACACGCGCACAGATTGGGGCTGATTCGCCAGTTTCCGGCCTATTTCCCACCAACCTTCGCGGCTCCGAATGGGTGCAGTTTTCCGCCGCGGGTTTCTCGCACCCGGTTACCGGAGTGATCTACCGCAAATCTCAGCCTGCCAGCAACGGAATGCCGCTGGGGGGAATCGATACCGGCTGCATCGATCTTGAGACCAGCGGTCTGTGGGGCTACAGCACCATCTTCAACAGTCACGTTCCCCGGCGAGGTCCGCTGAATCTGCCTTTTCTCGGGCTCAGCGTGGGCGACGAAACCTGGGTGCTGTGTGATCCGAAGCAAATCAAAGAGTATCAAACCACCGACGGGGTGCTCCCCATCGAAAGCTACAATGCGGAATTACAGTTTGACGCTCTTCGCGTCCCCAATGAAATCCACTATTGGGGACACTACCCGGTCGCGGATTTGGAATTCGATACCGACGCGCCCGTTCGAGTGAGCCTGCGCGCATGGTCACCTTTTATTCCGGGCGATATTGAAGCTTCGCTGCTTCCCGGCATGGTGTTTGAAGCGCATCTGCAAAATTCCAGCGGCGCCGCCCAGCGCGGCACCGTGGCCTTCAGCTTCAGCGGGCCGTCGCATAAGGAGACCGGTGCGGACCAGTACTCGCGCCAGGCCCTGGAAGGAATCGGGGAACACGTGACGGGCGTGGTGGTGAACGGCGGATGGACGAGTACTCCGATGATGGCGCCGCGTGCGAGCTACGCGCTGGGCCTCATCGGTGAAGATAAAGCCCGCTTTGGCGGCGAGCTCGGCAAAGACCCCGAAGCCTGGGCCAAAATCGCGCAGCAGCTTCCCGAGGTCACGGCCAATCACGGCGGGTCATCCGCGGCGGTGGATTTTGAACTCGCGCCCGGCGCCGGCCGCGTTGTTCGCTTCCTGGTCACTTGGTACAGTCCACAGTGGAAGGGCGGGGGAAATCCGTCCTCCGACAAAGGCGACACGTTTACGCACATGTATGCTTTGCGCTATCGTAGTGCGCGGGCCTCGGCGCTGCTCCTGGCGCGCCGGCACGAATCGCTCCTGCAACGAATCCTGGCGTGGCAGGGAGCGATTTATTCCGACCCTGCGCTCCCCGTGTGGCTTCAGGATTCGCTGATCAACAATCTTCATCTGATTACCGAAACCGGCATGTGGGCCGCAGCCGGGCCGCCGCTTCCCGGCTGGGTAAAAGCTGAGGATGGCTTGTTCGGCATGGATGAGTGCCCGCGCGGCTGCCCGCAGATTGAATGCATTCCGTGCAGCTTTTACGGCAACATTCCAGTGGTTTATTTTTTCCCGGAGCTGGCCCTGTCCACTCTGCGTGGATACAAAGGGTATCAATATCCCGAGGGAGCCGCTCCGTGGATTTTCGGCGGCGTCACCGGCCAAACGCCGCCGCTCAATATGAACACACCTACGCGCGGGTACCAAGTGACGCTGAACGGACTGTGCTACGCCGCGATGGTCGATCGCTACGCCCTCTGTTGGGGCCACGAAAGCAGTTTTACGAACGAGTTTTATGAATCGGTCAAGCGCAACACGATCTTCACAGTCAATTTGCGGCCGGAATATGCGCCCGGCGACCGCGTGATCAGCATGCCGACAGGGAACGAGGGCACGGAGTGGTTTGAGGCCGGGAAGCCCGGATGGTCCGGCATGGTGGCGCACGTCGGCGGGCTTCACCTGGCGGAACTGCGCATCGCGCAGAAGATGGCGGAGCAGGTGGGCGATGCCGATTTCGCGCGTCAGTGCCGCGAGTGGCTCGAAGCCGGCACGAATTCCATGGAAACCAAAATGTGGTCGGGGAATTACTACCTGAATTTCTGGGAGCCTGAGACCGGAGCGAAGTCCGAGCTGGTTTTCGGCTATCAGATGGACGGGCAGTGGGTGGCGGATTTTCACGGCCTCGCTCCGGTCTTCAGCCCCGAGCGCGTGAAGCAGACGCTCGCCACCATCGCGCGCTGCAACGTGGCGCTGAGCAAGACCGGCGCCGCCAATTACGCCCACGCGGACGGCAGCCCAGCGCCCGTGGGCGGCTACGGCACCTACAGTTATTTTCCGCCGGAGGTCCTGATGCTGGCCATGACTTACATATACGCCGGCGAGCGCGAATTCGGCCTGGACCTGGCGCGGCGCTGCTGGCAGAACATCACCTGCACGTGGCGCTATACCTGGGACGCGCCCAACATCATGCGCGGCGATAAGGACACGGGTGAATCCGTCTACGGCCACGATTATTATCAGGATATGATGCTCTGGTCGCTGCCCGCGGCGCTGGCAGGAAAACCCATGGGCGCAGTCGTGAGCCCTGGCGGCCTTGTGGACCGGGTGCTGAAAGCCGGACGGGCCGCAAGTCAGGCGCAGAGAATTTGATTGATCGTAAGAAGAGGGTATACTAAAGTAGATAATATAATCTTACTGGGAAACATCTCAATAGCTCATAGGCTGATGATCGTTCTTTGCGGAATTCGCCGCTTCTACAATTTTTTGTAGTTTTCTTAGTTTTCAATGAGTTCTGGGCTTCGTTTCCACAAACTGGCCAGTTGCGACCCTTAGTTTTCAATGAGTTCTGGGCTTCGTTTTTTTCGGGCTTTTTGTCCCTCTCCTGACGGTTGAGGCCTCAATCTCCCGGTTTTCTGCCGCATGGGCGCCGTCGAAGTGACGGCTCGCGGCGCAAAATCGATCTTCAGTTTGGGCATACTCGTGTCTGCCATCTCTGTTCCTCAATCACCGCCGAAACCATCGTGCCCTTGAAGTCTGGCCTTGCATGACGTCCGCTAGCGGCCCAAGTGGGGACGCCGAGCCTCGCAGCCGGGCCACCTATCCAAAGGGAGGTGGCACAGTTCTTATGAAAGAGTAAAAGATCCTATACTTAATGTCAATTAGAGTATTTACCCCGAAAATAAACCAATTTTTGGACGCGATTTTCTCAACTTCAACTGCCCTTCGCGGGCGCACCAACGCTCAAGCTGTCTGCTCACTTGGCTGGTAGGGCATTCCGGCCCTCCCTCGACGGGGCCGGGACGCCAGTGCCACTTTGTCTTGCTGCCCGATGCTCCAAGGTTTACCATGTTGCTATGCGGCAAAGACGGACGCCATGAGCTCAGTCAACAGGGACGAACTGCACAAACTCGTGGATGCTCTTCCTGATCAGGCGCTGGCATCGGTTGAGCGCGCC
>JASHTY010000536.1 GCA_030040315.1 Terriglobia bacterium | reverse complement strand
GGTGGCACTGGTCTGAATTCCCGGAATGGAAATCATGGCGTCATCGTATTTGCCCACTCATGCGCGGGGAAAATTCGGTCAGGGTTTAGCGGTCGCGCGCAAGGGCAGCAGAAGAGTCATGGTCGATCCCGAAAGATACGCCAGCGCCAGCAACGCAAACGCGTAGCGAAAGTCGCCCGTGCGATGGAAGACATATCCCACGGCCTGCGGGCCGAAGTAACCTCCCAGATTGCCTAACGCGTTAATCAAACCCATGGCGGAGCCGGAAATGGATCGTGGCATGGTCTCCGTCGGAATCGCCCAAAACGGTCCCAGCATTCCGTACGACCCAACCCCCACAAATGAAATGGCGGCAAATCCCCACGCCGGGGCGCGGCTCATTAGCAGAATGCAAATCAACATGCAGGCGCAGCTCCAGCCCAAACCAAATGCCACGTGGCCGCGCCGCTCGTGCTTTTTATCGGAGTGGCGCGAGACCAGAACCATTCCGACCGCCGCCACCGCGTAAGGGACCATGTAGAGCAGGCTGACCGTCTGAATGCTAAATTGCCCGGCTTTCGCCAGCACCGTGGGCAGCCAGAAAAGGAAACCGTAATTTCCCAGCGTCTGCATCAGGTAAATCCCGATCATCATCAGCACAACGGGCTTTACCAGCGCCTGCAGGAATGGCACCGGCTCAACGGGTTCGAGCTCGCTGGATTCCTTTTGCAACACGCCTTCCAGGTAACCGCGCTCTTCTTCCGAAATCCATGCTGCCTCACTGGGGTGGTCATTGATGAAAATCCACCAGATGACCAGCCAGAAGAACGGTAGCGCGCCCTCTGCCATCAGCAGCACTCGCCAATTCCAGTGCGCCAGAATCCACCCGGAAAGAGGAGAGGAAATAATCACCGCCACAGGCAGGCAGAGCATCCAGTACGCGTTGGCGCGCGCTCGCTCGCGGCGAGGGAACCAGTGCGAGAGGAGGATCAGCACGGCCGGCCACACACCGCCCTCTGCGACCCCCAGCAGAAAGCGCATGACCAGGAATTGGTGCCAAGTGCGAACCAGCCCGCAAGCGACTGAACAGATTCCCCACACCACCAGCAGAACGGTGACGAACCTTTTGGCGCTCCAGCGCTGCGCCAGATGCCCGCCGGGGATCTGCAGCAGCATGTATCCCCAGAAAAATACGCCCGCTGCGCCCCCCGCCTCCGTGGGATTCATGCTGAGCGCGCGGCTCATGGAGGGCAGTGCCATCGACACGTTGGTCCGGTCGATGAAGGCGATGGTGTACATGATGAAGGCGACCGGAATGATGTGCAGCCAGCGTTCGGATTTCATGCGCTCTTCCCCCAAGCGTGCGGCAGGATACCAGCAACCCGGGGGTGGCGCAATGCGCGTGGCGTGGGATTCAATTCTGGGTGCGCGCCGATTCCCAGATCAGCATGGCTTTCTTGCGCGCCGCGCCCCAATGGTAGCCGCCGATTCCTCCGGCTTTGCGGATGACGCGATGGCAGGGAATCAGGAAGGCGATGGGATTCCGCCCCACGGCGCTGCCCACGGCTCGCGCGGCCCGGGCGCTGCAGACCTTGGCGGCGAGGTCTTCATAAGGGACCACCGAGCCCATGGGAATTCTCAGGAGCGCTTCCCAAACCTTGATTTGAAAATTCGTTCCTTGCAGGTGCAAGGTGATGGGGCGATGGCCATTTTGCTTTTCTCCGCCAAAGATGCGGCGAATGTACGGCTGCGTGAGCCGCGGATTTTCCTCCCACGCGGCGTGCGGCCAGCGTGACTGATAATCGCGAAGAAGCGCCGACCCTCCGCCGGCGTCGGCAAATCCCAGCGCACAAATTCCACGCTCTGTGGCAGCCAGCAGGCAATCGCCGAAGGGGCTGGCGTGAAACCCGTAGCTGATCTTAAGCCCCGCACCTTGCGATTTGTATTCGCCAGGCGTCATGGCCTCAATGTTTACGAACAGGTCGTGCAGCCGGCCGGGGCTTGACAAGCCGGCGTCGTAAGTTGCGTCGAGCACGCTGTGTGACCCTTCCAGCAGCTTCTTGGCGTGCTCCAGAGTCATGTATTGAATAAATCGCTTGGGGCTGATGCCCGCCCAGCGCCGAAACAATCGCTGAAAATGGAACTCACTCAGGTGTACGCTCTTCGCAACTTCGCGCAATTCCGGCTGGCGATGATAGTTTTGCTCCAGAAATAGGATGGCTTTCTCCATCCGGCTGTAGTCTTCGCTCATGGTTTGCATGCCGAATCTCTCCTTTAGATGATTCTCCATCATCTTGAAGGGAACACGAAAGTTGAGCAACCCGAATCTTGCGCTTTTGTGCGTAGGGGCAACCCAGGTGATTGCCCGTCCCAGTGAGGGCGGCCGCGAGGGCCGCCCCTACAGTATTTTCGCGCCTTCGGGGTATGATGTTCGGGGATCCACGATTGGCCCCCAGCTAGAATATGCGCAAATTCGATTTCTCAACAATTCTCCCGCTTCTTGCACTACTAACCGCCTTGGGCTTGCCCCCAGCGAAAATATACGCCGCCGATCTCGAACCGAAGACCGTTAAGGTCTTCAATCACTACGTTGATGCCGCGGAGGCGCGCATCGCCAAGGAGCTGGCGCAGCCTGGCGCGTTTCTCCACATCGAGGGACTGCCGGAACCGCAGCGTTCGCAGGTGCTGGCGAGCATTCGCAAGGGCGAGATCTACATGGACCGGCTCGCCACGCTCGACGCGTCGGGCTCCGTGATCGAAGCGCCAGACGCGTTGATTCACCACTGGATCGGCGCGGTATTTATTCCCGGCACAAACCTGAAGCAGGTCCTCGATCTCGTGCAGGACTACAACCATCACCAGGACATCTACCAGCCGGAGGTGATTCGCTCAAAGTTGATTCAACGTGACGGGGATAATTTCAAGATCTTCTACCGGCTGCGAAAAAAGAAGGTCATTACCGTTACCTTGAACACCGATCACGACGTGCAATACTTTCCCATCGATTCCATGCGTTGCCGAAGCCGATCCGTGGCCACTCGAATTGCCGAAGTGGAAAACGCCGGCCAGCCCACCGAAGGCGAGAAGCCGGTCGGGCATGACGATGGTTTTCTGTGGCGGCTGAACTCCTACTGGCGATTCGAGGAAAAGGACCAGGGAGTTTACCTCGAAGTCGAGTCGATCTCCCTCACGCGAGATATTCCGACTGGTCTGGGTTGGCTCGTAAAACCCTTTGTGACCAGCATCCCGCGGGAGTCGCTGCTGATGACGCTGGGTGATACGCGCGAGGCTGTCGAAAAGAAACGTTAAAGAGTCAGCGGCAGCTTCACAGGTCTGCTTTCCCGCGCGGAAATCTCCGACGCGAAGCAGATTTCATGCGTGACGGCAGCATCTTCCAGGTTGGCATGTGATTCGCGATTTGTGAGAATGCAATCGACGAAGTGCCGCACCTCGTCACTGAACGGATGGTGCGTTACATCGCCGCTGTCGGGAAGGACGGTGGGAAACGTGGCCCAGCCTTTTTGCCCGGTCCAATGCTTTGAAAAGACCTGGTTGTTGCGCACCGTCCCCTGATCTCCGAAGAGTTCGACGTTGAAAATGTAAGGCTGCACGCACTCAATCGAGGACGCAACCTTCCCAATCGTTCCGTTTTCAAATTTCACCATGGTCATGCTGTTGGGCTCATATTCGTAGTGCAGGGGATTTTGTTTGCTGAAATTTCCGTAAGCGCACACTTCCGTTGGCTTGCTGGCGACGAACCATCGCAGCCCATCAATGGCGTGGCACCCGGCGGTGAGCAAACTGCTGCCACCCATTTCTTTCTTGATATTCCATCCGTACTGGCCGTACCAGGGGCCGATTCCGTGAAAGTAATCGACCTCGGCGAGAAAAAGATTTCCCAGTAACCCGTCGGCGAGAAACGTCTTGATCATTTCAAAGAGCGGATTCCACCTGAGCACAAAGCTCACCACGGTCTTGACCTTGGCGGCGTGCACGGCGGCCTGAAGCTTGCGCAAGCCTTCGAGATCGAGCGCGACGGGCTTTTCCAGAACCAGGTGTTTGCCGGCTTGCGCCGACGCAACTGCTTGCTCAACGTGCAGGTGATGAGGGGTGCAAACCACCACAATCTGAATGGAAGAATCGGCGAGCATCTCCTCCAGATGGTCATGAGCGCGGCAGTGCGCGGCATGGAATGCCTCTGCCTTGGCCTGGGCTCGTGCCCGGTCGCGGCTGACCAGACCGCGAACCTCCGTATGCGGGTTCGCCTCAAATGCGCGAATATACTCGCCGGAAACCCAACCGGTACCGATGATGCCCACGCCCAATTCCTTCATTTGCCCCTCCAAAGCCTTTGCGCGGGTGCGGGCCCCCGCCTGCCGCCCTGCGTCCGCAACACGCCATGGTACAATAACTTTTTACCTTCATCGCGGGGATTGAGGGCAGTGGATCCGCTTCGCGCAGCCTGCCGGCGACCTCGACGGTTCACGTGAAGCCCTCACGCAATTTTGCGCATCCTGGCTCTCGCTTTCGTCCTGCTTCTCGCCACCTCGGCCGCGCGCGGTCAGGGTGGTCCGCCCTACTACACCAACGATCCCGGCACACCCGGCAATCACAATTGGGAAATCAACATCGGGTACATGCCGTTTTACTTCAGCGACCAATCCGTTTCTCACACACCTGATCTGGACTTGAACTATGGCGTGGGTAACCGCATCCAACTCACCTATGAAAGCGCCTGGTTGCGCGTGCAGAACCCCGGTTCACCCGTCAAATTCGGCATGAACCAATCGAACCCCGGGATCAAGTGGCGCTTCTACGATGCCGGGGAGGATGGTTTGTCGATTTCGATTTTCCCTCAGGGTTATATCAACAATCCCAATCATGCGGTGGCGCGTGGGATTACTCCACCCTACAGCAGTTTCGAAATGCCGATCGAATTCTCCAAGAAAGTTGGTCCCGTGGATGTGAACCTGGAATTGGGATACGAGTTTGTTCACAAGGGTCCGAACGCCTTCATCACCGGTCTGGTGGTGGGGAAGGACATCACCAAGAAACTGGAGCTTGACGCGGAGTTTTACTCGCAGGGCCCGTTCCACGCCCCCGACGTTCAACCCACCTTTGATTTCGGCGGACGATACAAGCTTCACAACCCGATCATTCTTCTCTTCATGGCAGGTCGCAGTTTCGAACCCACGCGGCCCAATCAAACCTACTTCCTGGGATATTTCGGCATTCAGATCCTATTGCCCTCCAGGGCATATAACCAGGAATGAAATCTGCTTTCTTCTAGATTTCATTTCCGCTTGCGAATATCATCATCGTTCTCCAGATGCAGAGGCTGCCGGCGACGCCTATTTTGATTCGGGCCTCTCCGGTCGGGAAGTCGCAAGGAGATGAAGAATGAAAAGACTGTTGGTACTGGCGATGGGACTGGCCCTCGCTTCCCCCGGCATTGCCCAGGCGCCGCCGGGAAAGGGCTGGATTCCCCTCTTCAACGGCAAGGATCTGAGCGGCTGGGTAAAGAACGGGCAGGAGAAATGGGTGGCAGAGGACGGCACAATCCTTGGCGAAAGCACCGTGGGCCACTACGGATACCTGACCACGGAGAAAACCTACAGCAACTTTGAGCTGCGGGTGAAGTTCAAACCGGAAACTGACGGAAACAGCGGCGTTTTTACGCGCTCGCGAATTACCGGTGATTCGCCCAAAACCGGTCCGGATATTGAAGGCATGCAGATTGAAGTGGACCCCACGCGCAACACCGGGTCGATTTACGAAAGCGGTCACCGCGGCTGGGTTGCGAAGGGCACGCCTGCCTGCGAGCAGGCCATCAAGCCGCGCGACTGGAACGAGCTGGTTATCACCGAGCAAGGAGTCCATTACGTCACCACATTGAACGGCGTGCCGTGCGTGGACTTTACCGACCCCAAACCGAATTTCAGCGAAGGAGTCATCGGGTTGCAGTTGCACACAGGGGGCGGAGTGAAAATACGGTTTAAGGAAATTTACTTGCGCCCGCTTCCTTAATCTTGGCGTCCATCCCGCGCTGGCGGGACTGCCGCTAGAACATTCAGGAGGATTCGAAATGAGAAATCAACTCAAGAACAAACTGGATCGCAGGGAATTCCTGGGCGCCGCCGCGGCGGCCGCAAGCTTTACCATTCTCAAGCCGCAGCAGGTGCGCGGCACGGCCGCTAATTCGCAGCTTCGTTTCGGAATCCTGGGCTGTGGCGGACGGGCCAGGGCTGAGGCCACCAGTTTTGTTGAGAACACGGATTCGCGCGTTACCGCCATCGCCGATCTCTTTCCCGACCAACTGGAGAAGGGACGACAGCACTTCGACAATCTGCAGCAAGCGAAGGGGTATGCGCCCATCGATCCCTCCCAACTCTTCAAGGGCCCTGATTCCTACAAACAGATCGCCGACTCGAAGGAAGTGGATTTCATCCTCATCACCACTCCGCCGTACTTCCATCCGCACCATCTTGAGACCGTCGTCGACGCCGGCAAGCACGTTTATTGCGAAAAGCCCGTGGCCGTCGATGTTCCCGGAGCACACCACGTCATCAGCATCGGGGAGAAAGCCCAGGGCAAATTAAGCCTGGCGGTGGGATTCCAGATTCGCAACGCTCCGCCCATGGTGGACCTGACGAACCGCATTCACGATGGCGCGCTCGGGAAGATCGGCTGCGGCCTGGCTTATTACTACTGCGCGCACATTGACCGGCCGGAATGGGCCAGCGCCTCACCGGAGGAAGCGCGGCTGCGAAACTGGGTGTGGGACCGCGAGCTCTCCGGCGACATTATCGTGGAACAGAACATCCACGTGATCGACATGTGCAACTGGATGCTGAAAGCCCATCCCCTGAAGGCGACGGGCCGGTGTGACCGCCAGGTTCGTACCGACGCCGGAAATTGCAAGGACAATTTCAACGTGCTGTTTACCTACCCGGACAATGTGCAAGTCAGTTTTGGATCGTGCCAATTCGGCAAGCCGACGTTTGACGCCGCGGTGTTCTTGTACGGGTCCGACGGCAACTCCGAAGCGCATTACGACTGGCGCGTCAACATCTCCGGCAAAAACAAGTGGGACGCTGGAATGAGGCCCGGCGGTGAGGAGGCTTTTTCCGCGGCGGGAAAGTTTGCCGGCGCTCTCGACCACGCCGACTCGGAAAAGGAAAAGTCATTTGTGGCCAGCATCACCAGCGGGCAATTCCAGAATCAGGCCGCGCAGGGCGCCGAATCAGCCATGAGCGCCATGCTGGGCCGCAACGCCGCATACTCCGGCAAGACCATTACCTGGGAGCAATTGCAAAAGTCCAAGGAAGTTTACGATCCGAAGATCGATATCACCAAGTTTGCGTA
>JASHTY010000535.1 GCA_030040315.1 Terriglobia bacterium | reverse complement strand
GAAAAGCAGCGAAGTTCCACGCGCAGAGCTGCCACGGTATCCGGAGCGCGGAGGGGAGGATTGAGCTTGTCCAGAGTCACCCACCTGGCATCGCTAACTTCAAAGGGCCACAGCGTGACGTCATAGCAAGTCCGGAATTTGCACGGCACGCCATCAACGGGCCGTGAATAAAGAATCGATCCGCGTGGAATGTTCATGCCGGAGGTGAGCTTCCCCTGTTCAGGGTCAAGCCGGAACTGGGCAACTGTCATCGAGGGGATGGGACGGAGAAAATGGGGGTACAAGACGTTGAGCAGTCCCTCGGTGATTTGCGGGAATTCATCATCAATTTTCAGATGGACACGCGCGGCAAGAAATGCGAAACCCTCGAGCAGTCTCTCCACATGCGGGTCATCACACCGATTCGCGTCCAGTTGCAGCCGAGAAGCAATCTTGGGGTGTTTTTCCGCGAACTCCTTCCCCATCTGCCGGAGGAAGGTAAGTTCGTTTTCGTAATAATCGAGAAGTTCGTCCCGCATGCTATTCGCCCTTGACCCTGTATTCGCCTTTGGACGGCTCCAATAGGGTGTCAAAGAATACCGGCTCCGGTGCGGGATCCATGCGCAACAATCCTTCGATGGTAAAGTGGATTCCGTGCTCGCCGCCGCTGTTGGGTTCGATGTTCACCTTTACAGCAAGCAGCCTGGGTTCAAAGTGGGTGATGGCCGTTTTGATGAATTTCGCCAGGAACTCTTGATCCTTAGCGGAGCTTAGATACAGACTGGAGGTGTCATTAATACCGTAATTGTATACCGAGCGCTCAACTTCGCGAAGCCCCTCCGGTGGAGGCTCGATAGGACAACGCGTATTGAAGAGCCACTCCAGATCTCGTCGAAGGTTGGCGCGCATTTCCCTCAGTGACTGGGCCCGCATCATGGGGGGCTCAAGGTTTCGTTCCGGTTCCTGGTCGATGAGCCGATCCAGGACCGACAAAGTTACAGGTCCTTCCTTTTCAACCGGTGGCATTAGGATCCAAGATAGGTGATGGCCTGAACAGGATCAAGGCGGACGACCTTTTGGAAAAGCCTGCTTTTCTCCGCATCGTCCCCCTGTACGCGCTGGCTGTTTTTCATGATCATCACCAGGGCTTTGGCGATCACTTTGGCGCTTTCCCAATTTTCCAGGTGATTGCTCTCGATGCTGGCCGCCAAGTCTTCGATAATGGGCTGGGCAACTTCCGATTTTCCGGCCGCGATGCAGATTTCGGCGAGCTGTATTTGTCGGAAGAACCGGCCCCGGCCCGAGAGCTGCCTTCCGACTTCTTGCGTCATAATGTCGATGGCTTTCCCCGGCTGGCCCGCTTTCAAAGCCTCGTTGGCCAAGTCATAGCTGTCCGCGAACTTTCGATGCCATCCTGGCGCGGAGTGGTTTTCGATGACAGGAGCCGCGGCCGGCGGAATCCCCTCGACTGTGGGAGCTCCCCCTGCCAGGGCGCCATCGGCAGCAGCAGGGGGCGCAGGGACTGGAGATGGTGTTTCCGCAATCAACTCCTGCAACCAAGCGCGTGTTTCAATATTGGCCGCGGGCGTGTCATCGAGCAGGCAGGCGTCCAGCGCCTGCGGAAAGTCCCGCACGAGGGTCTTCAATTCGCTGCGTATGGCGATGGCGACACCCGAATACTCGCTGCCCAATCCTGCACACGCGTCCACGGTAAACTTCTGCAGATCGAGCCAGGCGCGGCTGCACGGCAGGGACATGGAATTTTCCGTGGCCTCCAGCAAATCACTCCACTTCCCTTCGATGGCCAGGCGCTTAATATGCTGGCGCAAGTCCGTGGGTGGAGCCTCCAGCAATGTTAAGTCAGGCTTGCCCAATGCGGCGCGCAGCTCTCCCCAGCGCAGTCCCCGCATCATCAGATAAGGTGCAGGGTTGAAGGGATCAAGCTTGCGCAGAACTGCCGCGGCCCGGGCCACGGCGGCAATTGATTCCCGGCGCTCCGCCGGTTCTTTGTCGGCGAAGGGAATAACGATACCTGCTGGCACAGCTCCGGCGCCGGCCCGCCTGCCTTCACCGGGCGCCCCCCCTCCAGCGGCGGCACCGGCCTCTCCTTCCGCTCCGGGCTGAGCTTCCACCTCATCGGGCTCTGTCTCGCGCTTCTTCTGAAGCAGCAAGTGGACAGTATGCCTAACCTCTTCTAGTCCCTTCTTGAGTTCCCCGAAGCTCGGAGCAGCATCTCCGAACTTGCCCCGGCAGAGGGAGTCAAATTCCCCAAGAATCTTTGCGGTTTCGTCGAGAGTGGTCTCAGCGCCTGCATAAAAGGCCTTAGGTGTTTCGACGAAAGACTTGTCAAACACCTCCGGATCGAGCTTTCCCTCCGTGATGGCTTTAGCGCGGGCCGCCTTCTTCTCATCGGTGTCCGCGGCTCCTTCCGTTGGGATTTTCCGGGATTCTGTATATTCCACCCAGGTGTGCCGAGCTTTGTTCAGGGGAACTGCCCGGACCGTAACCCCTCCCGTCGTGCCGATCCACTGCAAGGGTGTGGCGCGCAGTTCTGCATCGCCATCCTCCAGTTGTGGATACAACGTATCCCAGAAAGTCGTCGTGAGGCCTTGGAGAAGCTGCAAACCCTGCTTGAGGCCGGGAAAGCCCTCGATACGGAGCACCGCATCGGTGAGCCATGCCGCAAGCTGTATGTCCTTGCTCTTGGTGGCAATCACCTCCGTGCAAAGTTTAATGACCTGGGGATAATCAGCTTTCTTGCCCGCCGTTGCCCAATCGCCCTCGGAGACTTCTTCCTCCTCCCGCCGGGCTTCCTTGATCTGATCATAAATCGGGGCGTAGCGGAGGTCCTCTCCGCTTGGGTTATCTCCCGGAATCGGATTGAGGAGGTTATCAGGAAGAGGCATTTTTGACCTACGATGCGGGCTGAGGGAGATTGATTTCCAGCTTTCGAACCTCGAGGAGCGGGAACTCCTCGCCATCCACGAGCAACATTTTTTGACCGATGGGGGTGGCCTCGCCTGACTCGTCTTCCTCCCAAGCCGTCATCCGGCCCAGGCGGATGGCATCGTCAGGATCCTTCCAGGCAAAGGGTGAAAGCGCCGGCAGCAGGATTTCCCCCAGTTCCGTGCCCTTCAAAGCAGGGCCTGCGCGGAGACGGGCAGGCGTCCACAACAAATCTCGCAGCCGCTTCGGCTTCTCGATCTCCACGGAGGCCAAGTGTTCAATGTGAATCCACAGATAGTTCCCACCTGCAAACACTTCCAGGCGCTTTCCGATCCTCGGGTCCGCGTCAGCGATAGAGGAAAAGGGCTGCCCGTTGAGCGTGCCCGTAACGGCCTCTCCGCTCGCAGGCTCCCCCACGGGTTTGGGAAAATCCCGCTTCGCAAACAACTCCTGGCGGTTCTTTTCAGCGACCAGCGCGCTGCGGTACACCAAGGCCCCCATCTCGCTGTTCATGCCCTCGGAGCCCAGGATATTGAGCTGCTTTTCGGCCCGCTCGTAGTCACCGCAGAAGCACAACAATTCGAAGAGAAATATGCGCCGCTTGGAATCCTCGGGGTGATTCTTCACCTCCAGGTTCAAAGCCTGAACCGCTTCATTCAGCCTTCCGGCTTGAAAAAGTTGAT
>JASHTY010000534.1 GCA_030040315.1 Terriglobia bacterium | reverse complement strand
CCTTCCGGCCCCTGGGGGTTTTCAGCAATCATCTTTCCCGCCAGCGCGGATGCGCCCTGGGTGTCGCCACGACGCAAAAGCCCTGTGGCCAACTGCTCGCGCGCCCCGGGAAACTCAGGATTCACCTGCAGGACCTTCTGGAGCAAATCCGAGGCGCGCGCCGCCTCGCCGGCTTGATTCAGCAGCACAGCAAGCTCGTACTGGCTCTGCCAATCCTGAGGGTCTAACGCCACGGCCTTTTCCAGAAGCGAACGCGCCTCTCCATTCTTGTCTTCCTGCACCAGAATCTGCGCAAGCGCCGCATAGGCGGGCCCCAAATCCGGTGAAGCCTGGATGGCCTGGCGGAACGCCGCTTCCGCCTGGTCCGTGCGGTGCTGGACCATACGCATCTGGCCCAGGGCGAGCAAAGCCTCGCCACTGTGAGGGTCAAGCTTGCCCGCGGCAGCATACTCCGAAGCGGCTTTCTCTTCTTCCCCGCTGGCAAAATAAGCGCGGCCCAGCGTGACGTGTGCCAGGGCGCTATCCGGCGCGATGCGCACAGCTTCCTCCGCCTGGGAAATGGCGTCGTGTGGCCGGTCCGAGTCAAGATAAAGAACCGCCAGGTTGATGCGCAGAATTGAGTCCTTGGGGCTGAGGGTCAGCGCTTTTGAAAATTCTGCCGCCGCCACGCCCTGGTAATCGGCCGCAGAGAGCCCGCCTTTTCTGTTGAGCGCGGAATTCTCCGGCAAGCTCAGCGCCCACGCTATCGAGCCCAAAGTGTAATGCGCGTCGGAATCCGAATCATCGAGTTGCGTGGCGGTCTGTAGCTCGCGAAAGGCGTCCGGCAGTTTCCCCTCCTCCCGCAATGCCAGGCCCAAGCCACGGTGGGCGGCCTCCACTTCCGGCTGAATTTCGATGGCCGCGCGGAATGACTTTTCGGCATCCGCGGCGTCGTGCTGACCCAGGTGGTCGAAGCCCTGCAAAATCAGGTCACCCGCCTGCTTCGTGACCTGGCCAGGCATCGTCGCCACGGCTGGGGGCTGCTGGCAGAACGCGGAAAAGACGCAAATGGTTAAAGGATAAAGGACGAGTGCAAGGCGGCGAAGTCTGCGGTAGCACCGCTTGAGCGATTTTGAAGACGCGTCAGAAAAAATAATTTCAGCGGAGTTCGTGTTCTTGCCGTGGTTTAAGCTAATCATCCCAAGAATCCTCAAGTGAACTTCTTTCTCCCGCGCAGATGCCTAAGACATCCGGCGACCTAAATTATTGCTTGCTTTCCTGTGCAACCGTTCCTAATTGCATCGCAATGGAAGGGCGGGGCTTCAGCCCCGCCGTTGAGGACGGACTCGACCTAGGGGCTTGAGCCCCTGAAGCGGCATTACTTCAGGGCCTGAAGGTCTGCTTCGTCGCGGCATCCGTAACGGCGGGGCTGAAGCCCCGCCCTTCCGAAAGTCCGCAAAATCGCGCTAATTAACACAGTCCCTTTTCCTTAGCACGATAACCTGCCTTTTGCATTGACCATTTACCTGTTTAGCCTTTCACCCTTCATCCCTCTGCCTTCATACTTCACCGTTCAATTCGCGCTTCGCACCTGCTGCGGATCGCGAATAACGATTTCAGCTCTGCCTTCGAATGCGACAACATCGCCCCGAATCTCCACTCGCCTGCCCTGTAGAGACCCCAGGTTGCCGAATTTACTTTTGTCAGTCGAGAAGATCACACTGGAAAAAGGGCAGGAATGGTAGTCCTGGCAAAAATCCAGGAACGTGTTGCCGGTACGCGCGGAATAAACTCGCAGAACAAGTCCGGAAACACAGCCGCTTGAGCCCACCAGCGGGCCGGCGTTGCGAATATCCACGCAGGGCGGCGGGCTGCCCGCTGTTGCCTTCGCAGATTGCCCTGGCACGGGCACGAGTTCAGCGCGGACCGGCTGGGGCGTCGCGGGCTCCAGCGTCACGGGGTCCACGGCGTTCATCGCGGCCTTTTGGCTAGACCGCAAGCCCACGCCCACTCCCAGCCCGAAGGCCAGGAGCACAAGTCCCGTAACCACAAGGGTCGGCCCTCGCCGCATAACTCCACATCCACACGCATCCGAATCCACCTGCCTGCGCGCACCAAAAGTATATCAAATGCGGAAACCGCCCTGCCGCATCGAAAATCCGACAACCAAGTTGAGCGAAACCGACACCCATGCTAAATTGATATTCCCGATAGCGCTGGAGTGGCGGAATTGGCAGACGCAGCAGACTCAAAATCTGCCGCCGGTCACCCGGCATGGGGGTTCAACTCCCCCCTCCAGCACCAGCATGTTAAGGAGCCGTCCATGACCGTCACCCTACCACCCGATCTTGAGTCACGAGTAGCCGAAAGGGCGCGCGCGGAAGGGATATCGAACGAAGCCTTCGTCGAGAAGGTGGTCCGCCAAGCCACGTCAAGCGGACAGACAAAGCCGGGGCAACTGCCCAGATGGCAGGGTCACGTTCTGGGCGACCTCCGGCGCCAGGACCTCTACGACGATGTCCGCTGACCTGATTGTGGTTGATGCCAATGTCTTGGTCTATGCGCTGTATGACGGCGCGCCTCAACACGCGGCCAGCCGCGCCATTCTCGAACGAGCGCAACGCGGAGATTTGGGGCTATGTTTCACGTCTCAAACCCTAGCCGAGTTTTTCTCGATCGTTACCAGTGGAAGGCGTGTGTCCTCACCCAAAACCCCGACGGAAGCCGCAGAAGCAGTTCAAGCATTCATATCCTTGCCGGGGACAATAACCATACCTGTACCTTCTGACGTCATTCGACGGTGGGTGGACCTGCTATCGCAGCACCCGGTAAGCGGTGGTGCAGTCTTTGATCTCCAACTCGTCGCGACGATGATGGCGAATGGGATAAGCAAGATCTGCACATACAATCGTCGCGATTTCGAAGGGTTCCCAGGAATACAGATTCTTACGCCCTAGGCCTTCAACTTCTCAAGCCTGCGAACGCAACACTTGCGGCGCGGATGGTGTCTGAAACGTCACCTTCGCTGTGGCTTGAAGATACGAACGCCGCCTCAAACTGTGCAGGAGGAAAGTAAACGCCCGAATTGATGAGTGAACGGAAGAAGTGTCCGTAGGCAGTAGTATCCGACTTTTTAGCCGATGAGTAATCGGTGATGGGCTGTCCAGTGAAAAACGCCGTGAACATTGACGCAACCCGGTTTACGGTAAGCGCCACGCCCGCTCGCGCCGCTTCAACTACCAGCCCATCGGTCAATCGAGCCGTGAGCGCATCAAGCCGCTCATAAAGCCCGGGCCGGCGCAGAATTTCCAGCGTCTTCAGTCCTGCCGCAACCGCCAGGGGATTGCCGGAAAGCGTTCCCGCCTGGTAAACGTGTCCGGCCGGGGCGACCTGGTCCATCAATTTGGCTTTGCCTCCGTACGCTCCTACCGGCAGACCGCCGCCGATAATCTTGCCCAGCGTGGTCATGTCCGGATCGATTTTGTAAACCTGCTGTGCGCCGCC
>JASHTY010000069.1 GCA_030040315.1 Terriglobia bacterium | reverse complement strand
AACATCTCATGATCAGAAATTCAACATGGATGAGCTTTCGGGCAACACTGCCGGAAGGGCGTGGCTTCAGCTCCGCCATTGAGGGCAGCCTCGCCTTCGAGGCTTTAGCCTGTGATGCGGCATTCCTTGAGGGCCTGAAGGCCCGCTTCGGCATGGCTTCCGTGACGGCGGGGCTGAAGCCCCACACTTCCAATGCTGCGCGATCAACAACGGTTATTCGGGCATTCAATTACTAAGCGCCCGAACTTGGGCCAGCCGGAGGTGGGCTGGCCGCTGTCGGCGCAGAGGTCAATTCGGTCAAAATGTCGCGGCCTGGCGCTGGTGGTATCCGGCTCGGGCCGGCTGAGCAGGGGTACTCCTTCGCCGCGACGCCACTGAGCGCTCCTTTGTTTTCATCAACATAGCCGGATGGACCTGCATTTTTGGCGATGCTCGCCTTGGGCGCGTCTTCGGATTCAGGCGGAGCCTCAAACTGCGGGGGTTGGTCGCGGTTATCCTGAACCTCGGATTCCTTTTGCAGTTTCCTCAGTTCATTCCCCAACCGGCAAAACTCCCGGAAGCAGGAGCGTTCCTCCCGCCGCATCAATTCCAATTCCTTGCTGATCTCGACGACGAGGACGTCGCGCTCGCTGATGGAAAGCGGTGCCTCGAGCGCGGCAATCTCTTCCGCCCACGACTCCGTGGCCTCGCGCAGTTCATCCGCGGCGAGATTCCACAATTGTTCGCGGAGCGGGTCACGCGCCTCGCCCTCCGCCACCTCGGTTTCGGAATCAGAAAGCGTTAGTTCGTCCTCTTCATCGCCTTCCACGGTCTGCTGCCACTCGTCATCGCCCATCGCTTCGTGAGCGGGTGGGGCAGGCGGCTCGGTAAAACGCTCCGGGCGGCGCAACTGGTGCAGCAAATCGAGGATCTGTTCCATACTCTCGCTCGGACTCTGTTCCATCACCTGCTCGCACCGGTGGATGCATGCGGCAGGGGTAAAGAAATCGGGGCGGGCCGCGGCGCGCAGGAGGGAACTCAAGAAATCCTGCACGTCGGCGCAACGCTCGCGCTGTTGCCGGGCTTCCTCCTGGCGGTTCGCCTCCAGCTTGCGGATGTGAGCGGCGGCCAGGCTCTCCTGCTTGCGCTCGGCACGCGCCATGCGCCATTGCATGCTGGCCAGGCGGCCGATGATCCACGCCTGGTAAGCGTTGGCGGGGCGGAATTGCCGGCGCGCGCCCTCCACCAGTGCGGCCAGCGCTTCGGGATCCTCTCCGAAGGCTGCCAGCGCCTCGTCGCGCTGCCCGGAGTAGTATCCGTGGCGCAAATTGGCGGCGCGGGCGCGCGCCTTGCCCTCCGGCGTTGCAGCGCCGCGTGAAAGCTGAGCGTTCCGCCGGTGAGCCGCGAGATTTTTTTCAGTCATGGTTTGTTCGATAAGGGGCATATGCGATTCTTCCTTTCTGGCCATTCGGGAATAGCGGGCTGGCCCCAGGGCGCGTAAGCGGGTGGAGTCCAGCACCCATTGATATACATACCGTACATATACATGTGGTACTGTTAATTGTCAAGTATATTGTGCCGAAAAATCCGCGACGCGGCCTTTGCCCTGGCAAGAGGGTAGCGCAGAGTAACCTCGCATTTTGGGGGTCACTCTGCGGCACTCTCTGAAAAGAACCGCAGAGTGGGGCCCACCACGCCCAACTCTGCACTACGACTCGCTGATTTGCACAGCCCTGAGGTGAACTCCCCGCTGCGACTTCAAACTACACCATTGCCGAAATCGCGAACGCCTTGACAGCATCAAGCTTGACAGCGTCAAGGGTGGATTTCTATAATTCGACATGTAGCAGACTTGGGAATTGTGTGGCGGCGTCGCTGAGCGGGAATAACTCAGTGGTAGAGTGCGACCTTGCCAAGGTCGAAGTCGTGGGTTCGAATCCCATTTCCCGCTCCATAAATCTAGTTGTTAGCGGCGAGTGGTTAGCAAGTACTCTCTTCCAACCACTCCCCGCTAACCATCAGGCACTGTTCCAGCGGGGCGCGGTACCCAAGTGGTAAGGGAGAGGTCTGCAAAACCTTTATGCGTGAGTTCGATTCTCACCCGCGCCTCCAATTCGTTCTGACCTTGGAACATCGCTCCCGACCAGTTTGCCCCTTAATGACGAAGCCCGCATAGTGCAACGTTGCGCTGATGAGCACAATTATATGGACTCGCGGAAGGGCGGGGCTTCAGCCCCGCCATTACGGGGCGTGCGTCAAAAGGGCCTTTAGGCCCCGAAGGAACAAGGCTTCAGGGGCTAAAGCCCCGAGGACTAGCGCCTTTCAGCGGCGGGGCTGAGGCCCCGCCCTTCCAGCACGATAGGGTTGAGAATGGGTGTTCATGCAGGTAGGCACTAAAGCATGTGCGCGGAGTACAGGCCCACTGCTGCTCCGCCTAGAATCAGCGCCGCGCCCAGGAAGATCATCACGAAGGCCTGAAGCTTCATGCTTCCTTCCAGCTTTTCCTCGGACTTGGTGGAAATCAGAAAGGTCTTTTCGTTCTCACCCCTCTTGATCAGGTTGCGGTCGTCATCTCCGGAGGCGCTGGGGTTCTCCGCACACGTGCCCAGCACGTTGGTAGCGCGGCCGGCGGGCAAAACGAACTCAGTAAAACGATAGGCGTGGTTGCCGAAATCCATGCTGATGCCGCCCGCACCGATCGAAACTCCCATCATCTGCATCTTCTGAGCGACGGCCAGGCCCTTATCGAGAACTCCCGCCCCGGGCTTTCCGGAAGCCTGCACGGCGGCGCGCATCTGGTTAAATGAGCCGTTCAGGTAAGCGCGCAGGTGGTCGTCCGTAGGGGGCGGCACGCCCAGCGACTGATCCACTTTGCGCGGCGCGCTGCCGAGCGAGAGCATCATGGGCGGGCGCAATTCCCCCCAGAAGGCTTGCGGCAGGTTGTATTCGGCGTTCTGTGGATTCACCAGAATGGTTCCTGTTTCGTCCTGAATGTAGAAGGGAACCTCCGCCTTTTCGTGGTGCGTCCGCTCCCAGGTCTCCTGATTGTCCTTCTTAACCTTTTTCTCAACTGTCACTTCGAAATAATAACAAGGCACTTGAGTTAATGGGCTGGTCAAGGGCTGGCCGCCCACGCTCGTTCCCGCGACGTGCGAGAGCCCCATGGCCACGCTGCGGATGGGCACGCGCGGCGTATCCGCCAGCAGCCGGAATTTGCGATACTTCACAAATCCTACGATGAACAGAATGACGCCGGCCACGCCCAGAGCAATCGGGAAAATAGGGGAAATGTGACCGCTGGAAGCAAATGCCAACGCCGGAACCGCCATGAGCGAGGTCTCCTTTGCTGTGTGGAAGATGCGATTCTGAAGCTGGAAGGTATCCTACACGGGGGGTCCATTCTTTGTCCATAGTCGAAAAACGCTTATCCGTTGGGAGGTCGCCCGGCTTTGCCTGGATGCCAGCCGGGGCATTACAGTTTCGGGAATCAGCATTTCGTGGTCTCATCGGATTGAATAGACCCCTCACCCCCACGACAAGCAGAACGTGGGGCCCCCTAACTCCCCTCCCCCTCTTCCCTCTCCCCTGGGGAGAGGGAAGAGGGGAGAAGGGGTGATAGGGTGAGGGGTTGTTTACTGAGGTGGCGCTCAGGACAGTTTGACAAGCCAGCTACTGCAAAAGCCTCCGGGTCTGCGGGAGGATGTTGACTGGCGTCGGGGCTCTGGACTTGGCAGCCCTACTTCCTGCCCAGCAGGCGAATTCGCGCGATGAAGGAGCGGCCTTGCGCTCCTGAATAGCTGAGAAAATCCGGGGAGTCGACATTGGAGTTCACCGTCGAATAGTTGCCGCGATCGGTGACGTTATCCACGCCGGCCCGCAGCGCCCACTGGAATCCGAAGATGGTGAATCGACGCTCCAGGCTGACGTCGAGTGAGAAGTACGTGGGGAAGCGTTCCGAATACGGCCCGCCCACGATTTCCTCCGAGTCGTTGTACAGCGTAAACGGATAGCCGGTGCGGTAGTCGACCGTATAGCCGAGATCAATCTTGTGAGTCAGGGGCAGAAAGGCGTGCGACACGATTCGGTTCGGCGCGTCCCAGGGCAGCGGCCCGCCGGCTTGTGGGCTGAAAAGCACGCTGTCGAGATTGTAGGTGAAATCCGCGTTGGTGAGCGCACGCGAACGGGTGAAGGCAACGAACACCTCGTGATTCTGCTTGAAGACGTGGCGAAACGTGGCCGTGGCTGATTCATATCGGTCCTGGCGGCCGTTGGTAAGAATGAAATCGCCGCTGAACGGGCCGGTGGGCGAATACGAAGCGCCGGGATTGTTGAAGCTCCAGATGTCGCGCGCGCGGCGGTCCATCAGTTCGAGCTTCAGGTAGGTGGTGCGCGGCAGCTTCTGCTCAAGAGCCACGCTGGCATTGTCCACCATGGAGAAGTGAAGCTGACTGGGATCGATTGTAAACGTACTCAGCACGGGCGGCATAATCAGAAAGGTCCCCGTGGGGTCATAGAAGGAATCCGTCCGCGTGCCGGTCAGCGAGCGCGTCAGGATATCCAGGTTGCTGGCGTCGCGATAGACGCCGATGCCCGCGGAGATTTTGCTGGTCCCGCTGCGGTTCAGCATGTAGGTGGAAGCGATGCGCGGGGAAGCCACCACTTTTTGCACGACGGAGTCGGAATCCAGCCGCACGCCCGGTTCAACCAGCCAGCGCTGGCTGATGGTCCAGCGGTCCTGGGCGTAGCCGCCCTCTTCCACGTCGAAGCGAGTGAAGGGCGGGGCGTTGGT
Organism: Terriglobia bacterium; assembly: GCA_030040315.1. Taxonomy (GTDB): domain Bacteria; phylum Acidobacteriota; class Terriglobia; order UBA7540; family UBA7540; genus Bog-366. Next base: position 699 of record JASHTY010000069.1, on the reverse strand, counting down.
GAAGCTGACGCTGCGGGTCAGCACTGCGCTCGTATTCTCCACCAGATAGGGCTGGCGGCTATATTGCTCGTAATCGCTGACGCGGTCGATATCGATCCCGATTTTGATCTCGTGCTTTCCTTGCCTGTGTAGCGCCGGCGCGAAGACGTTCCCAATGATCTCGTTGCGCCCTCCCTCGCCGTGATTAGTCAAATAGTAGTTGCCGCTGGTGCCGTTGGGGTTAATCACGTAGGTCTGGTCGCCCTGGGGCACCAGGCGGGTATAAAAACTGCTGGTCTGGAAGCCCGCTTCCAGCAGCCAGCCGTTCTGGAAAAGGTGCTGGTCCTTGAAATTCAGCAGAACCGCGTTGGTAGAGTAGCGCTGGGTGGTGGAGATCGGGTCGAGCGGGTCGAGCCCCGCGTGCGGTGAGTAGAGGGAATTGATCAGCAGACTGACCGTCAGATTGTTTTTGTCCGAAAGGTTCACTTGTCCCTTCGACAAGTTACTTCCGCGTAGAACAGCATAGCGGTCGGCATTGGCGGGCAGCTCCGTGTAAATGGTCTGGTCGTATTCCAGCTCGGCGGCGTCCATGAACCACGCCTTGCCGGGGTGGATCGGGCCGGAGGCAATTCCGCGCGGCGTCCAGTTATTGACGTGCAAGCCGCGGCGATCCTCGATGCCGGGAAAGGGGTCGGTGCCCGTGATGCGCCAGTGGTTGTC
>JASHTY010000533.1 GCA_030040315.1 Terriglobia bacterium | reverse complement strand
TTTTGCGGACGAGGCAGCAGAGGATTGTGTTCAGCCGCTGCAGCGGTGATGGCAAATGCGAAAACAAGCGGGACAAACTTGAAGAATCGCGCGGTGATGGGATTCCTCCTGCCCCCTGGAGTCGTTCAACTTGCGCAGTTACAGGCAGGGTCGCCGAGGCGCTGCTGCAATTGGCGAGCCACCTGCACAGGCTCGGTCAGCGTCCATGAGCACTATACTTGCCGGGCAGTCAGAAATGCAATTTCATGGCTAACTGAATATCCCGCGGCGTATTTGCGGCGGTGAGGTGGCCAAACGCCGAACTGGTGATCGTCTCATTGGGAAACGAAAAATTGACGTTGTTGAAAAAGTTAAAGAACTCACCACGAATGTCAAGATTAAATCGTTCAGTTAGCCGAATATTCCGGTAGAGAACGAAATCCCAGTCGCGATAGGCCGGCCCGGTCATGATGTTGCGCCCCGCATTGCCAAAGGTTGGCGTGTCATTCGCCAGATCAGCCTGTAATACAGTATCCGAGAAACAACTGGTGGTGAACCACTCCGTGATCATCTTCGGACCCTGCCCGCTGCACAGCCTGTTGGGGTAAGCGTTTGTCGAGCCGGTATTTGAATAGTCCACTCCCCTGATGCTGTAGGGGAAACCGGACTGATAGGTGGTGATTCCGGCAACGTTCCAGCCGCCCACGATGTTGCCCACTACGCCACCGCGGTTGACAAAGTGCTGCCCCTTGCCAAAGGGCAATGCGTAAATGTAACTCACCGCCAGCCTCTGAGGGACGTCGATGTAAGAGTCGCCGTACATGGCGGAAAGGGGAGCATTGTTATTCTGCGCGCCCCCGTTTCCAAATCCACCGTTGAACCCCTCGTCGCCCTCGCCATTGTCAAGCGTGTGCGACCAGGTGTAGCTTGCGATCATATAGAACCCGCCGGCGAATTTTCGGCTGTATTTGGCTTGCAGCGCTTCGTAGCTGGCAACATTGTTTGACGCGACGTTCTCAATGGTGTCGAAGTCCGGGTATGGCCGGCGGGGCTGAAGCGCACCGATTCCCGGAAGGGGTTGGTTGTAATTATTGATTACGTCGGCGAGGTGGATGGCGTGGTTGGCCACGTACTCGATGTCCAGCGCGGATTTGGAGGACAGTTGCGATTCCACACCCAAACTCCACTCATACACGGTGGGGAAAACATAATTCTTCCACGGATCCATCCCCAGACCTTGGTCAATGATGGGCGGGATGGTCACCCCTCCGAAGACATTTTCAACAGTGGTCGGCACGCCGTTGGTCAAGGGCGGGGGCGAACCGACGGCGGTGGTGTAAGTCGGTTCGGCAGAGGTGATGGGGTTATTGTGCCCGAAGGCCAGGTTGTTCTGAATAGGCAGGTCGAAGAACATCCCGCCTCCACCGCGCAGCACCAGCTTGTCGGATGTGAAGGGCCGCCAGGCGAATCCGGCCCGCGGGGCAAAGTAGTGGTAGTTGGGATTCATCAAGGTCCTTGCGGTGCGTCCCGTGTACCCTAATTGCGCGGTTTCGGTGGAATTCGCGATCAGGCATTCTCCTGACGCCGAATCCAAGTAAGGGTATTCTGTGCAGATTTGGTTAAGCTTGGCAGCCGGGTAGGCAGAGACCAGTATGCCGTTGCCGGTGCCGGAGAACGGCGCACCCGTAGGTTGAAACGTCATCAAAATATTGTTCTTATCAACGGGGAACTCCCGATATTCCCAGCGCAACCCGGCGTTGATGGTGAAGTTGGATTTCACGCGAATGTCATCTTGAGCGTAATAGCTCCAATATTTTCCTCCCACTTCATAGATCTTTTGGAACCCCTCGGCGCGTGACGCTGCCGATGGATATCCAAACTCCAAATCGGCAAGTGAGGATGCGGACGTAGTGGCCGGTAATTCACTCGCGAGGGAAGCATACTGGCCGTCGTAAGTGAAAATGCCCTGAAGATTGTTAGGGCCGGATCCTGCCAGGTACTGCCAGGAAAGCATATCCGCCCCGAAGATGAATGTATGCCGGTGGTGATACCAGGAGAGATTGTCGCCCAGAACCTCAACCATACTGGGAATATGAAGGGGAGCGTTCCCATAATCACCAATGCTAGCAAAGTTCGTGATGCTGAAGTCCGGATAGAGCTCAAGGGTGGGCTCAAACGCCGAGAGCCCCGTAATTCCAAAGCTTTCCTCAAAACCCGGCGCGCGGTAAGCTGGGGGGCCAACCTTATTGTCGGCGCGATCAAAGCCCAGACGCAGTTCGTTGACCATGTTGGGGCTAAAACCATGATCCCAGCCGACCACTGCGTCCTGGCCTTGGAACGTGGTGGCGACATTAAACCCTGGAACCAGGGAAGGCGCAATTAAATTTGAACTCCCGTAAAGGTAGCGGACGAAGATGGAATCTTTCGGGCTGAAGGTATTATCCACCCGGACGTCGACCGTATCGGCGCCCTGGGTCTCGGGCGTTTGGTTGAGGTAATTCGGATTGGCAATAGGAAGATTCGGCGCGGGATACGATGCCAGAACCTTTGCGGCGACCGGGTCGATCGCTGTGATGATGTCGCCGGTGATGGGTGTGCCCACCAATACCTTTGATCCCGAGTGAGTGCCGGAAGGGCAAGTATAAAGGCTCTCGGTCGAGGGGCTAAAAAGCTGACCCGTGTCGTAATTGAGGTTGGCAGGACCGCCGGTGCCGCACAGATTGGTGGTGGTGCCGGTCAAGAGTGCGCCAAAATTACCCGCTGCCTCCGCCGCGGTGGGCACCAATCCCTGCTGCACATCGCCCTCAACCAACCGCAAGCCTTCATAGTTGCCGAAAAAAAATGTCTTGTCTTTGCGCACCGGACCGCCTACCGCAGCGCCAAACTGGTTGCGTTTCAACACCGCCCGCGCCGTACCGGGCTCCACCGCCTTCGTAACCGGATTGGTTTGGTTCACCGAAAAGAAATTTCGCGAATCCATATCGCTATTGCGAAGGAATTCGTAGGCAGTGCCATGAAACTGGTTGGTGCCGGACTTCGTAACCAGGTTGATCGTCGAACCCGCCGCCGTCCCAAAAGCGGCATCGTAAATGTTCGTCTGAACTTTGAATTCCTCAATGGCATCGGGTGTGGGTTGTAGCGAGAACCCCCCAAAATGGACGCCGCGCGAATCGACGCCATCGATCAGGTAATTGTTGCTGGATGTTCGGTTGCCGTTCGCGCTGTAGGCGGTGACGGCAAACGGCGAGCCCTCCGTATTGGACGCGAATCCGCCATTATCATTGACGGTTCCGGGGCTCAGCAGCGCCAGAGAACCGTAATAGCGCAAATTCAAGGGCAAAGCCACAACCGTCTGCGCGGCGACGACCGTGCCAACACTCGCTGTGGTGGTATCAATGACGGGAGCTGAACCGCTTACATTGACTGTAGCCGTCACCTGCCCCACTTGCAGCGCAACGTCCACTTCGCCTTTCTGGTCAACCACCAGAACGATCCCATGGGTCGTGCTGGTCGTGAACCCGCTCTTTTCAGCTTTCAGCGTGTATTCACCCGGAGGCAGATTAAGGAATGAGTAGTTGCCCGTCGCATCCGAAACGGCCGTGAACTCACGCTCGGTTCCCGTATTCACCGCCGTAAGATTGACGCCGGGGACCGCGGCCCCGGTAGGGTCCGCGATTCGCCCGAACAGTGTCGCGGTGATGACTTGACCGAAGCAAACGCCTGCGGCGATTAGCACCCATGCCAGGAAGATAAAGAAAGCCAGACGACCGTTTGATGTTGTGCCAGAGTGATGCATGACTCCCTCCTGTCCTCAAGACTGATCGCCAGTTTGAGACTCGTTGTGTTTGGGGCTGGATGCCCAAACGGATTTCAGGAAAAACCAGGTTTTGTCGGCTTAGGGCCAACCACCCGGTGCTCTGCGTTGTCGCCGCCCGTAGAACTACGAGATTCCAATTTCGGCACAATTCTTACCACGTGAAGTACGATCTGTCAAGTATTAACTCTTATTTGCGAAATAAGAAGTGCAAATATATCAGCGTATCTTCACATATACCACAAATATTGAAGGAAAGATATGTGTGTGACATAACCCAGATCTGCATATTAGAAAAGGGGACACTCAAGGAGTAGCGTTCAGAGGCCAAGTTCGGCGGTTTGCGTTCAATTCCTCAATTGCCGACCTTTCGACCATGAATCTCGGGGGCTTCAGTGCGGGAATCTCAAATGTCTTCTCTAACACCGTCAATGCCGCTCCCAGCAAGCTGGCATCACTTCCCAGTGCTCCAAAGCAGAAACGTAGATTGGCCGTGGCATTGCCCAAGGCCTGCTTCTTTACGGCGCGGGCAATCTGCTCCAGGAAAATATCGCCGGCCAACCCCAAGCGGTGGTCGAGAATGATGATGGACGGATTAAAAAGATTAACCAGGGTTGAGAGGCCGAGACCCAGGTATTTCACGAGATCCTCAACGATTGCCACGCAGGTTTTGTCTCCAAGCTTGGAGCCCTCAAGGACCGTCCAACCCGTGACTTTCGTGGCGTCTCCATTTGCGATCTCCAGTGCCCGTGTCTTGCTTCCTTCCCGGATCGCCTTGCGGCAGCGAGCTTCAACCGCAGACAAGCCCACCAACGCTTCCAGGCATCCAAAGCTTCCGCAATTGCACGCAGGTCCTTTTTCAAGCATGGGAATATGACCGAACTCACCCGCGATCCAGTCGTGGCCGAAAAGCATCTTGCCTGCAATCAAAATACCGGCGCCCACGCCCTTGCCATACTCGATGTAAATCATGTCCTCGGCGTCCTCTCCTGCCCCCAGCACACGCTCGGCAAGCGCTTGAGTGCGCGTGGAGCTTTCCAGGACCACAGGAACCCCGAACTCCTCTTCAAAGATCTGCTTTAGGGGGACGTTCTTCCAGAAGTCAATGCTCGCTGCAAGGATCGAGATCCCTTCTTGCACGTTCACCAGACCGGGATCGGCGATGCCGGCACCCATAAGTTTATCGCGTGGGATGCCTGCTTGTTGAATGGCCTCGCCCGCGCAACGCATCAACTGGGCCACAAGTTCATCTTTTCCGCCAGTCAAAGAGGTTGCGTGTGTAACTTTGCTCTTGATTTGTGGGCGAAGGTTGGTGACCGCGGCCGAGATGGCTTCAGGATCAAACGCCACTGCCAGGATAAAGCCCTGGTCCTCATTAAGTTGCAGGAGAGTCTGCTTTCGCCCCATCGGATTGCTGGAGGGGCCGACCTCCAGAAACTTGCCTTCAATCAGCAGCTCGCGGACGATGGGTGAAACGACACTCCAGCGCAGGTGGGTTAACTCGCGGATTTCCGCCCGCGAGATGGGACCATATCTTCGGACCAGCGCTTCTATGACCGCTTTATCACGCTTCTTCTTTTCGGTAACGTGCTTCATTTTTGACTGGGCTGTGCTCTCGTTCGCCGCGCGAGCCAATGTTCAGGATTCTTGCGCCGGAAAACATGATAGCACTCGTTTCAGCGAAAACAATGCCCGCTATAAATGCCGAGTTGGGGCGAAGGGCGGACATACCAACAAATTGGTTGTCAAGGGAACAGAAATTCAGTGATTCCAGCCTCAAAGTTGCACCAATTTTGCTAATGTCCTACTCGTGGTTTATCATCCGATCCAGAGCCAGCAGATTTAGCATCAGTTGCCGCGCATGGTGGTAGTTTTCCTGCCGGACTGCGTGGGGCTGGAATGACATTTCGCGCTCCGCAAAGGCCATAAAGAGCGGAAGCCCATGGGGTTTGAGCGACATCTTTTTGTAGAAAGTCTCGTGTGCAAGATCGAAGTACCTGACCGCCCAATCGCTCCCTCGGTTTTCGATGACGTTCATCGTTGAAATAAGAACCTCATCAAACGACCAGGAAGTTTTATTCCACTTGTATTCGCCTACTTCCCGGAATTGATAGTTGGTACCCACAGGTGTATCCACAGGCCATTGATAAGCTCCCTGGTTGACATTAATGGAATCCGCCAGTCCGCCGAAGATATGGTCCCAGCACACATCGAGGTGATGGCGCAGGCGCTCAGCGCAGAGGTCGTAGAGGCCGTTGTCACCCCGGCGCAGAGCTTCATCCATGATCATCCAGAGGGTCTCAACCGAGTGGCCGCAAACGGTAATGTTCGCCATCTCCCTGGGCCGGGTGTAGTCCAGATTCAAGGTTTCGGTGGTCAGCCCGAATGCGGGGTTGAAATGATTGTGGACCACGACGTCAATGCTGCTCGCGGCCATCGCAGCGATTTCCGTGTCGGGCCACCTTCTGAGCATTTGCGTGGACGTCCGGATGGTTACCATCCACACGCCCTGCGAGCGCACGCCCATCATTCCGGTTTCGGGGTCAGGCACGGCAGGATCTTTGAGCTTGGCGAAGAGTTGCTTCATCATGCGTAATGCCATCTCCCGCGCTTCGTTGTCGCCGGAGGCGTGCGCGTACTCCTGAAGGCCCTCGGCCGCAAAATACATCCCGAAGAGGTCCCCACTGAAGGGCTTGAGCATCTTCCCTTCCCGCGAAACGAGTTCCGCCCAGGTCCCATCCTTTTGCGGAAAAAACGCCAGCATGAAATCCTTGGCGCGCTTTGCGGTTTCCAAATAGGATGGATTCTTGTTGAAGTTGTTATAGAGAAAACTGTACACCCAGATCCCGCGCCCCTGAAACCAGAGTAACTTGTGGTCGTTTACAAGCGTCCCGTCGTAATCGAGGGAACACACGAATCCGCCGAATTTATGATCAATTCCATAGCGGTCCCAAAAGGGAAGGTAGTCCTCAAAAAGCTCGTTGTGATACTGCTTGCGCAGTTCTTGCAAGGTCATCCCTGCAATTTCGTGGATTGGGCTGTGACGATCTATTGTTGAAGCGGAATTCACGGCATAGTGCAGCGCAGTCGGCATCGCAGCGCCGGCCGTTGTAAACGCCAGGAAATCACGCCGTGGAAACCTGCCTTTTTTCGACATTCGAGCCGACCAGCTCCCCCAGGGTGTTCGCCGCGACTCTCGAACCTGCGACGATGTGTTAAAATATGCCACGTGGGGCGAGTTAGTTCAATCAAGTGGTTCGTGCAGTCGCGACCACCTCTTGCAATCGCCGGCGCAAACAAATGTGGGAATTGCTTTCAACTCGACATCCAGAGGTCCACAGTTCAAGTCTGCGCGCCCCGACAACTCTCTCCCACGCAGGCTAACCCAACGGCGGCAGAGTTCGCGCCGCCAGGGGCCAGCCGATGCTCCCCACTCAAGGGAGCAAACGAATAGGGGGGCAAACCCATGACTACAGCAACCATTGAAAAAAAGGATTTCCCCATGTTGATTGGGGATGAATGGGTGCGCTCGGGCGCGCCGCGCACGGTTCAACTCCCTTACGACGGCACGCCCGTGGGCGAGGTTTACGATGCGGACGCCGCGACGGTTAAGCGCGCCCTGGCGGCCGCGGAATCGGGCGCCGCCGCGATGGCGAAGCTCACGCAATACGAGCGCGCCGAATTGCTGGACCGCATGCGCAACTTGCTGGCGCGCGACGCTGCGGAATTCGCGCAGCTTGTGTGCGGCGAAACCGGGAAGCCCATCCGGGAAGCCCGGCTTGAGGTCGAGCGCAGCCAGCAAACCCTGCTCGCTTCCGCGGACGCTGCCCGCCGCCTGCGCGGAGAAGTCATCCCCATGGAGGCCGCACCCATCGGCAAGGGGCGCTGGGCAATGACCGTGCGTGAGCCGCTGGGAGCGATCGCCGCCATTACTCCCTTCAATTTCCCATTGAATCTCGGACTGCACAAGATCGGCCCAGCGCTCGCTGCCGGAAACAGCGTGGTTCATAAGCCCGCCACCAACACCCCGCTCAGCGCGCTGCGTCTGGCCCGATTGATCCAGGAAGCGGGCGCTCCCGCCGGCGCTTACAACGTGATTACAGGCTCGGGTGGGAAGATCGGACCGCTCCTCATCACCGACCCGCGCGTGGCGATGGTCACATTCACGGGCAGCGTTCCGGTGGGCGAGGAAATCCGCGCCCAGACCGGCCTGCGGCGGGTGACGCTGGAGCTGGGCTCAAACTCCTCGGTCATTCTCGAGCCCGACTGCGACCTTGATTTGCTGATTCCCCGCTGCGTAGTGGGAAGCTTCTCGCATTCCGGCCAGGTCTGCATCTCCGTGCAGAATATTTATGTGCATGAATCGATTGAGAAGACATTCACGGAGCGCTTCGTCGCTGCAACTCAGAAGCTGAAGATTGGCCACCCCTTTGAGGAGACGACCGACATCTCTTCCTTGATTACTTTGGGTGAGGCGAAGCGCGTTGAAGAATGGATTGACCACGCGCGCTCGCGCGGCGCCAGGGTGCTGACCGGAGGCAAACGGCAAAACTCCACGGTGGCACCCACAATCGTCGCCAACGTCACGCCCGATATGGAGCTCTGCTGCCGCGAGGCTTTTGGTCCCGTGGTGGCTCTGCACACTTATCGCAATCTCCCCGACGCCATCAAAGCCGTCAACGCCAGTGACTACGGTCTGCAGGCAGGCATCTGCACGCGCGACATTGCCAAGGCGTTCGACACCGCCCGCCAACTGCGCGTGGGCGGCGTCATGATCAATGACGTGCCTGCCTATCGTGCCGACCACATGCCTTACGGCGGCGTCAAAAAGAGCGGCATTGGCCGCGAAGGCCCGCAGTTCGTCGTAGAGGAAATGACCGAGCTGAAACTGCTCTGCTGGCGATAAAGGACGTGCTGCACACGTCTCTTACGCGCTCGAAGAACAAGATCAATGGGGAAACCCGGACCGGCCACCATGGCAACGAATCCGCGACCACACCATCGGTGTTATACTGAAAAACTCGCGTTGAATTCCACGATAAGGAGCACACCAGCATGGCAGCACGCACTTCAGAAGCGGAATGGAAGGGCAGTCTACGTGAAGGCAGTGGGACGATGAAGCTGGGCAGCGGGGCCTACGAAGGGCCGTATTCGTTTGCTTCGCGGTTTGA
>JASHTY010000532.1 GCA_030040315.1 Terriglobia bacterium | reverse complement strand
TGCGCAAAGCCGGCGGCGTGTACTACACGCCCAAATACATTGTGGATTACATCGTCAAAAACACGGTGGGCAAGGTCATTGAAGGCAAGTCGCCGAAGCAGATTGAGAAAATCAGGATACTCGATCCCGCCTGCGGTTCGGGGTCGTTCCTGATCGGCGCGTTCCAGTACCTAATTGACTATCACACGCAATGGTATTTGGAGCACCCGGAGCAGGAAGTGCGGCACGCGCACCCATCGCTTGATTTCATGCGTGAGGTACACACCGATCCGGACGGCTCCAAGCGCCTTTCCGTTTACCGCAAGGCCAAAATTCTGCGCCACAATCTTTTCGGCGTGGATATCGACCCGCAGGCAGTCGAAATCACCATGATGAGCCTGTACTTGAAGGCGCTGGAAGGCGAGCATTCGCAACTTCCCCCCAAGCAACACCTGCTGCCGGAATTGAAATACAACATCATGTGCGGAAATTCCCTGATCGGCCTGGAAATCGAGGACCAAGGGACATTGTTCGGGGCTGAGAATGGCGATCGGATTAACCCCTTCAATTGGGACGATGCTTTTCCTGACGTGCTAAAACGCGGTGGATTCGACACAGTTATAGGCAATCCGCCTTGGGGGGCCGATTTTGCGTCAAGCGAGTTGGCCTATCTCCGTGACAAACATCAGCGTGTAGTCGGTCGGATGGTCGACTCCTACATCTACTTTGTGGATCAGTCAGTTACTGTCGCCAAGCCTGAGGGACCTGTTGGCCTCGTCGTCCCAAGCACGATTCTTAACCAAGTCGATGCCAAGCCGGTCCGGGAGTTGCTGCTGGAGCGGGGAATTAGTGCATTGGTCAGTCTCGGACAAGGAATTTTCGGGACTGGTGTATTGAACACCTCCACCGTGTTCGTGAGTGCCAACCATACGGACAGGAATTGGATCGCGCTAGCGAATCTTGGCGCGCTTCCCGTAGCTGAGCGTGCGGCCGCGCTGGATGATGTGACTGTTGCAAGCCGTAAGAGATGGGAGTCACTGGTGAGGCGCGATCCTCATTTCACATTTTTTGTCGCAGGGTTCGACGCGATCAAGCTACTCGACCGGCTACGACAGAAGCACATTGCGCTGAAGACCATTATCCAAGGGCAAATTCAAAGGGGCGTGAGCCCGGACATCGTTGGCGCCCACGTTGTCTCAAGGGTGGAAGCGAAAAGACTGAAGCTCGAAACCGAATTGCTCCGTGCAAGCGTAAGCGGCGCGATGATAAAGCGTTATGCTTCGTGGAGAAGTGACCGGTTGATTATATACACCACCCCAGAGACCGACCTGCGCAAGTATCCTCACATCGCGCGTCATTTAGCGCAATTTAGAGCTCACAATTCATGTAAAGAGGTATCCGAACGAAAGCACCCGTGGTGGAGCTTACACCGGGCCCGGGACCCCCAAATATTCACCTCACCCAAATTCATCGGCTTAACCACCTCGAAAACAATCGAAGTAATCTACGACAAAGACTCCTCCCTTTACGTCACCGATGCAATGTACGTGTTTTCTGCTGATCCCTCACAGGACCCCTGGGCCTTGATGACGATAATCCAATCGAAACCATTCTTGTTCCTCTACCGCATTGCTAACCAAGGCGAATCTCGCGTAATACCGCAGGTGAAAGCGTCGAAGCTGGAGACTCTTCCGTACCCGAGATTAGATGCCAAGGACGAAAGAGTTGCTATGCTCCACAGATTGTGCGTCCGGATGTTGGACCTGAACGCGAGAATAGAATCTGGGAAACTGGCGCCTTCACAATTCGTGAGACTCGAGCGTGAGATTGATGCAAATGATAAGCAGATTGATGAGCTGGTTTACGAACTCTATCAAATTACGAACGAGGAGCGACGAATTATCGAAGGAGGATGAGGCACAGCACCGCCGCCAGCGAGCGTCTTTGCCGATCAATTCGAGCGGGCATTTCATCCTCGGGGTGTATCGGCAGGAAAGCCGCAGAGCGGCGACGGAATGTGGCCTACGGCGAAAGCCGTGGGACAGATGCGCATCCCCAGAATTGAATATTTAAGCCCCGTCAGGGGCGGCAGACCCGTCCCCTCAGACCGCATATCTGGGATCGAATTCCATACCGTTTTTCTTCTGCAGCGCTATCACTTCTTCACGATAGGTCACTCGAGGCATCCCAACATTTGCATTTCAATTGACACAGCCCGCGTTACGGGCGTATTTTCCAACGTATTGAGTATCCTGTGAGGCAATAAGAAGGGGAAAATTTCCTTTGACTCCATCCAAAACGGCCGGAGAAGGACCAGACGGTGTCATGCAATCCCGGCGGACTGATCGTGTTTCCATCAATCTGGCCATTCAGATATCAGGATTAGACGCCAGCGGCCAGGCATTTACAGACAAGACGCGCACGCTGGTGGTCAGCCGTCACGGCGCGGGAATCCTGCTGAAGCGCATGCTGCTTCCGGAGCAGGAACTGAAATTGCGATGCGGCCCCACTGGGAAAGAAACGCGCGTGCGCGTGGTGGGTCTGGCGGGATCAGGCCCGGACGGTTACCACTATGGGGTGGAAATCCTTGATCCTGAAGTCGACCTTTGGGAACTGGTGTTTCCGCCCCTCTCGGAGGGGCATCAGGCGGCGGCGCGCATTCTGCTGGAGTGCGAACGCTGCCACGCAAGCGAGTTAAGCTATCTCAACGAGTACGACCTGGAGGTGTTCCAGGCTCACGGGGCGCTGGCGCGTGAGTGCAAAGCCTGCGCGAGCACGACCATCTGGAAACAATCTACGGCGGGGTCAACGCTAGACTTGGCCCCTGCGCCCGTCCCCACACCGCCACCTGCCCCCCTGCGCAGCCGGAATACGCGCGGCGAGGCCCGTGTTCCCATCAATACTGAGGCCTGCATACGTCACCCTCAGCAAGGCGAGGAAATCGTCAAGACCCTCAATGCCTCAAGGAGCGGTCTCTGCTTCAAAAGTACAAAGAGCTATGAGCCGGGGACGGTGGTGGAGGTGGCCATACCTTATTCGCGAAAAGCTGGAAATATTTTTACCGCCGCAAAAATTGAACACGCTGAGCCCCTCGCGGGTCAGGCCATCATTATCTATGGGGCTTCGTACGTCCGGAACTCCACTCAACTCCGCCAGGACCTTGAGCGAACCCCGTATTAGCCTCCCAAGGTGGCAGGCAGGATTGACATACCTCCAAGTGGCGGTAAACCGGCCTAGTACCTAAGTAACATCCCGTATCATTTGCATTCGGCAAGCAGCCGATGGTATAACGTAATCAGTTGATTCAGCCGCGAGAGAGGGGAAAGGGCGGGGCTAACTTTTACAGCCCCACGGCAGAATTGGACTGCGCCAGCAATTCAATTTTGGATGGACCCAATGAAACCACCTCGGGAAGAAAGTCAGGCCAATGCCAATGATTTAAGCGCGCGAAGGAGCAAGCGCGTCAACCTCGCCTTTCCCATTGTGCTGAGCGGCACAAACAGTGCCGGAGCGGAATTCCAGGAATCCACGCGCACCATCATCGTAAGCAAACACGGCGCCAAGATTCGCACCACCCAGGACTTGACTCCGGGAGCACTGGTGACCATCGAAAATCGCAGCCTTCGGCTTTCCGCCGATGCCAAGGTTGTAAGTGTTGGAGCAAGGCGCGCCCCGAGCGAGCCCTGCGAAATCGGCGTTGAACTGACTGAAGCGGGAAACGTTTGGGGTGTCATTTTTCCTCCCGAAGATTGGGAGGGGGAATCGCAGTCTGCGGTGAGTGAGGCGGAAGCAGCGGCTGTGCGCGAGCGCACCACGGGCACGCACCCGTCTCCGGAAAACACCGCGCAGGCCCCCGCAGTGCTCCCGCCCAGCCTTACTCGGACCACCCCGGGTACAATCGCCGTACCGGAATTGGCTGTGCTCACGGCTCCGTCAGCCCCCACAACGACCACGCCTGCGCCGCCCATTCCCACGGTGCCTGTTCCCGCTTCTTCCCGGGAAAAAATCGACGCTATGACCGCCGCCGTGCTGGCCAAACTCAGCGCGCAACTGGATGAGGCCGTTGACACCCGTCTAAAAGCTTATGGCGAAAAGGTCACGCGCTTCACAAACCAATTTGCGCTGCGCGTCCAGGCCAATTTTCAGGAAGCCGCGAATCGCACCGAAGATCAGATGGTGTCGATGATCCAGCAGAAGCTGGGGAACCTCGCCGACCGCGTCCAATCGTCGCGCACCAGCCTGGAAAGCCTGCTGGCACGATTCGAAGCCTTGCAAAAAAACTCCAAGGCCTGGGTGGAGGATACCGACCAGAAGATTCGCGAGGCCAGCCAGGTGGCGCTGGAATCAGCCCTGCAGGAGCTTGCCGTCAGCTTGCAAAAGGGAATGGAAAACACCACCGCGACGTTGGGGGCGCAATGCCAGGAGATTGTCCTCGATTCCGTAACCCGCACCGTCAACGCCACCCTGGCCAAAGCGGATGAGCAGCTCGCCCTTCAGGCCCGCAACAGCCTTTTCAAAGCCAATTCCGAATTGAAGTGGCAGCAAGAGCAGATGATGGATGGGGTGAAGCAGCAACTGAACCAAATTGCCCTTGCCGGCACCACCGACCTGTCCGCCAGGCTCGAAAAGATGTCAACCGACCTGATTCCCTGGCTGAACTCGGAGATTGAAAAATCCCTGCAGCAGTCCACGGCGAAATTGGCGGCCGACACCACGCAGTCCCTTCAGGAACAGACTCGCGTCCTGACCCAGGATACGCTCGTGTCGTTGCAGCAGGAGGTGCAGGGTCTGCAGGAACGCTTGCAGGAGGAAAGCCGCAAAGTGCGGCAATCGTCCGAGCAGGAAATCAGCAAGATGGCCGATGCGCACAGCCAGACGGTGGCGCGGGATTCGGAATCGGCGCTCAACCAACTGCAATCCGCGTCCAAGCAGGCCGTTTCGGAATTAAAGCTTGCCGAAATGGAATCGGCCCGCAGCCTGAAGGCAGGGGTGGAGGATTATCAGAAGCAGCTCGCCTCACGGTCCGGAGTGGCGCTGGAAGGCTTCCAGAGCGGAATACAGACCCTGACCCGGGAACTTCAAGAAGGCGCGGCGCAGTTGTTTTCGCAGAAACTCCAGGTCATCGCGGAGGACCTGGGCGAGTCAACGTCAGGCGACCTGCGGAAGCGCCTTCTGAAGGAAGCTGAGGTCGCCACAGAAACTTCCAGCAAGGACTTCAAGCACCGCCTGGAAGTAATGGAGGAGGAAATTTTTGCCGGCCGCAGCTTCGACCTTCAGGAACGCATGAAGAAGCAGGCGGAAGCGCAGATTGAGGCAACAATTCAGGCCGCTCCCGCACAGTTTAGCGACCGCCTGAAAAAGCTGACGGACGAGTCAGGAGTGGCTCTGGTTGAGGCCACGCGAAACGAACTCCAGAAGCTTTCCAGTTCGCTGCTGCAATCGGCCTCCGAAACGCTTCACCGGGATTTCCAGCAGCTTTCCGAAGGCCTTCAGAAGGATGTCAAAACCCTGCATGCCTCACTTACCGAAGAAGCCCGCCGTCAGCTCGTCACCATGTCTCGCTCGACGGTTGAAGGCCTTAACAAGGAAGCCCTGGGAGGGCTGGAAGAATATCGAACAAGGCTGCACAAAGTGGCGCAGGAGTCCAAGGAGGAGCGGCTTCGCGAGTTGCAAGCCAGCTTCCAGGAAGCTCTCGATAAGCAGCGCACGGCGATGGCCGCACTTCTCCAGCAACAGGCAGAGCAGAGCCGCGATCTGGCCGGGCTGCAGATCAAAACCCTGAGCGAACAGATGGTGGCGGGCGCCACCGAAAACCTGGAACGGCAGGTGGGAAAAACCACCCGAACGGTGGGTGAGCAGAGCGAGCAGGCGCGTGCCAGCCTGGAAATTCAAGCCCAGAAAATTGCGCTGGAGGCCCAATCCCAAATCAAGGACTACCAGCGGCAGGTGGAGCAGTCAAGCAACGCCGCGCTCGATAAATTCCGGCAGGATACCGGGATCCTTCTGGAAGAAGTGGTCTTCCGCCTGCAGCAATCCGTCCGCGACTTCCAGAATTCGACGGGCAATGAAGTTCTGACGGAACTTCAGAAGGCCTCAAATAATCTGCTGGAAGTTTCCGCCGCCCAGATGCGCAAGCAGACCGAGCAGACTCTCGAGGTGATTACCGAGAAGCTCAAGGCCAAGGAAGAGGAAGTGGTCAGTGACGCGGCCAATGTCTTTCGCACTCGAATTGCGGATATTTTCTCCATATTGCAAGAAGGATCCAAGAAGTCTGTAGACGTTCCCAATGCGGAACGGCTAAAGAAGTAAAATTGGATCGCACGGTTCTACAAGGGCCTAGTCTGGACGTCGACAGGCGTGTGCGGCGGACGTGTGTTGAAAGGCGCAGTTCCGGCCGGGGAACGGACGCCTGCTTCGCCTTACCAACATTTCCAAAAAGAATTTGCTGACCCTCATTGTGCGGATGGCGACATGGCGATGAGAAAAAAGCAGGGGATCGAAGACTGGCTCGACTTTATCGTTGACACCCTGAAGCACCTGGACGAGAGCGCCAAAGGGGCGTTCCTGCAGGAATTCCTTCTCGGTCTGGTTGGCCTGGAGGCAAGCGAGGAGGAAAGCATCGCGCATTGGGAGGGCGTTTTGGCCCACCAACACGAGTTGGCGACGAAGTTGGGCCGTGCCATTCCTCTGCGTACAGCGGCGGTGGATTATTTTGGCGAGTTGAGCATTCTGGAAAATCCCGTATTGGTGGAATACGAAGAACTCAAGCGCTTGCGCCACAATGCTTCGACCGATCCCCTCACGGGACTGAACAATCGACGAATATTTGAGGAACATCTGCGGCGCGAAATCAACCGGGCCAGCCGCTACGAATCCTCGTTCGCATTGCTTTCGATCGACCTGCGGAGATTTAAGAGCGTCAATGACAGTTTCGGGCACGCGGCGGGCGATGAAATCCTGAGAAGTGTGGGGCGGGCCAGCCTGGAAACTATCCGTGCGTCTGACATCGCGTGCCGCGTGGGGGGCGATGAATTCGCGATTCTTCTGCCCCGCGCCCAGCGCGCCAGCGCAGAAATGCTGGGCGAAAGGATTGCCAGAAGGTTTGAAGAGTACGCCCGAGCCATTGCACCCGCCTCCACGGTGGGAGTCGATTTTGGAATTGCCATTTATCCTGATGATGGAGAAGACTGGGTCAGCCTTTTTGCCGCGGCGGACAAGACTCTCTATACGCGAAAACAGAGAGCCCACAAGCTAATGGCAAAAGGCTCCCACCCTCGAGCTGGCGTGATCCTGCCATTTTCAGGTCCCCGATTGGATGCGGAGGTGGCGCCGGATGCTACGCTTCATGTTCCCGAATCACCATCCCCAGTTGCGGAAAGCGCCGGCGAAGCGGAGGCGGAAGTTCTGGCCTCAAAGCACGGCCCAGGTGGCCGCAAAAGCGAACGCTTCAGGCTGGAAGGTGTGCCCGCCTTGGGAATCGTGCGGGCAGGGGAGAAGAGGTGGACGTGCAGGGTGCTGGACCTGAGTCGCGGGGGTGTGGGCCTTCTGGTGGAAGAGTCCGACCTGCCCGACAGCATGCCGACCAGCCTGCAAGTTCCGCTGGCTCCAGGCGGTGAATTGACTCTGCATCGCGTCTACTCGCTGCCTATCGCCCAAGGCAAGAGGCGCGTGGGATGCTCCTTCACGCCCCCCTGTTGAAACGGCTTCGTTAGAAAAACTTCGTTGAGACAACTTCGAAAAAAGCCTTAAAATCTGCCCGGAGGTGTCACGTGAAGGGTGTTGTGCTCGCGGGAGGTACGGGTAGCCGTCTGTTTCCGCTGACCAAAGTGACTAACAAGCATTTGCTGCCGGTTTTCGACAAGCCAATGATCTATTACCCCATTCAGACGCTGGTAGATGCGGGCATCAATGAAATATTGGTGGTCACGGGCGGCAAAAACGCCGGGGAGTTCCTGAGACTACTGGGCAATGGCAAGGAATTCGGATTGAAGCATATGAACTACACTTATCAGGAGCGCGAAGGTGGAATCGCTGAAGCCCTGAGCCTGGCGGAACACTTCGCCGACGGCGGGCCCATTTGCGTGGTGCTGGGCGATAACTTGATTGAGAATAACGTCCGCCAGGCGGCCGACAAATTCAGGAGTCAGCCCAGAGGAGCGAAGGTAATCCTTAAAAAGGTCGCGGATGCTCAGAGGTTTGGGGTGGCGGAAGTGCTCAGCGAACGAGTGGTTCGAATTGAGGAAAAACCCCGGGATCCGGCGTCTGACTTCGCGGTGATTGGAATCTATTTCTACGACAGCAGCGTATTTGAGAAGATTCGAAGGTTGAAGCCCTCCGGAAGGGGTGAACTGGAGATTACCGACGTCAACAACTTTTACATTGAAGAAGGCACGTTGACGTATGAGTTGCTGGAGGGATGGTGGACAGACGCCGGGACATTCGAATCTCTGCTGCGCGCCAATAATTTCGTCGCCCAAACCGGGGCGAATAAGCTGTCGGGCGCGAGCGTCGATCAGCTTGGGCGAACCTCCGGCAAATCCGCCTGAGCTGCCTTGAAGGATTCGGGAGCAGACTTCATCGATCGCGGCGAAATGTCGCCTGCCTCATTTCAAGACTGGGCAAGCACGTGGGTCAGGACGGAATCGATTGGACATTCTGGTTACAGGCGCCGAGGGGATGCTGGGAACGGCGCTGATGCCGGCGCTGAAGCAGCGCCACAACGCCCTGGGCATCAACCGGCAGGATTGTGACATCCGTGATGCTTCAGCAATTACCTCCATCGTCCGCGCGCGGCGTCCGCAGCTGGTCATTCACCTTGCCGCCTTTACGAATGTGGACGCCGCAGAGGCCGATCCGCAAACTACCGAAGAAATTAATGCCGATGGTGCGCGTAACGTCGCACGGGCGTGCGCCGCGGTGAATGCCGTGATGGTTTATGTGGGCACCGATTACGTTTTTGATGGCTCAAAGTCCGGTGCATACAACGAAGATGATCGGCCAAATCCCATCAACGTCTACGGCAGGACAAAGTGGGAAGGCGAAAAGCAAGTCAATGCGCATTTGGAGCGCCACTTTATCGTCAGAACCTCCTGGCTATACGGGGCCGGTGGCAGGAATTTTGTGACCACGATCCTCAAAGCCGCCAAGGAGCAAAAGGATCTCCGCGTGGTGAACGACCAGCAGGGGTCGCCGACTTACACCAGGCACCTGGCAACCACGATTGCAGAATTGATCGAGACCCAGGCTTACGGCCTGTATCACGCCACGGGAGCCGGATCGTGCACGTGGTTCGAATTCGCCCGGGCGATTCTGGATCTCTGGCCTGTGACGGGAGTCCAGGTTCTCGCCATTACCTCCAGTGAATCGGGCCGGCCGGCGCGGCGCCCTGTGAATTCCGTTCTTGAAAATCGGGCTCTCCAGCAGGCAAATCTGCGACTCATGCCAGACTGGAGGATTTCCTTGGCGGAGTATCTTGAAGAGATCAAACTCAGCGCCCCCGCAGTCTAGAGCGGACCCGTCCATCCGCCGTCCACTTGGTTTATGTCCACTGTGACTGAGGCTCTATCGATCAAAATTACGCCGTTCTGGACGCTCTGGGAATTCTTGCAGTCAGGCAATCAACTGACAATTGGGACCAGGTATTCAACTGACCTCCCCGTTGGAACCGGCAACCCGTTCGACGGTTCCAGTCCAATGGGGCGACGTGGGCTTTCCCGATTACTCGGGCGAAATCTATTGATTTCAGTTGACATAACATTAAAAGACAAAGTAGGATAAGGCCATTAGGGGAGAGCTCGCGTACAAGTTCGTCCATACTTAGGTAGCTCTTGACGAATAGTTGTGCGGCGGGAAGTGAAAGAGGAATCAAACCATCTCAGGGGTCTATGTGTGTCCGTTGGGCTGTAGAGGTAGTCGCCTAAGGTTGTGACATTACCACCCCACCCTCTTGAACCTTATCCTTCTCAGCCGCTGAAGGAAGGGATTTCACTTGAAGCTGGCTCTCCGTCTCGTCTTCGGAGCCTCTGCGACCGGCAAATATAGGCTCGCGCCTTCAAGTCTGATCCCAACTTTAACTAAGTCCCGGAACGGCA
>JASHTY010000531.1 GCA_030040315.1 Terriglobia bacterium | reverse complement strand
TGCGTCTGTTCGAGGGAGAGGGCAAAGCTTGCAACAATCGATCGCCGGGCGTCGCTCAACTCCAGATCGGGAACCTTTTCATCGCGGATGCGCTTGAACTCCACCATCAATTGCTCCATGGAGCCGTCCGTCACCGCGTTGCGAACCTCCGTGTTCGCCGCCCACGGCTGGCGATACTCATCGTCACCCACGCGGCTGTATGCCCCGTATGTATAACCGTGGATCTCGCGGAGATTCAGGAATAGCCGAGCCTGCGGCCCACCGCCCAGAATGCGATTCATTACAACAAGCGGGATGTAATCCTTATCGGTGCGGCGCGCTCCGTAGTCGCCGGCAACGATGTTGGTCTGCACGGAATCCGGCCGGTCCACGAGGTAGATTTTGGCAGGAGCGGCGGCAGGCAAGCGGCTCCAATCCGGCTTGGGCACGGGCGCTCCGCTCCAGTCAGCGAAGGTTTTCTTGCTGAGGGTGATGAATTCATCCGCGTTGACGTCTCCACCCACTGCCAGAATCGCATCGCTGGGAACATAGTAGCGGTCGTGAAATTCCTTGATTCGCTCCACCGTTACGGTCTTGATGGATTCCGTGGTGGGCAGTGTCACGGCAGCGGGAAAATCGCCGTAAAGCGCATGGTGAAACCTCTCATCGGCCAGGTTGTAGGGTTCTGAACGCTCCTGCTCCAGGTCCGAGAGCTGCCGCGCCTTGTATTTGTCCAATTCGTCCTGCGCGAAAGTCGGGTTCAGGACGACATCGGCGATCAAATCCAGAATCTTGCCGGTGCTGGGTGAAAGGCCTGAAGCCACGATGCTGGAGGAAGTGGAACCGAACTCCGCATAGCAATTCAGCGTGGCTCCCAGCCGATCAATGTCCGCTGCCAGTTGCGCGCTGGTCCTATGTGTGGTTCCTTCGCGAAGCATGTCGGCCGTGAAGCCGGCGAGGCCCGGCAAATCCTTGGGGTCCGACATGTCGCCCGTTCCGATTTGCAGAACAATACTTACCGTGGGCAGCTTGTGGCGTTCGAGGACCAGGACCGTAAGGCCGTTGGGAAGCTTGGTCACAATCGGCTTCGGCAAGGTGACTTTCAGAGCCTCGTTGTTAACCGGAGCCCGGTTCAGGCGAACCACCTTTGAAAGTTCCACCGCGCGCTGTTGCTGTTGCGCGAGTGCCGGCAATCCGGAAACCGCTGCGAGGCATGCTAAACTCATGAGGCAAGATCGAAGGTTCGTCCGCATGATTATCTGCCCTCCTTCTGCGCCGCTTTGTGGGGCTTCGCCGCCGGCAGGTCAGTGACCACAGCCAGTTGCTCCGGTACCAAGTATTTCTGCGCCACTTGCTTCACCTGGTCCGCTGTGACCGCGTCAAATTTATCCACCATCGTGTTGATCAGGTTCGGGTCGTTGAAATAAACCGCGTACTGACCGATCAGAATGGCGGTGAATAGATCCGATTGGCGCGTCTGAATCTGACTGCGCAAAAACTGGACTCGCGCTTTCTCCAGCTCATCGTTGGTGATTCCATCCTTCTGTACGGCGGCCACGTCGTCACGGATGGCCGCCTCGCAATCCTCCGGCTTTACGCCCGGCCGCAAGAACGCATAGAGGTAAAGAAGGCTCGGGCCGCGCCGCTCATCCGCCTGGGCAAACACCTGCGTGGCAAACTGTTTGTCCTTTACGATGTGCTGGTAGAGCCGTGAGCTTTGGCCCTGTCCAAGAACATTCGCCAAAACGTGAAAGGCTTCGTTGTCAGGTGTGTCGCCCGCAGGAATGTGGTAGGCCAAGATCACCATGGGCGTGCGCGCCAGCGGGTCGTGAATGGTTTCGCGCCTCTCGCCGTAGTGCGGCGGCTCGGTCATATCAACCGGCGGCGGGGCGGACTGGGACGGGATATTTCCAAAGTACTTCTTGACCTTCTCCAGCGCCTCAGCGGGGTCGAAATCCCCCACCAGGGTCAGCACCGCGTTGTTGGGCGCGTAGTATATTTTGAAGAACTCCTTCACATCCTGCACGGAGGCGGCATTCAGGTCAGACATCTCGCCGATGGTTGAATGCTTGTAAGCAAAGTTGTCATAAGCGAGATTATCGATGTCGAGATATGCGTGGCCGTAGGGTTGATTGTCCTCGCCCAGGCGTCGCTCCTCCTGCACCGCGTTGCGCTGATTGTCAAGATTTGATTGATTGACGGCCAGGGACCGCATTCGATCGCTCTCCAGGAACAATCCAAGGTCCAATTGATTCTTGGGCAGCGATTCAAAATAATTTGTCCGGTCCTCATTGGTCGTGCCGTTCATGTTGCCGCCATTGTTGGCGATCAGGATGATGTGCTCGCCTTTGCCCACGTTTTCAGACCCTTCGAACATCATGTGCTCGAACAGGTGTGCGAAACCAGTGCGGCCCGGCCGCTCATTCCGCGAGCCGACATTGTAGGTGATGGAAAGCCCGTAAACGGGCGCTGTGTGGTCCACGGCAATGATGACGCGCAGCCCGTTCTCCAGCTTCTGATCGGTGAAATCCACACGCGGCAGCTTCGGTTGCTGCCCCTTCGCAGATTGCGACAATACGAGGACGCCGCAAAGCAGCAGCCCACGGCATTGATAACTTTTCATGCGAGGCTCCTTACGTTTGATTTGGCCTGCGAATTCTCCGCCAAATCGATTCGCCGCGCAAGCTGAAAGGAATTTGCTCCATTCTAGTCTGGGTTGAAACTCTATCAACCCAAAGGAGAGGCTACATTGTGTGCCTACAGGGCGGGCAAGTTGTTGGGGCGCACGGCGTGAAATGAAGAACTGATTATGTGGCATGAGCTTCTCCGATTTCGGGAGTCTGATGGACTCCATTGGAGTCCACGAATCGGACCAGCCCATGTCCACGGCCTGGAAGGCCGTGCCACGATTGTCGCGGCAAGGGGCCGCTTTGTGGATCATTCACTTCCCAATACTCGCCGCATCAAACCCCTCTTCCATCGCTGCAATTTTGTCGAGCCACGATTTGTATTGCTCCAGCGAAAACGGCGGCAGGCCTTGCAGATAGTGATTGGCAAAGGATTTCCCGTTCGCCGTCCAGTTGATCAGAAACAGCCGCTTGCCGGAATGGAATACGGGGATCTGCCCGAGTTCCAGATTTTCGTTGGCTTTCACGGAGTAATCCCCTTCCAGCAGGGTCTCGCCTGTGTCGGCGTCCCACACGCGATAATGGCCGGAAGCGTCTTCGCGCGAATCATCGCCCACCGCCACTCGGCAATGCCAGTTCTTCGGCTCATCGACCATCACGACCACCGGATCCTGCACGCGCCGGATGTAGTAGTACGCCAGCTTCTTGTTGAAGTAATAGTCCACAATGGCGTCAGAAATCTGCGGCCAGCCGTCCATCACGTTCCACCAGACCAGGCCGGTGCTGCGCCATTTCCTGAGGCGGGTCATCTCGATCAGAAATTTCAATGCCTCCGCCTGCGAGATTTGCGAAGCCAAAATGAAATCCTCAATCTTGCCGGGCACGGCGCCGAAAAGCTCCTGCACCTGGTTGGCCATCAGCTTAAGGCGATACGGGTTCCCCACCCAGTCGGTGGAGTGCAGTATCCACTGCGGGTCATTTGTGTTGGGCCACAAGTGGTCGGCGTCGATGAATTTCTTGAGAGAAGAAAGGCTGGGGCAGCCGTGATAGCCCGCCTCACTCACGAACTCCGCAGTGTGCTCGGTGTAGTAGGTACTTTTGAAATAGTCGCGCGGGCCCCACAGGTGCTCTTCCGGCATCAGCCGGTGGTCGCCCGTCGCCGCAACTTCCGGCGAAATATACGGCGAGCTGGGCAGATACGGCCGGTAGGGGTCGCAGCGAAAGACCACCTCCGGCAGGACCTCGCGATTGATTTTGTTATGGGCGGGGTCGAGCCCGTGGTACAGGTAGGCGCCATCCACTTCGTTGTCGCCCGTCCAGAGAACCAATGAGGGATGATTGCGAAGTTTGCTCACCACTGAAACCGCTTCCTCCCGCACCAGGCTGATAAAATCGTCCGTCAAAGGGTACACCGCGTTCGCCAGGGCAAAATCCTGCCAGACCATGATTCCATGCTGGTCGCAGATTTTGAAAAACGCATCATCTTCGTAAACATTTCCTCCCCAGCTCCGCAGGAAGTTGCACTTCAAATCGACAAACATGGCCAGGATTTTTTCGTAACGGCCTGCATCGCGGCTGTGAAATGCGTCCGCAGGCACCCAATTGGAACCCAACACCAGGATCGGCACTCCGTTCACTTTAAACATGAACTGGCCGGGTTTTTCCATGGTGGTAATCTCCGTGCGAATCAAATCCACCTTGCGAACTCCGATGGTGTCAGTTCGTTTCGCCACCACTAGGTCGCCCTGAAGCAATTCGGTGGTGACCGTGTAGAGGTTTGCGTCGCCATATCCGCGCGGCCACCATAACTTGGGCTTAGCGACGTCAATGGCCATGCGGCCGACGGGAAATTGCACCTTTTGCGCGAACTCAAAACTGGAGTCGCCACACTGCGCGTGAAGCCGCAAGCTCAATTGCGGGATCAATTCCAGCTCGGTTGCCAATTGGTAGGTAACGATCAAGCTGGCATGCGCTTCATCCGCGTCGCGCGTGGTGAAGTACATGCCGGTGATTTCCTGCGGCGCGTGCACAACCAGCTCGACGGGCCGCCACAATCCAAACGTTACGGCGCGGGGCATGATGTCCCACCCGTAGCTGTGCGGCGGGCGACGTATCCAGTTGGCTTCCTGATTGGTGTCCAGAGCCTTTACGGTATAGGCGGGATCGTATTCCTTGCCCGCGGCCTCAATGATGGGCGAACGCAGGCGAATGGTGATGACGTTGGCGGCGCTCGCATTGAGCTTGCCCGTGATGTCAAAGTTCACGTCAATCATCGAATCCTGAGACTCTCCCAGCGGCTTCCCGTTCAACCAGTACGTGGCGAGGCAATCCACGCCATGAAAACGCAACTCGACGCGCCGCCCTGCCGCTCCCGCTGGAGTGGGAAACTCGCGCTGGTACCACCACTCGCACAATTCATAAGGTTTTAGTTCGGTGATGTTCTCGCCGAAAAAAAGATCCGTGGGCAATACTCCCTGGCGCGACAGATCGAGAGCCGTCTCGCCGGGGACCGTGGCTTCGAGCGCAGTCAGGCCGTGAGCCTTCATCTGGTCCGGCAATTGATCAGGGCTCGTGATGTGAATCTTGCCTTGCGGAAAGTAATAAAGCTTCCATGTCCCATTAAGACTGATATGAGCGGCCTGGCCCAGTTGCGTTACTTCCGGCGATGATTGGGCCATCGTCCACGTCGCTGTGCAGGCCAGGCACAAAATCAGGAAAAACCGTAGCATCGATCTCGAACCCATCTATCCTCCTCGAGTAATCATCCTTCGGCGAAGCCAGAGGTTTTTGCCGCGCCCAGCCCCTCAAGAGGTTGCTCCTCAATGGGGCGAAGCGCTCTTGGGTAGTAACCCCTCACCCTATCACCCCTTCGCCCCTCTTCCCTCTCCCCGGAGAGAGGGAAGAGGGGGAGGGGAGTTGGGGTGAGGGGTCTGGAAGGGCGGGGCTTTAGCCCCGCCGTTATGGAAACGCAGCGGAACGGACCTTTAGGCCCTGAAGCAAGGCCGCTTCGAAGCGGCGGGGCTGAAGCCCCGCCCTCCATCGTCACACGAATAAGAACGCTTATTCCTGCAAGCACTCGCTCAATCTCGGTGTTCATTCATCTCGCGGCGAATTCGCGCCGGATTGTCCAGCGGCTCCGAAGGCGGCAGCGCCTTCCCGCTGCGCAAAACATCAAGTGGATCGCGCGCTTTCGCAGGATCAAAGATCCGCACGTCCGAAGGCAAGGCGTCATAAGGCGAATTATCAGGCGCGTCCGTGAAGCAATCCGCAAGATCCGTGGCCGCAGCATCATATTCGTTCAGCGGCGGAAGGCCAAGAACGTGCTCTATGGTCTTCAGGATGCTCAGCATGCTGGTGTGCGTGTGTGAGACTCCGCGCCTGGAGAACGGGCTGACGGTCAGCAACAGGCTGCGATGAGCGTCCACGTGGTCGTGCCCGTTCTGCGCGTCGTCCTCGGTAATAAACACAGCCATTTCCGGCCAGAATTTGCTGTGCGAAAACAGGTCGATGATCTTTCCCAGGGCCAGATCGTTATCCGCCACGTAGGAAGCGTGATAGGCGTAGCCGTCGTCCCGCCGCGGTTTGGCCGTGTGGTCGTTGGGCAGCCAGATGTAGATGAACTGGGGCAGCGGTTGGGCGCCGCTCACGTACATTTCCTCAAACTCTTTCTTAAGTTGCTCGAACCTGTACTGGTCAGGGATGGAGGTATTGAACATGGGAAATATCGGCGAAGTATTTTGGAGTAGCGGCCCGGGCGCCGGGGCGTTGATTCCCAGGCGCAATCCCGTGGGCTTGTATCCTTCATCTTCCTCGCCTTCCAGACCCTCACCGTAGTTCCGAAAGGTGATGTGATGACGGGCCAAGTGATCCCAGAGCGAACCGGCTTCCAGATAATCTTCGGGGCGCAGCGAGGAGTCGCCGCCCATGCTCATGCGGCCCGGCGCATCATTGTCGTAAAAAAAATGCGCGCGGCCGCCGTAGTCCGGGGGCCAGAGCGTTTCAAGCCATTCATTCGGGTAGCTATCCACCAGCCAGTGGTGGCCGTCAACAGAGACATCCGAATCAACGTAAAAGTTGTCGCTCAGGCCGAAGCGGTCCGCGAGCGCATGATGATTAGGCGACACGTGCACGTGCTCCAAATCCGGCTCGCCCTCCTCGTGTACCGTTGCGTCGATCCCCCAACGCGCCAGGTCCGGATCTCCGTTCACGGACTGGCCGCCCACGGAGGGAATGTCACCCACCACCTCATCAAACGTGCGGTTCTCTTTGACAATCAGGACGACGTGGCGAATCTGCGAACTGGGCGCACCGCCCAGGGGAATCGGAAACGTCCCGAACCTTGGCTGCGGGGGGGAGGCCGATGCGAATCCGTTGTTTCGCATCACTTTCTCGGTCAATTCCGCAAGCGCCGAGTCCGCAGGGACCGGGATGACAGAAACCGTGCCGCTCATGATGTCGCCGATGTAGTCCCCTTGCGGCCCACGATGAAATTCGGGCCCGCCATTGGGCCCGGCTCCGTAGCCCTTGGCGTTTGCCACATAAAGCGTGCGCCCGTCTTCGCTCAGGGCAACCTTTGCCGGAAACCACGCGGTGGGGATGTAGCCCTTCACCAATTGGCTCTGAGTATCGAAAACCGCCACGGCGTTGATTCCGGCGCATGCGATGTACAGACGGGATTCGTCAGGGTTGAGCGCCAATCCGAAGGGCAATACCCCGCGCAGGCCGCCGACGCCCGGCGCAGGTTCAAGGCGCGTGGTCACCAGCAGTCGGTTATTCTTTGCATCCAACACGCTGATGCTGTCCTGCGCGGAGTTTGATACATAGATATGCTCGCGCCCCGCCACCACCGCACCAGGACTTGAT
Organism: Terriglobia bacterium; assembly: GCA_030040315.1. Taxonomy (GTDB): domain Bacteria; phylum Acidobacteriota; class Terriglobia; order UBA7540; family UBA7540; genus Bog-366. The sequence goes on along the minus strand of JASHTY010000531.1, from coordinate 2,247 downwards.
CCCCCAACTGACTGGCTTCCAATCGCCAAGCCGGTTCGAATGCGCGCAACCACTTCATGCGATTTCCCGGCAGCGTCAAATACGAATACGGAATTGGACTCAGGAACGTTGGGATCACCCAGGCCGGGAACCGCTCTTCCAGCAATTGTCGTTCCCTCTTTGGCTTCTTGTGTGCCTGCGGCGAAGGGTGGGAAATCCAGCCCGGTCTCTTCGGCGCGCGTTGATTCAAACCCCGGAATCACGGAATACTGATAGGTGCCGACGTTTGTAACGTATATCCTCTTGCCATCGGGACCGACTGCGAGGGCGAATGGCAGTCTGCCTGTTCCGGTTCGCCAGAGGATCTTTCCATCGCGAGTTCCGATCCCGACCAGTTGAAAGTGCGCAAGGTCCAGCGCGTAGAGATAATCTCCTTTCGCTGATAGCGCCAACGCGCCTGTAAAGCTGTGCTGGTAAGTTTTCCCCTCAAAATTTCCATCAAGGGCAATTTGCCGCAAGCGCTCGGCGGTTTTCAGATCGTAAACGTCAATCCTTCCTGTATCGCCCTCTGAAACGTACACGGTGCGTTTGTCCCTCGCTATCACGACCCCCATGTAAGTGCTGGAGGGTTCCGCGTCCGAGTGTTTGGGTGGATATTCACGGGGAATGCGCTCTACCTTGGGCTTTGGGCTTGAAAGCTCGCTGACGATCGAGAGTGAAAACGGCCAGGTGCCGGTATTGGCGGTCACCAGTGTGCTTCCATCGGGGCCCAGCGCCAGCCCGTAGGGATGAGGGTCAACTGTCACCTGCACGCCTTCCGGCGTGATCAAACGTCCATTGGGCAACACCGTTTCCCCGGACCGATCAATATGGGTAGGTCTGTCACCCGCCGGCGCCGACAGCTCCGCGGGGCTGGCATCTCTTCCCGCTTTCACAAGCAGCGGCGGCTTGAACACAAAATAGATTGCGACAATCAGCAAACCAACCAGCAGAACGACACGCCGCATGAAGTTTGTCTCCGGGGCATAGATGCTGGCACAAAATCGAGCGATAGGCGAGTATTTTGAGAGTTGGCGCAGGAGTCAGTTGCCCGAAGGCTTTTCGATACTATCGATAACGATCGTATTGACCGGTCCAGTGGTCGCTTTCAGTTGAAGCCCGAGTTGTTCTTGAACAGCTTTAAAGAGATCCGGCTTGTCGGGATTCTCCGGCTGCGGCAAAATTCCACCCCAAAGTCTTTCATCGGGTGCAAACTCCAGGTCGAAATCGTACCTGCCAGAAAGCCCCGTCTGGTCCACAACCGGCCGGTCGAGGGGCGACCGCTGCAATACCGAGGCGAACTCAGACATGCTTGAGTAGCGGGCTGGAAGCGAAACCACTGTTGGCGTCAAAATGAAAACGAGCGGTGGCGGCCCGTCAGGAGTTGCGTCAGGCGAAACGGTACTCTCTTTTAATTTTGATCCGCCCCTGGCAATTGTGAGCGTATAAACCGGGAGTTGCTTCGGCTGGCGATGGAAAGTAAGCCCGAACCTTTCGCTCAACAACTGTCGCAACATTGACATTTGCTCATCGAGAGTAGGACGAACGTCCCCCGGAGTTTTCGCAAGAATGTCCCAATGTTCGGAATCGACCCACGACGGGCCGCCCGAGACCGCCCTGGGGTTCAGATTGTATGCTGCGGCGATGAGCGTTCGGACGGCGTGGTTGTGAGCTTCGAATCGGTCGGCGCTTTGCATCCTGATCCAGCGGCCGCGAGCATCAGAATCCGCGGGCTTGATCGTCGCCACTTCAAACGCGTCGAATTGCGGCCGCACGGCTGTTTGTGCGGATGCGCCGAGCGCCACGGCCATAAAGGCGGTGACGACAAGTTTCACACGCAGAGGCATGACGATTGGCCTCCTCCATAATCTTTATTGCATACGTGCCTGGTTCGACGCCATCGTCATCGTAGAAAGTCTGGAAGTATACGGCGGATGACAGCGATGTTGGTCGGGGCGCCCGGATTTGAACCGGGGACCTCTTGCGCCCAAGGCAGCACAGGAAAACCTTCCTCATGTTCCCGGGCTGATTTCCCACAAATGCAATCCGCTTCCCGTCGGGTGACCACTGAGGCTGGGCCACAACGAGCGGCGGAAAAGTGAGCTGCCGGCGGTCTGTCCCGTCCACCTTGCTCCGCCATAAAGTCGCTTGCTGCAGGTTGGAAATGACGTAGGCAATCCGCTGGCCGTCCTGGGAAACGCTTACCTCGCGCGCGCGGACTCCCGGAAG
>JASHTY010000530.1 GCA_030040315.1 Terriglobia bacterium | reverse complement strand
AAATCCTGGTCAAGCGCTCCGCGCAGGTAAATTGGCTTGCCGTTCAAATAGAATTTGCCGTCGTGGGTTGTGAAGGTGCGAAAGCCGAAAGGGAAGCGCACGGAATCGCCAGAGTTGAGCGTCACGCGCAGTTCGTAGAGGTTTGGGCTGGCCGGGCTCCAGAGCGATGGGTTGCTGATTTGGCCGGTGAACCTGGCGATGTCTCCCGGTACGGCCGAACCGCTCTTCCACACGCTTCCACCGCTTGAATCCAGAATTTCGGCACTAACACTCGTCGCAGGCGGACGCGCCGCCCCAACCAACGGCGCATTGATGGCGAATCTGCCGTCGGCGCCGGCGGAGATGTGAACGGTGCCCAATCGCACGCGCGGGCGAAAGTCGAGCTCCACGCTTTGCCATAAGCCGCTGGTTTGAACGTACCAACTCTGCTTGCCGTGGGGAATTTCGGCATAGTTGATCCCATCCACCAAGTTGCGAGGCTTGGCGCCGGGATCGGTAACCCGTACGGCAACCTGGTTCTCACCCGGCTGAAGCAGGGAAGTGACGTCGAATTCGAAGGGGAGGTAGCCGCCATCGTGCTCGCCCGCCTGCTTGCCGTTGACGAAAACGAGGGCGCGATAATCCACTGCGCCAAAGTGCAGCAGGGCGACTTGATCCGCCGCGAGTGGCGGCGCGGTGAATGTACGCCAATACCACGCGATGCCTGCGTAGTCGCGCAGGCCGGAAAACTGGGACTGCCACGAGGAGGGAACTCGCGTGGGGACCACGTCGGTGGCGGAATTGAGCTTCTGCACGTCGATTGTGCCATCGGGATCGACCATGAAGTGCCAGTCGCCATCGATTGAAATGCTGGAAACCGCTGCCGGAGCTGATGTCTGCGCGAAAAGCAGCATGGAGAGGAGGAATCGAAGTGTTAAGAGCATCGGCACCCTTAAATCCGTGAGTCTATGCGTTTCGGAGGAAAAAAGGCAAGCTTTCGTGGGATCAACCGCGATGGCCAAACCTGTAGTGCGGGTGTCCCCACCTGCGACGAAAAATCTGTAACGAAGGTGTCCACACCCATTAGCCGGCGGACTGGGGACCGGCGCACCGTTCGACGCCTGGGAAACAGCCGCAAGATCAACACCCAAACGCGCCCACACCCAGAATTTCAGACGACTGACACCCGAATGAACTTATGGTACGATGCACGCGTTGGAGTTAAGGGTTTAAACCACTTCATGAGCGAAAACGTTATGACCAAGTCCGCTGCGGGTTTTCTGGTGCCTGCGGGGACCGAAACGGAAGGGTCAGGTCACGGCGCGGCGCTGGAACTCGGCTCGCTCACGGGCAAGGCGCTGCTGCTCATCCTGCGAATTGACCGGGTTGTGGAGCAGGAATCCCTACACGTTTCCATCTGGGGTTCGGCGGATGGCCAGAACTGGGGCGCGCAGGCGCTCTTCTGGTTCCCGCAGAAGTTCTATTCCGGCGTTACTCCCGCCGCAGTGGATTTGAAGCAGCGTCCTGAGATTAAGTTTTTGCAGGCGCGCTGGGAATTGAATCGTTGGGGGCGGGGCATACCACGTCCGCAATTCGAATTCTCCGTGGAAATTCAGAAAGCCTGAGCGGCGCGGGCAGGTGGCCGGCTTTCCGCGGCGGACCGGCTCACGCGAGCGACTACTCATATGCGGAAGGATATGACTCATGGGCGCGGAAGATCCGGCGCTGATTAAACCCGAGCTTCCCCGCCGCCAGTACCGTCGCGTGGTGCTGGTGACGGAAGTTGAATGCGAGGCGCTGGAACGCAAGGAAGTGATGGTGACGCGAGACGTTAGTGCGGGCGGCATGTTCGTCACCGCGCGTTATCCCCTGCCAATTGACTCCTATCTGACGGTGACGTTCCGCATTCGCCTGAAGGACGCTCCCATTACCTGCCGTGCCAGGGTCCGATACACGCAGCCCGGCGTGGGGATGGGAATCCAATTTCTTGATTTGAGTGACGAGGCGCGTGACAAGCTCCAAAAATTTGTGGACGAAATTGCCTGAATCACGCCTTGCTGTCCGTAAAATCAGCCCCTTCCCCGCAAGCTTCCCGCCGGCTTCCCGTGAAATGAACGTGGTTTTGAGAAGTATGCCCGGAAATTAACAGTGCCATGCCATCTTTATGGCTGTTTCAATCGTCTAAATTTACAGTGAGGGCAGAAATGAAAACCATAGTCTTGGCGCTGTACGTCGCAGCTTGTCCGCTGCTCGCACTGGGACAATCCAGGAAACCCGCCGAGCCGCCGCATCCGAATGAGCCGGCGACGGAGCAGGTGGAGACAGAAACCATCGGACCCACAGGTCCAGCGCCGAACGTCCCCGCCGCGCGCTCCGACGCCTCCGGCTACATGGAACCCACGCAGGTGAAGGCGCTGACTCACAAGATCTGGCTGGCAGAATACCGGTTGAATGACCTGCTCACCCAGGTGAATCCCGATAAATGGAAGATGTCGCCAGTGACGCGCAAATCCTTTGACCAGACGATGGATTCGCTTCACAAGGCATTGGCGGGGGTGGAAGATTGGCGCAGCCAGTTTGAGAACCGCCCTGACAGTTTGTATTTGGGGTTCCAGACCTACGTTGCCATTAGCGCTGTGCTGCCCCGTGTGGACGGCGTGGCGCGCGGCGTGTCGCAGTATGAAAATGCCAGCCTGGGCGCGCAGTACAGCCAGTCAGGCAATCAGTTCTTCGACTTGCAGCAATCCATTCAGCCGCACTTGGCATATCTGCTGAAGAATCAGGACAACATGTTTTCGGCAACGCAGTCCAATCTGGCTTCCTGCCAGAACGAGTTGAACTATGCCGAACGATACAAGGAACAACGCGCCACACCCATGAAAAATATCGCGCCGGATTTCAAGGGTCATGGGAAGCCTGCGCACGCGGCTGCTCCCGCGGGTGCAGCAAAACCCTCGGGTACGAAGAATGACTCCTCTGCCAAGCCGGCAGCGAACCCGCCCACTAAGACTCCGCAGGGTTAAATGCGGCTGCAGAAGAGCCGTATGAGGCTCCCACAGCTACAGCCCCTTCGTGGAACTCTGAACTCTACGAAGCTACTTCCCCGTAAGATCCGCGAAGCTCTTATCCAGTTTTTCGAGCGCGGCATCCGCATCGCTCTTGGAAATATTGAGCGGCGGCGACATTCGCACCACATTGGCGTACATACCCCCCTTGCCCACCAGCAGCCCGTGGACGCGGGCGCGTTCGAGCAACTGATTGGTCAGCTCAGTGGCGGGTTCTTTTGTCTTGCGGTCCTTCACCAGTTCCATTCCCTGCATCAGTCCCATTCCGCGCACATCGCCAATTACGGAGTACTTTTCCTGCAAGCTCTTCAAGCCCGCCTGGAAATGACTGCCCACGGTTTCAGCATTATCCATCAGGCGGTCCTCTTCAATCAGGTCGATTGTGGCCTTGGCCGCGACGCTGGTTACGGGATTGCCTCCAAACGTTGAAATGGTGAGTCCTTTGTACGCATCGGCAATCTCCGGCCGCGTCAGAGTCAGGCCGACGGGTGTGCCATTGGCCATGCTTTTGGCGCTGGTGATGATGTCGGGTTCGACTTCCCAGTGCTCGATGCCCCACCACTTCTTGCCCGTGCGTCCCCAGGCAGCCTGAACTTCGTCCGAGATGAACAGCCCGCCGTAATTGCGCACGATATTCGCGGCAATCTTGAAATAGCCGGGCGGCGGCACGATGAATCCGCCCAGCCCCTGAATTGTCTCCGCCATCATGCCGGCGATTTGCCCGCTGGTGGAGGTCTTGATGACCTCTTCGAGGTCTTTGGCGCAGTGCAGCTCGCAGCTCGGGTAGGTAAGTCCATAAGGACAGCGATAGCAATACGGTCCGGGGGCGTGCACGATGCCGTAGGGAATCACCCCCGCCTTGCGCCAGGCAAAAAGCCCGGTCATCGCCTTGGCAAGCTGTGAGTGGCCGCTGTACCCGTGGCGTAGCGTCACAACTTCGTAATTTCCCGTGACCATGCGCGCCAGCAGAACCGCCGCCTCATTCGCCTCCGTGCCGCTGTTGGTGAAGAAGGATTTCTTCAGCTTGCCCGGCGCGATCGAGGCAATTTTCTCCGCCAGCGCCACCGTGGCCTCCGTGAGAAATAGTGTGGAGGTGTGCTGCACTTTGTCGAGTTGGGCTTTGATTTTGTCCGTCACGCGCGGGTTCGAGTGCCCCACGCTGACAGTCACGATCCCGCCGAGAAAATCCAGATACTGCTTTCCATCGATGTCCCAAACGTGCTGCATCTTGGCATGGTCGATTACCATCGGGTCTTTGAAGTAAGTCGTGGCGCAGTTGAATATGAATTCCTGTTTCTTCCGAATGATTTCGTCTTTGGTCATGAGCTCCTCTCGTGTTAACAGCTTACATCCCTCCGCTGGCAGTAACAGCGGTGCGCAAACAGTTTACAACCGACCGTCCGGAGTGTGCTGGGAAATTGCACCCTGCTCGAATTTCGATGCGCGGTATTCAGAGAAACATCAGGCAGCGTCGGCCTCTATCGGAAGAGCCACTATCGTGAATGCGAATCAAGCCAATCCAACACGGTTTTGTACCAAAGCTGGCTGTTTTGCGGCTTGAGCACCCAGTGGCCTTCATCGGGGAAATAGAGCAGCTTTGATTCAATGCCGCGTCGCTGCAAACCCGCAAAGAGCTGGAAGGCCTGGCCCTCCGGCACGCGGAAATCACGCGCGCCTTCCACCAGCATCATGGGCGTTTTGATGTTCTGGACGTAATTCGACGGTGACCACTTCTGGCGGATTGCCATCGATTCCTTGTCCCACGGAACTCCTTTGAATTCCCACTCGTCAAACCAAAGCTCCTCGGTTTCGCCGTACATGCTGACGTTGTCATACACGCCGTCATGCGAAACCAGCGCCTTGAAGCGGTTGGTCTGCGTGGCGATCCAGTCGATCATGAAGCCGCCGAACGATGCTCCTGCGGCCACCATGCGCGTCTTGTCGACGAAATCGAGTTTCTCAAGAAAGTCCGTGGCGAGCATCAGGTCCTGGAACGCCGCGCCGCCCCAATCGCCGGAAATTTCCTCCACAAATTTCTGACCATAGCCCGTCGACCCGTGAAAGTTGGTCATCAGCACCACGTAGCCGCGCGCGGCGAACATTTGCGCATTCCAGCGATAACTCCAGGCATCTTCCCAGGCTCCCTGCGGCCCGCCGTGGACAAGCAGCAGGCCGGGATATTTCCTGCCCGCATCAAATCCCGGCGGCTTGAGCATCAGGCTTTGAATCTCCCCGCCCAGTGCGCCGTGCGTGGTCACGAAGTCGGCGGGATTCATATCGAGCTCGCCGAGCAGCGCGGCATTTTCATGTGTCAGTTCGGTGGCCGGCTCGCCGGTGACGGCGACTCGATACACGGACGCGGGCTGCATCAAGCTGGTGCGCGTGGCGAGGAGCCACGTGCCGTCGGGGCTCACGCTCAGGTCGGCGTAAGTTCCCTCCAGAACTTTTTCAACCTTGGGCGAGCTGACGGAAGTTTTGAAAACCGGCTCGTGCGTGTGGTCGGACGCAGTGAAGTAGATGGTGTTGCTGTCGGGCGCCCACGCGAATTCTCCCACCCACTGGTCGAAACCGGGCGTCAGCTCGATGGTCTTACCGGCCTCGCGATCGTAGGCGCGCAGGCGAAAAAGATCGGATTCATATCCATCCCGCGCCTGCGAGGTGTAGGCGATGTAGCGGCCGTTGGGCGAATACTGCGGTGATGCGTCGGAGCCGGGGTTATCGGCCGTGATGTTTAGCGCCTCGCCGCCCTGCGCCCCCAGCGTGTAGAGATCATTGTTGGTGGTCCACGCCGCCGCGGATTGTCCCGCTGAACCCTTGCTGTGATTTGAGGTATAGCAGACTTCCGTGCCGTCGGGAGAAATCGCGTAGCCGTCCGGCGCATCGAGGAAGAATGTGGGCGAATCAACCGCGCCCGGAGTCAGATCGCGGGGCGTGCCGCCCTGAGCGGAAATCGAGAACAGGTGGATGTAGCGGCCGTCACGCCAGGAATCCCAGTGACGAAAGAGCAGTTCGGTAAATATCTGCGCCTTCACTTTGCTCTCTGAAGTTTCCTTCAGCCGCTTCGAGTTGCACTCGTCGTCTGCGCAATCGGGAAAGACGTTTGAGGTGAAAAGCAGCGTGTCGCTCTTGGCGGCCCAGGTGACGCCATCGGCTTCAGTGGACAGGGAAGTGAGCTGGCGCGGGTCTCCGCCATCGAGCGAAAGAATCCACACTTGCGAGTTGCCGCCGCGGGTGGAGATGAACGCCAGTGATTTGCCGTCGGGCGACCAGCGCGGCCGCGTGTCTGAGCCATCTCCGCGCGTCAATTGCCTCGGCGTGCCGCCATCGGAGGAAACCAGCCAGATGTGCCGCGCGGTTTTGTTGGCGGCGAGGTCCACCGCAGCCACCATGTAGGCGACCCACTTGCCGTCCGGCGACAATTGCGGGTCGGAAATGCGCTGCACCTTCGCCAGGTCCTCATACGTGATGGCGTGTTTTGCCTTGGCCATGCTTCCCCCCAGAACGAATGCCAGGATTGACGCGAGAACGATTCTGCGCTTCATGCTCGCCCTCCATTTTTCGGCGGACTGCTCGGCGAATACTTATACCAGAGCATGCGGGGCGAGGCAAAGCGTGGAGTGGCGGGGATTGCGGGCGTTCCTCACACCCTACTTGCTTTCCCCCGTCCTCAATTCTCAGTCGGCCGCTCGATGTGCTCAACGACGACGATTTCTATCCGCCCTTTGGTGACATCCAGCTTCAGGCCAAGCTGTTCCTGAATGGCCGTGACGAGCGATGGCCCGGTGGAATCGCGCGGGCCTGCCGGTGACGCCCCTTCCTGGTCAAGATCGGGCGTCCGTCGGAGGCTAAAAGTGAACTTGCCGGTCAACCCGGTGTGATCCTCCTCGGGCCGGCCAAGCTCATCGGAAAGCATTGCGGCCAGGCTGGCCACGGAAACGGCCCGGCAACTAAATCTGCCTGCGCCCATGGTAGTTGACGAGCCAACGCTGCCGACCGAGCCGCCGCTTAGCGTTTCCGCGGATTGCATCTTGAGGCCGATTTTCGCTATGCGCAGTGCATAGACCTGACGTTCCCGAGCCGCGCGAGTTACCTTTAATTGAAAGCGGTCGGCGAGCAACGTCTGTACTCTGAGACGCAGTTGGTCGGCGGCTTGCTCGGGGGAGAGCTTTTGCATCAACTGGGAATCGGCGTCGTCCAGTCTCGCGTTGAGATCGTATCTAGAACGCGTTGCAAAACCCTGTACAAGGGATTGAATTTCGAGTAGTTATTTTGTGGTGGGGGTGGATCGCGAGCGTCAACTGCGCCAAAGGGAGGGCCGATGGCGCGATACGGTCGGTTGCTGACCGACGTGCAATGGGAAAGGATTCGGCCCTTGCTCCCCAAGCGCCCGCCGC
>JASHTY010000529.1 GCA_030040315.1 Terriglobia bacterium | reverse complement strand
TTGTAATGTGGGTATAATGCGGACGTGTATCTCACCCTGGTTTTCTGCTGTCTGGTCATCAATGCCGGCGGCGCGGCGTGCCTGATTGCGCAAGCAAATCTGGAGCGACGGCGAAAGACGCTCTTTGCGCTCGCGGCTCTCGTTTCGATCACGCTGAAGGTGATTCTGGCCAGCCGCTGGAGCGATTACGATGTGGGCTCATACGAAGTTGTGGCCTCGCTCGTGCTGCACGGCAAGAGCGTGTACGCCAACACCGAGCGCTACAACTACGCTCCGCTGTGGTCGTTGTTCCTGGCTGGTCTCAAGCAGATTTCCGCCTGGCTGCCGCCGCTTGGGCGCCACGCATATCACCTGACGATCGCCGCCTTTCTGGCGCTCGTGGACGTGGCGCTGGCGGCCTTGCTGACAACGCGCTACCAATACGATGCGGGAGTCTTTTTCCTCTGCTGTCCGGTAACGATTATTTTGACGGGCTCGTATTCCCAATTCGATAACCTCGCATTGCTTGCCGGTTTCGCGGCATGGTTGCTGATTCGCGAGGGAGGCGCCACATGGACCCGCACGTTGCCGTCGGCAGCGCTGCTTGGCCTGTCGATGGCCATTAAGCACATCTGTTTCCTGTTTCCGTTTTGGCTGATGTTCTGGTCGGGCCTGGGCAGTTGGCGGAAACGCATTGCCTATGCTGCATGCGCGTATGGTCTGTTCGGCGCGTCGTTCCTACCTTGGGCCATGCACGCACCGTCGCGCGCCGGGATTATTCAGCACGTGTTCCTTTATCGCTCCAGGTTCTACTTTTCGCTGCTCCACTTGGTTGCCGGCTCGCGCCACTTTTGGCTCGTTTCCAGTGCTGAGACCAGAATCCTTACGCTGATTTGGATGGGTGTGTTGATGATCTCGGGCATCGTCGCCGCGCGTGCGAAATCCGACTTGTTTGGAATGTATCTCCTGGCCATGGTAGCGGCTTCGCCCGCCCTGAATGATTACTATCTTGCTTTGCCGGTGCTGGCCTGCGCGATCTTCTACCCGCGCTGGCCGATCTGGAGTTTTCTGGCCGCAGCGATGGTCGTCTTGTTCAGTTCGCCAGGCGGCATTTTTGTGCTCCCCTTCAGCCGGATTTATTACCTTTCGATGTTGAGCTGCCAAGTAGCGGCCGGAACGCTCTTCTTCGTCCAAATGAGGCGAAGGCTGCCGGTCGAAGCGGATACGTCTCCCGCAGCCGAGAGCGCAACCAAAGCTCTCACCCTTGCGGCAGGCAGCTACGCTCTGCTGTTTCTCCTGCTGGTCATCAAAGCATGGACGTTGGGCATGACGGCCAAAACGTGGATTCTGCCGGGGGACAACGGATGAATCCGCCTGATTGCCCAAGCCCCTCGGCCCCGGACGCCACCGCCGCGGACGATACCGTTTTGACCATCGTGATGCCCGCGTACAATGAGAAGGACATCATCGCCTCAACGGTGAGGGAGTGGCACGCGGAAGTTGTTGCCAAGTTGCCGGGTTCGCGCCTGCTGGTCATCGACGATTGCAGCACCGACGGCACGACGGAAGAGCTGCAGCAGCTTGTTCAGACCCTGCCGGGAGTGGACATTCTCCGGCAGCTAGTGAACGGTGGGCATGGCCGGGCGCTGCTTACCGGATTTCGCCAGTCTCACAGCTCATTCGTGTTCCAGACGGATAGTGATCGCCAGCATTCCCCCGCCGACTTCTGGCGCTTGTGGGATCAGCGCGACCACTTTGACTTCGTATTCGGTGTACGCGCCCATCGGCAGGATGGTGCCTCACGCCGGATTGTGGCTACGTTCATGCGCGTTCTGAACTGGCTGCTGTGGCAGGTGTGGATTCCCGACGCCAATTGTCCATTCAAGCTCATGCGAAATGACGCTCTCACTTCCGTGCTGCGCCAGGTTCCGGAAGATTCCTTCATCCCTATGGTCATGGTGTCAATCCTGGCCCGCCGCGGGAATTTTCGCGTGGCAGAAGTCCCGGTTCAGCACTTTCAGCGGCGCGGCGGCACGCCCTCATTAAAGGGACTCGGGCGCTGGGTGCGCGTGGCGCGGACATGTGTTCGACAATTGGTGCGACTGCGATTCGGGACAACCGGATGACACCGCCCGGCTCGCGGCCCAAACGAGACCTCAGTTTAGCTCGGGGCATTAAGCGCAAAGTGCAGCCGTCCCAATTGCGGACACCCTAAACCCAAAACCGCACAGTGCCTTTCAGTCTCCCCCTGCCCCGATTCCGTATCTTCAACAAAATCCAAATCTTTGCAGAACGCGAGTGGAAGGGAGAATGCTAGGACGTTAGCCGGAGGAGTCTCCCCCATGCGAACCCTGCTTCAGGATCTGAAGTTTGGCATACGGATGCTGATGAAGAATCCGGCATTCACGCTCGTGGCCGTGCTGACCCTAGCCCTCGGCATCGGCGTCAACACAGCAATCTTTACGATTGTGAACGCGGTGCTGCTGAATCCTCTGCCGGTAAATGACTTCGCCCGCCTGGTACAGTTGGATACGGTCGACCAGAAAACCACCGTGGCGCTCCGTAATTTCAACCGGCTGGGAGTCTCGTATCCCAACTTTGAGGATTATGAGCACCAGCAGGATGTGTTCACGGGCATGGCGGCGTTCCAGGGCATCGGCCTGACCCTGGGCGGTGGAGAAAAACCCAGGCAGTTTCAAGGTACCCTCGTGACCGCCAACTATTTCGACGTTCTGGGCATTCGCGCGGTGGTTGGAAGGACGTTTCATCCCGATGAGGACCAGCACCCCGGTGGCGACACGGTGGCGGTCATCAGCTACAGTCTGTGGTCGCGCGAGTTTGGCAGCGCGCCGGACATCGTCGGGAAGCAGATGAAGCTCGACGGGAACACGTTCACGATTATTGGAGTGACGCCACCCGCATTTAAGGGAACATTCCTGTTCTCCAACACTGACCAGATTTGGATTCCCGTCAGCATGCACACGCAGGTGCTGGCCGGATTCATTGAGTCGAACTTCCAGAACCGGCGATTCCTTGATTTTCAGTGCTTCGCGCGGCTGAGGCCGGGCGTGACGATCGGCCAGGCTCAGGCCCAGATTCAGACCATTGCCTCACGCCTGGCGGGACAGTTTCCCAAGGAGAACAACGGGCGCACTGCTGTGCTTTCGCCGCTCGCCGACGCCACGGTGGGAATCAATCAGCATCAGCAGCTCGTAACCGTGGGCGGCATGATGATGAGCATTGTTGGGCTGGTCCTGCTCATCGCCTGCGTCAACCTGGCCAATCTTCTGCTGTCGCAGACCGCGCGCCGCGAAAAGGAAATGTGCCTGCGCGCCGCGCTGGGAGCCAATTCGCTCCGCCTGATGCGGCAATCGCTGACGGAGAGTTTCCTGATTTCGCTGTTGGGCGGGGGCGCGGGATTGCTGATCGGTCGATGGGGGCGAATGTTTCTCTGGTCCATCCGCCCGCCATTCTTGCGCCAATCCGACCTGGCCTTGTCGCTCGACGGGCACGTGTTGGCATTCACAATCGGCATTACAGTTTTGACCGCCATCCTGTTCGGAATGATTCCGGCGTGGAAGGTAGCGCGGCCAAACTTGATTGAGACCCTCAACATCGCGGGTCGCAGCGGCGCCATGGCCTGGGGCCGCAGCCGGCTTCGCCACGGACTGGTGATTGCAGAAATGGCTCTTGCCCTCATTGCCCTGGTGGGTGCAGGACTTTTCCTTCGCAGCCTGAGCTACGCTGAAGGCCTGAACCCGGGGTTTGAGGCGAAGAAACTCTTCCTGATCGGTTTCGACCTCGGCTCACAGCATTACGACATGCCGCGCGGCGAGCAGTATTTCCGTGATGCGATGCAACAGGCCTCGAGCGTCACGGGAGTTCAATCTGCGTCCGTGGCTTCAAACTTCCCGCTCGGCGGCGGGGTAGGCCGCACCGTATACCTCGAGGGCGAGGACGAGAAAACCGGCCAGCGCGGAACCCTGACCACTTTGAACGACGTGTCGGCAACGTATTTTCAAACTGTGGGAATTCCCGTTGTGAAAGGCCGAGCCTTCACGGACTTTGACGGCCCGAAGACACAGCAGGTGGCCATTGTAAATCGCGCTGCGGCGCGCCACTTCTGGCCTGACGCGGACCCTGTCGGGAAACGCTTCCACTTCTTCGGCAATCCGGAACTGCTGGAAGTGGTGGGCGAGGTGGAAGATTCCTGGCAATTTAGTGTTGGCGAACCTCCCCAGCCCGTCATTTATCTCGCCATTACTCAGGCCTACTCACCGTTTGCGGTGCTGCACGTGCGCACAGAGGGGAATCCTGATGCCGTCCTCCCCGCCGTGCGCGCAAAGGTGCAATCGCTTAACAGTGACCTGGGGTTTGTAGGTGTGCAATCCATCCACGCTTTGCTCGATCAGGGACTTTGGGCTCCGCGCATGGGCGCGCTGCTCCTGGCGATATTCGGGGCGCTGGCATTGACGCTGGCCTCGGTGGGAATCTACGGCGTCTTGTCATATTCGATTTCGCAACGCACCCAGGAGGTGGGAATTCGCATCGCCCTGGGAGCATCGCCCGGACAGGTGTTGAGAATGGTGGTGAGGCAGGGCATGTCGTTGGTTCTGATCGGCGCGGCGATAGGAATCGTCGGAGCATTCTTCCTGGGCCGCATGCTTGCCACGCTGCTTTACGGAGTAAAAGCCTCCGATCCAATCACGTTTACTGCAGTGTCGCTTCTGCTTGTGGCTGTCGCCCTGCTGGCGGTCTATATTCCCGCCCGCCGAGCGACCAAAGTCGATCCATTGGTGGCGCTGCGATACGAGTAGAACTGGGGATGGAGATGATCTGAAGAGACCCATTCACTGAAAACTGCCGGCCGAGGACCCACAATGAGCGCTTTATTCCAGGACTTCCGTTTCAGCTTTCGCATGCTGGCCAAGAATCCCGGCTTCACGGCAGTGGCAGTACTGACGCTCGGGCTGGGAATCGGGGCAACGACGGCAATTTATTCCGTAGTCTATCAGGTTCTACTGCGCCCACTGCCCTATCGCGACGCCTCGGGGCTTGTGGTGTTGAATGAAACTACGCCAAAGGTTGGAATCGTTTCCGTCTCGTATCCGAACTTCCTGGATTGGCGTCAGCAGAGCCATGCGTTTTCGCAAATGGCCGCGGTTCATCAGGTCGGCTTCGATTTAGCGGGAGTCACTCAGCCGGAAGCCATTGATGGCGACGCGGTGTCAGCGAATTATCTCTCCATGCTGGGCGTTCGCCCCATCCTGGGCCGCGATTTCAGCGCCGCAGAGGAAAAGGCCGGCACAACTCCCGTTGCCATTCTCAGCTATGCGTTGTGGCAGTCGCATCTGGGCGGCGACCCCAACGCCATCGGCCGGACCATCACGCTTGACGGTCACAGCGTGGCGATTGTGGGCGTGCTTCCGGCAGATTTTCGCGCGCTTGACAAAACCGATGTTCTTGAACCCATCGGCGTGTGGGCAACCGCCGATTCCGACGCAACGGAGCGGGGATCGCGCGGCGACATGATTGTTATCGGTCGGCTGGCTCCCGGCATAACTCTCGTGAAGGCGCGTGCAGAGATGGAAGGTATCGCGGCGCGGCTGGGCAGCGCCTATCCCGCCGAAAATAGTCATGCGGGAGTTGCACTGCAATCGATTCGCGACGCTTTTGTGAGCGACTCGCGTCCGGCAATTCTGGTGCTGTTCGGTGCGGTGATTTTTGTGCTGCTCATCGCCTGCGCGAATGTCGCAAACCTATTCCTGGTGCAGGGTGCGGCACGCTCGCGGGAAATCGCCCTGCGCATCGCCTTTGGGGCGGGCCGGGGGCGCATCATCCGGCAGATGTTGACGGAAAGCCTGGTTCTGGCCGGCATGGGAGGCGCACTGGGTGTAGCCCTGGCCATCGCAGGAACGCGCGGGATCAACCTGCTCCTTCCCACCGACATGCTCGCGGGCGAGCAAGTGCAGGTGAGCGGCGCGGTGCTACTCTTTGCGGCGGGTGCGGCGGTGATGGCGGCGCTGGTCTTCGGATTAGCCCCCGCGGCGCATTCCACTCACGCCGACGTGCAATCGGAATTGAAAGAAGGCTCCCGCACTTCGAGCGGCGGAGCTTCACATCAACGCTTGCGCGGCGGGCTCGCCATCGCCGAGGTTTCGCTCGCGCTGGTTCTGCTGGTGGGCGCGGGATTGATGCTGAAAAGCCTCCACCGCCTGATGCAGGTGGACCCGGGATTCCGGCCGCAACACGTCCTGACCATGGAATTGAACTTGCGCACCGAGCAGTATTCCAAGGACCCCGCGGTCATCAACTTCTGGCAGCATCTGCTCGACAACGTGCGCGCATTGCCCGGCGTAGAAAGCGCAGCCGTTGGAACTGTCGTACCGCTTTCCGGCAATCACAACCGCGCTGACATCACGATCGAAGGAATGCCTTTGCCCACAGCGGGAAACTTCCCCCATCCCGATTATCACGAGGTCAGCCCCGGTTACATTCGGACTCTTGGCGTGCCGTTGCTCCGCGGCCGCGACTTTACGGAGCAGGACAACGAGAAATCCGAACTTGTGGGATTGGTCAACGCGCGCCTGGCGCATCAGTTCTGGCCCAATGAGGATCCCATCGGTAAGCGATTTATGTTCGGGCATCCCGAATCGAAGACGCCTTCGAAATGGATCACAGTAGTGGGAGTGGTGAGCGACACCAAGCTCTATGGACTTGCCAATCCCTCGCGGCTGGAGGTCTACGTACCATTCCCCCAGCGGACTGCGCACTACATGGTGCTGCTGGTGCGCTCCACTGTCGAACCCGCAAGCCTGACCTCGGATGTTCGCGGCGCCGTGGCGTCCATCGACAAAGACCAGCCCATCCTTGAGATTTCCACCATGCAGCAGATGGTCAACGGTTCGGTGGCCACAAAGCGGATCACCCTCATTCTGCTGGGTCTGTTCAGCGGGCTCGCGCTGGTGCTGGCAGTGGTGGGCGTCTACGGAGTGATTTCATACGCCGTGGCGCAACGCACGCGCGAGATCGGAATCCGCATGGCGCTGGGTGCCGAGCGGCGAGAAGTCCTGAAGATGGTGGTGGGAAAAAGCTTGAGGCTGACGCTGGTCGGTGTAGCGCTGGGAATCGCCAGCGCGCTGGCCCTGACGCACTTTCTCGCCAGCCTGCTTTATAACGTCAGCCCCACGGACCTGCTGACCTTTTTTGCAGCAGCGTTGGCGCTGACTACGGTCGCGCTGGTGGCCAGCTACATCCCCGCCCGCCGGGCGGCAAAGGTCGATCCCATGGTGGCGCTGAGGTACGAATGAAGGATTCAAACCTTCAGGGACCCGCGAAAGGGTTAATGATTCTCAGCCCTGAGAACCGGCTGAAGTCACGGTCGCCGGTAATGATTTCTGCGACGCCGTGCTCAATGCAAAGGGCGACGATATGAGCGTCGTGAACGAGGTTTCCCGTAGCTCCCGACCTGTGTACGACATTTCGAAGGACGGATATATGCCGGTCCGTTTCGGCCAGCAGCATTACGGACGGCGAATCCAGAAGGCCTTGCAGGTCTTTCAAAACGATATCGATTGGGGTAGGAGGATGGAATACACGGGGATGAGTTACCACTCGAATGAATTCGTAGATACACGGCCAGGGGATTGCCCAAGGCACGGCTCCCTCGGCGAGACCTTTCAGGATCTTTCGGGCTTGAATGTGATGTGTGCTAGACGAGATTTCAGCGTAAATCAGTACGTTGGTATCAACTGCTTGCATCGTTTAGCGCCCGTCCATGAGGTCGAAGAGGGCATCGCGGTTGAGCAAGTCGACTCCGGGTTGTTCATTCGCTTTCCACCCCCGGAGCTTCAGCCTGTAGCGCTCAGGGCGGCGGCTTTGCAACGAGCGGCGAAGATAATCGTTGGCCAGCGACTGAAAGGTGCGGCCCTCTTCTGCCGCCTTCCGCTTGAGCTCACGGAAAAGGTGATCATCAATAGTCAAAGTGGTTCGTGCCATGTGTAAAAACATACGATAAACGCATAAAGATGTCAATTGAAAGGCGATGGACAAAACAAGTTGATAGGATGAATTCGGGAATCGAGGCACAGTTACCAGTAAATTCGGTCCATCAAATCAGGGAGAGCTATGAGCACTATCCTCCAGGACCTGCGCTACGGCCTGCGCATGCTCGCGAAGAACCCTGGGTTCACTGCGGTTGCCGTCCTGACGCTTGGTCTGGGCATCGGCGTGAACTGCACCATCTTCAGCGTGATCAGCACCATGCTGCTGCGCAAGCCGCCGGTTCACGACCCCGACCGGCTGATGATGCTCTTCAGTTGGAAAATCGGGGCGGCAACAAGCAGTGAGGCCGACCGCGTTCCCGTCTCACCGCCCGACTTTCTGGACTGGCGCGCGCAGGCGACGGCGTTTTCAGGAATTGCTGCGGCCTCGTCATTTGAAAATGAGAGCCACGTCACTTTGAGCGGCGGCAGCGAGCCGGAGCGCGTGCCAAGCGCCGAAGTTTCGACAAATTATTTTCAGGTGTTGGGAATTTCGCCCGTCTTGGGACGCGGATTTCTGCCCGGAGAGGACCAGTTGGGCCGCGACCGCGTGGCACTTTTGCGCGCCGATTTATGGGAGAGCCGGTTCAATGCCGATCCCAACGTCCTGGGCCGCACGGTCAAGGTGAACGGCGAGGCGTACACCGTGATCGGCGTCATGCCCGACACACTCAGGCAACTTTGGATGTTCCCGGAGAAACTCTGGGTTCCCCTGGCGTTCACCCCCGAGCAGTTGGGCCCAAACGGGCGCAGCAAGCGCAGCCTCAGCGTGTTTGGACGCCTGAATCCGGGCATGAGCCAGGGGCAGGCGCGCTCGGAGCTTGAAACTATCGCGAGTCGAATCGCCACAAGTAATCCCAAAACCAACAAGAACTGGAGCGCAAGCGTTCTGACTCTGCAGAAGTACGCCATCGAGGAGAGCAATGCCACGACGGCATTGACTTTCCTCATGGCTGCGGTGGGATTCGTGCTGCTTATCGCCTGCGCCAATCTGGCCAACCTGCTTCTGGCACGGAACGCCAACCGCCAGCGCGAATTTTCGATTCGCGCCGCGTTGGGCGCCGGCCGGCTTCGCGTGGCTCGCCAGCTTCTTGCGGAATGCCTGGTGCTGGCACTGCTGGGCGGCGGGCTGGGCCTGGTGTTCGCCGTCTGGGGCTTGCACCTGCTTCGCAGCATTTTTAATTGGAATGATTTTTCCGTCCTGATTGGCGAACAACTTTCCATCGACCACAATGTGATGTTATTCACGTTGGCCGTTTCGGGGGCAACGGCGGTGATCTTTGGCCTTGCTCCCGCCCTGCAAATCTCCCGTCGCGATCCGAACGCCGGACTGAAGGAAACATCCCGTTCCACGACCACCGGGCGCGAACATCATCGCCTGCAAAACCTGCTGGTCGCCGGCCAGCTTGCGGTGTCGCTGGTCCTGTTGGTGGGCGCGGGGCTGTTTGTGGAAGATTTCATCGAAGAGATGCACACCGAAGCCGGCATGAACCCCCGCAATGTGCTGACGGCATCGGTGTCGTTGACGGGCGCGGACTATAAATCAGCGGCTCGACAGGTTGAGTTCTATCAGAGTGTAATCCGCACTCTGGCAAATTCCCCCGAAGTGGAGTCGGCGGCTGTAACCAACAATCTGCCATTCACGTTTCCAGGGCGCGCAAACTATGCGATCGAAGGTCAACCGGCGCCCCCCGCCGACGCCAAGGAATGGAGGCTGTCCTGGGCGGGATATTTTGCGGTCAGTCCGGGCTACTTCCGGGTCACACAGATCCCCTTGCGCGAAGGTCGTGAGTTTACCCCCGCGGACAACGCCAATTCCGCTCCTGTAGTGATCGTCAACGAATCCTTCGCTCAGCACTTCCTGGCTAAACAGAATCCCCTCGGACGCTATCTCAGCATCAACCCCGAAGGCGCGACGGCACCGGGTGGCCCGGAGTCGGCGCAGCCGCAATGGCGGGAGATCGTTGGCGTGGCGGGCGATGTCGATGAGTACGCCGGACAAGCCAAATGGCGGCCTCAAGTTTTCGTTCCCTTCCTGCAACAGCCGGCGGGATCGATGAGCCTGGTGGTGCGGCTCAAGACCGAACCCTATTCCTTTGCCTCGTCACTCCGGCGGGCGATATGGAGCGTGGACAAAGACCAACCTGTCACCAACATCAAGACGATGGACCGGATCATGAAGGACTCGACGCAGGGAGATGATGTCATGGGGGAGATGATGGGCGCGTTTGCAGCCATCGCGCTGGTGATGGCGGCGGTGGGCATCTACGGACTCATCGCCTATCTGGTTGGGCGCCGCACGCATGAGGTCGGTCTGCGCATGGCGCTGGGAGCGCGCAGCAGCGAAGTGTTCAGGCTGGTGCTTTTCAGCTCGTTGCGAATGGTATTGGCTGGTGTTGGGCTGGGATTCCTCATCTCGCTCATCATGCCGCGCTTGGTGAAAGCGAGCTTTGAAGGGATGCACATGGATCATAGCAATTGGCTCGTGGCCATGACTCCTTTGGCTGTGATTCTGGTGTCCCTTGCCGCCTGCTACATTCCCGCGCGGCGAGCGTCGAAGGTCGATCCGATTGTCGCGCTGAGGTATGAATGACGTGATCGGATGATCGGCTAATCGGAAGGGCAAAAGGCCTGCCCACGGTTCTGGCGCGGAAGGTCTTGAAAGAAGGCGGGAGTGGCAAGGCAGGTTTTGCTCATCCGATTACCCGATTTCCCTATCACCTGATTTGGAGATGAAGGAAGAGCCATGAATACATTACTCCAAGACCTGCGTTTTGGCCTACGCATGCTGGCGAGGAATCCGGGATTCACGACCGTGGCGCTTCTTACGCTCGCCCTCGGCATTGGCGCGAACACTCTGATCTTCAGTTTGGTGAATGCAGCGCTGCTCCGTTCGCTGCCTTACCGGCAACCCGACCGCCTGGTCTACGTTTGGTCGGCGGAGGCGGCGCGCGGAATCAATCAAAGCACCGTTTCGATTCCAGACTTGCGCGACTGGCGCGAGCAGAATCAAGTTTTCGAAGAAATGGCGGGATGGTTCAGCGAAGACTACAACCTCTCGGGCGGCGACCATCCCCAGCAGGTAGGCGGCTGGGTGGTCTCGCCGAACTTCTTTGCGGTGCTGGGCGCCAGCGCGGAGATAGGCAGAACGCTTGGTCCAGGCGAGAATCGGGGAGGCAATGGTCTCGTAGTGGTCCTCAGCCACGCACTGTGGATGGGTGCATTCGGCGGCGACCCAAAAATTCTCGGAAGCGAAATCCAGATTGATGGCGTTCCTCACGCCGTGATCGGAGTTATGCCGGCGGAGTTCTCTTCGCCGTTCCCAAAGGTTCAGATCTGGGTCCCCTGGCCCGATCGTCTGGAACCGACGGCTGCCCGCGGTGATCGCTTCCTTAGAGTCATTGCCCGCCTGAAGCCCGGTGTGAGCATCGAGCGCGCTCAGGCCGGCATGAACACCATCACTCCGCGGCTTGCGCAGGAGTATAAGGAAGACGCGGGCGTGACTGCCTATCTGGTGCCGGCGGAAAAGCAGATTACGGGAAGCATTCGCCCGGCCCTGCTGGTACTGCTGGGCGCCGTAGGATTTGTTCTGCTGATCGGCTGCGCCAACTTGGCAAACCTGTTGCTTGCGCGCTCGGCGGGACGCGAGAAGGAATTTGCTGTCCGCGTGGCGCTGGGGGCAGGCCATTTGGACCTGATGCGGCAGTTGCTTACGGAGAGCGTGTTGCTATCGCTCCTGGGTGGCGGAATTGCAATTGCGGGCGCAAGCTGGGGAACACAATTCCTGCGAAAAATGGTTGCGGACCAAATTCCTCGCGCGCAGGACGTGCGGCTTGACGGTTATGTGCTCCTGTTCATGCTGGGAATCACCGTGCTCACCGGAATTGCTTTTGGCCTGGTTCCCGCGCTTGCCGCTTTGCGCGGGAATTTCCACGAAGGGATGAAAAGGTCAAGCCGTGGCGGAGGCCAGGGCGTTCGGACGCGCCGCCTGCGTGACTGGCTGGTGGTTTCGGAAACCGCACTTGCATTGGTGCTGCTGGCGGGCGCGGCACTTCTGATCACAAGCTTTCGCCGGTTGCGCGCCGTCGATCCGGGATTCAATACGGAAAAGGTTCTAACCTGCCAGATTTCCCTGCCCTCCACTTACCAGGACCCGCAGATCTTGGAATTCTTCCGGCAACTGATGGATCGCATCCGGGCACTGCCTGGAGTTAAAGCCGCCGGCGCCACCATGACCCTGCCGCTTGCAAGGACGGGGCACGGATTCTGGGGCGGATTGAACGTCGAAGGGGTCAACTCCGTGACGCGGGAATCGGTTCCCATCGTGAGTTTCGCCCAAATCACCCCCGGATATTTTCGCGCAATGGGGATTCCGCTTCTCAGGGGGCGCGATTTCACCAGCCAGGACAACAGCGAACAAAGCCCCAAGGTGGTGATCATCAACGCCACATTGGCGCGCCGGTACCTCTCCGACGCTGACCCCATCGGCCGGAGTATCTGCATGGGAGAAGACTGCTCGAAAGGCCCCTGGCTTACAGTGGTGGGAGTGGTTGGCGACGCGGTGCTCGAAAACTTGACCGATCCGCGTTTCCCACAAGTGTTTTCTCCTCATGCGCAGGGGGTCGAGGGCGGGCCCGCAGGCAATATGGAGTTGGCTGTGCGGGCATCGTCTGATCCATTGAGCTTGGCAGCCATGGTGCGTGAACAGGTCCGCCAACTGGACAAGAACCAATCGGTTGCGGATATGCAGACGCTCAAGCAGGTGGTGAGCGCCTCACTCGCGCAACCGCGACTCAATAGCCTTCTGCTTGGGGCATTCGCGGCGCTCGCCCTTTTGCTTGCGGCGATTGGAGTTTACGGCGTCATTTCCTATTCGGTTGCGCAGCGCACGCGCGAAATCGGAATTCGCTTGGCGCTTGGCGCGGCGCGCCGCGACGTGCTGTGGTTCACCGTGGCTCAGGGATTACGTCCGGTGGCAATCGGCGTGGTATTGGGAATCCTCAGTGCGCTCGGCCTCGCGCGTTTTCTCTCCGGCTTGCTCTACGGTATCGCTCCCGCCGATCCCCCCACGCTCGGCGGAGTGGCGAGCCTGCTGGTTCTCGTGGCCCTTGCGGCCTGCTATCTTCCCGCGCGCCGGGCCGCCAGGGTCGACCCCTTGACGGCGCTGAGATATGAATAAGGACGAGGTTAAGAATGAATGCCTTGCTAAATGACCTGCGTTTTGGCCTGCGAATGCTGGCGAAAAATCCGGGCTTCACGACGTTGGCGGTGCTGATGCTCGCCCTGGGAATTGGTGCGAATGGCGCCATCTTCAGCGTGGTGAATTCCGTGCTCCTTCGGCCGCTGCCCGTCCGGGCTTCCGAACGTTTGGTGGTAATCTGGATCACCAATCCCGGCCAGGGTTGGAGCCGCGTTGGACCAACCGGCCAGGATTACCTGGACTGGAGGGAGCAGAACAAATCCTTTGAAGACCTTTTTCTGTTTGAGCATGGAACCGGAACCGTTACTGGCATTGACGAACCCGCGCAAGTATCGGGTCTACGCGTAACCACCAACTTCGGCGAATTCTTCGGAATCAAGCCGGCGCTGGGCCGCATGTTCCGCATCGATGAAGCGCAGGGACGTCACAACCTTCTGATTCTGTCTTATGGATATTGGCAGCGGCAATTTGGTTCAGACCCGAGCGTAGCGGGAAAGGAAATCACGCTGAACGGTGAGGCATACACGATCATCGGCGTCCTTCCCTCCTCATTCGCTGAGCTTTTTCCCGTCGATGTGGTCGTGCCGTTCGACAACGACTGGCTGAAGCGCGCGGACAGCGACCTGGGCGTGTTCGCCAGACCCAAACCCGGCGTGACGCCGGAGCAGGCCTCGGCTGAGATGAACCTGGTCGCCCAGCGAATCGCCGGCCAACGGCTGGAACGCAAGGGCTGGGGAGTGGTTCTTGTGCCGCTGCAGGCGGTGCGGGTGGAATACATTCGGCCGGCGCTGCTGGTTCTGATGGGCGGCGTGGGATTTGTCCTGCTGATTGCCTGCGCGAACGTTGCGAACCTGCTGCTGGCACGCGCCGTCTCGCGCGAGCGGGAAGTGGCAATGCGCATCGCGCTGGGCGCAGGGCGTACGCGGCTGCTGCGGCAATTTCTGGCGGAAAGCATGTTGCTGGCAATCGCCGGTGGTGCGGCGGGGATGATTGCAGCGGTGTGGGGCACGGAGTTGCTGATGCGCGTTGTTCCCTCGCGAATCCCCGTTCCCAATGCAGCAGACTCGATTCTGCTGCCGGCGGTTCACACGGATTTGAGAGTCGTCGCCTTCACGCTCCTGGTTTCACTGCTCACGGGAATCATATTCGGCCTGGCTCCTGCTTTTCAATGCGCAAGGTGCGACGTCAATGAATCATTGAAGGAAGGTGGAAGGAGTTTTGTCACCGGCAGGCACGGATATCGAGTTCGCTCCGTGCTGGTCGTTGCCGAATCTGCTCTGGCCTTTGTGCTGATGGTGGGAGCCGGCCTGATGATGAAAAGCTTCTGGCATCTGCTGCAGACCAACCCGGGATTCAACCCGGAGCACCTGCTGACCCTGCGCATAAAGCTGGCCAATGACGCGAAGGACTCCCGATACCGGGAACCCGGGCAACGCGCGCTCACCTTCCAGCAGTTTCTGGGCAATGTCTCGGCGCTGCCCGGAGTTCAGTCAGCCGCGCTCGCGGAAATTGTCCCCCTCAGCCAGGACGATATGGACATGGGCAAGTTCTTCGTGAAGGAGGCGCCCCCGCCGGCGCCGGGTGAAAACTCCGCCGCCGACTACCGCGACGTTAGCCCCAAATTCTTCGAAACCATGGGAATTCCGCTGCTCCAGGGCCGAACTTTCACGGACCACGACAGTGCGGACTCGCCGCTGGTAGTCGTGATCGACTCGACTCTTGCCCGGCACTTCTTTCCGAACCAGGATCCGATTGGCAGGCATGTGCAGTTCTCTGCGGCCTCGCGCCCGCGCGAAATCGTGGGCGTGGTCGGCGGAGTTCATGACACCGGTTTTGATCGCGAGCCTCGTCCCACGATCTATTTCCCTTACCTGCAATCGGGCGACCAGACCATGAGCCTGGTGGTGCGTACGAGTTCGACTCCGGCCGCCATACTACCTGCCATCAAAAACGCCATCTGGTCGGTGGATAAGAATCAGCCCGTCTTCAATGTCAAAACCATGGACGTGATCATTTCGGGAGTGGTCTCCGCCCCGCGGCTGGCGCTCATATTGCTTGGGATCTTTGCTGCGCTCGCCCTCGCCCTCGCGGCGATGGGAATCTACGGCGTCATTGCGTATTCAGTGGTTCAACAAACCCGCGAATTTGGCATCCGCATGGCCCTGGGCGCGCAGCGGAAAGACGTTTTCAGTCAGGTGGTCGGCCAGGGCTTGCTGCTGGTCGGCGCGGGCGTCGCGGCAGGAATTGCGGGATCGCTTGCTCTTACGCGCTTCTTGTCGAGCCTCCTCTACGGGGTGGAACCCACCGATCCGCTTATGTTGGCGGCGGTTTCGATCTTAGTGGCGATCGTTGCGGTGACAGCAAGTTATCTGCCCGCGCGGCGAGCGACAAAAGTCGATCCCATGGTGGCTCTGAGGTATGAGTAAGGCAGTGGTTAGTGGCTGGAGGAAGCAAGTCGCGGCTGCCGGTTTTAATTGAATCCGATTATTGAGAACTGAGGACTGAACGATGAACACATTGCTCCAAGACATTCGGTTCGGGCTGCGCATGCTGGCGAAGAATCCCGGATTCACGACGGTGGCGGTGGCGACTCTGGCGCTGGGCATCGGCGCCAATACGGCCATTTTCAGCGTGGTGAATGCTGTTCTGTTGAAGCCGTTGCCCTATGCCGAGCCCGATCGGCTGGTGCGCGTGGAAGGCATGCGGCAACGCGACACGCTGGTTCCGAGCAGCCTTTCTTTTCCCGACTTTTTTGATTTTCGCTCCGGCAATCATGTATTCGAGCACCTGATCACGGGCTACGATGCCGACATGCCGCTGGCAGGCGACGGCGCTCCAGTTCAGGTGGACGTCGAAAAGGCCACGTGGGACCTTTTTCCCGCGCTGGGAATTCAGCCGGAACTGGGACGGGGATTTCTAGAATCCGAAGAGGTTGCGGGCGTGCACGTGGTGGTGTTGAGCCAGAAGCTTTGGCAAAGCCGGTTCGGCGGCGACCGCAATATTCTCGGCCGCACAATCAATCTGGACCGCAAGGCTTACACGGTTGTGGGAATCGCCCCTCCCGGATTCACTTTTCCCGTTGATGAGCCCGGCATCGATCTCTGGACGACCATCGCCAGCGACCGGGAAGCGCCGCCGGGTGACACTCCCATTACGGAGCAGCGCGGCGCCCACCTGCTGACGGCGCTGGGGCGGCTCAAGCCCGGAGTGAGTATCGCGCAGGCGCGCGCCGATCTTGACGTCATCGCAGAAAACCTGGCCAGGCAATATCCTGACACCAATGTCAATCAGCCTCGCGCTTCCGTGCGGCGCGCACTCGAGACTCTTGTAGGTGAATCCCGCACGCCGCTGCTGGTTCTGCTTGGTGCAGTGGGCATGGTGCTGTTGATCGCCTGTGCCAATATCGCCAACCTGCTCCTGGCGCGCACTTCAAGCCGCGAGCAGGAAATTTCCGTGCGCGCGGCAATGGGCGCAAGCCGCGTGCGCGTGGTTCGGCAATTGCTCACCGAAAGCCTGCTGCTGGCCCTGCTGGGCGGCGCAGCGGGGGCGATGCTGGCAGAATACGCTTTGCGAGGTGTTCTGCCTCTGGGAGGTGACAGCATTCCGCGCCTCGCCCAGGCGAGTATCGACGGCCGAGTGCTGGGGTTCTCCCTGCTCCTGACCTTCTGCGCGAGCGTCTTCTTCGGACTCGCGCCGGCGCTGCATGCCTCAAGGGTTGACCTCGCCTCGTCTCTCACCGAGCGCAGTCGCGCCGGGACGCAAAAGCACGAAGTGGTTCGGGGCGCATTGGTGGTAGCGCAAGTGACGCTCGGCCTGGTGTTGGTTACGGGAGCGGGTCTTTTGATGGCCAGCTTCCTGCACCTGGAAAATAGCGACTTGGGCCTGAAGCCCGATCATCTGCTGACCTTTCACTTCAGCCTGCCCGACGCGCAATACACCCCACCCCAGCAGATTGCCCTTTACGACCGTATGCTGGAACGAATGCGCGCTTTGCCGGGCGTTCAATCCGCGGCGGGGATCTGGCCACTACCTCTGGGGGGTAACAACGCTACCGTGGGTTTCAACATTGAAGAGCGCCCGTTGCCGGAGGGGAAACGACCGAGTGCCCGCATGGCCTTCGCCACTCCTGGCTATTTTTCGACGGCAGGAATTCCTCTGCTCAAGGGTCGATTCTTCACCGATCACGACGTCATGAAGTCTGCACGGGTGCTGATCGTCAACAAGGCATTTGCCGACAAGTTTTTTCCCGGCGAAGACGTGATCGGAAAACTGATTACACCGGGCGCCACAGGTCCGGGTGATAGCAAAGAAAGCGTGCACGAAATTGTGGGCGTAGTGGGCAGCGCCAAGCTCTTCGCGTTGGACACCGAGCCCAAACCCATTTACTACTTCCCGTACAAGCAGCTTACCTGGACGGTGCCTGTGATGATGCTGCGAACGTCCGTCCCTCCGCATTCGCTGGAGCCATCGGTGCGCAAAGAGATGTCGGCGCTCGATCCCATGGTTCCGGTTTACGAAATCCGAACCATGGAAGAACTGCTCTCCACACAAGTTACCGCGCCACGCTTTCAGACCGTGCTGCTCGGCGCCTTTGCGGGCATCGCCCTTGTTCTGACCATGGTGGGCCTCTACGGCGTTATGGCATACTCCGTGGCGCGGCGTACGCGGGAAATCGGAGTGCGGATGGCGCTGGGCGCAGACCGCCGCACCGTGCTCTCCATGGTGCTGGCGCGGGCCATGGGACTGTTGGCAGCGGGACTGGTGTTAGGAATCGCCGCTTCACTCGCCGCCGATCACCTGTTGCAAAGCATGCTCTTCGGCGTCTCAGCGATGAACCCGCTGATTCTAGTATTATCGGGGCTCCTGGTGGGCGTGACGGGGCTGCTCGCCGCCTATCTGCCCGCGCGACGCGCTGCCGCCCTGGATCCGATGGTAGCGCTGAGGTACGAATAATCAAGTCAGGTCGATCCACTTCCCGGGAGGTTTTATGGCGAACATGAAACGCATTCGCGAGGTGCCAACCGGTCCCTTGAGTGCAGAGTACCTGCGTGAGAGGACCAGCGCCGGATGGAAACTGGTTGCCGTCGAATGGGAGCGGCCGGCCGAGGGTGAGGATCATGCGGAATCCGCGAGCGCGGGCGAGGTTCCCTTCGGCTCACGCGTATCCAACGACTGCACGCACCTGGAGGAAAACCCGGGCGAGATGGAGGCGCTTACGCTGATCCTGGAGCAGATCGTCCAGGACCGCTCGCTTTCGCACATGGCGGACACGCTGAACCAGCGCGGCTTCCGCACACGAGAGGGCGCGAAGTGGACGGTGGTGAGCGTTTACAATATGCTTCCGCGCCTGATCGAAGTGAGCCCGCACATTCTCGAAACAGAAGCCTGGATCGAACGCCGGAAACAAATATCCACTCTGGGATGATGTTGTGCATGCCTAACTGTGCGACAACAGAATTTCCCACCGCGCGAAGTTGATGCGCGTCGGGTTGCCGCGATTGATCGGCCAAGGCGCAACCGCCCCCCTTGCCTCCACTGGTTTCGCGGGTGGGGATACCCACGCTACAGCCTGTGTCACCGGGAGTGAATAGAGATTTGTACCTCACATCAGCTTGCGGAAGGAAACCAGGGCTTTGTCTTCAATCGATCCCTTCGCGGCAAAGCTCTTGAGCTTAAGGAGCAAAGGCGCTGTTATTTCCTGACCCTTGGCGGCGATCAGGATTCCGGCTTTGGAGCGAACTTCCTGATCAAGGGTCATGCCGGGATAGAGTTCGGTGATGGGAACAGAGCGAGAATCCTTGCCGGCCGCTTCCGGCTCAAGTTCGATCATGGCTTCCACTACTTTGCTGTCCAGGTCCGCGAATTTCATGGAGAGGAAGTGCGCGGCATCAAGTCGCGAGCCGCCCTTGCGCAACTGGAGGTCAAAAGCCAGTGCGGCCCGGATGAGTTGGGCCCCCAGCCGCATTTCCTTCATCTCGCGGTCGCCCATATTCCATTCCGCGGGCAGGGGCTGATTCTGGTGGGCAATCATCCAGGCCACGGGTTCCATGCGCGGGATGTTCTTCAGCAGCTCCCGGGCGATTTGCGGATGATTGAGGAATTGCGCTTGGTCGGCAGGGGTAAGCTCGCTTCCCGAATAGATGGCCTCAATAGTGTCAGGCTCCAGGGTCACGCAGCCAAGCTGCGAAAGCATCGCCGCCACTTCATATTTCCAGGAATTGGGCAACGACAAGCGATCAGCAACGTGCTGAATGTAACGCCGCACGCGCGCGGCGCGGCTGAAGGCGGCAGGGCACGCCACGCTCAGGACTTCCGTCAGGACGGCGATCATGCCCTTCAGGGTTTTTTCCAGGATTTCCTTCTCGGCACAAATCATGCGGTATTGCGCCAGCCCTTCCATGAGAGTTTTGGAGAGGGTCTCCTTGTTGCAAGGCTTGGTGAGAAACCGGAAGACGCTGCCTTCGTTCACCGCGCCCACGGCCGTCTGCTGATCGGAATTCCCCGTCAGCATGATGCGCACGGTCTCCGGAGCCAGGGTCAGCACGCGACGCAGGAATTCAACGCCATCCATCTCCGGCATGCGCATATCGGAAACCACCACCGCAAACGGTCCCTGCCGATTGATGGTTTGCAACCCGCTCCTCGCGCCCACCGCCGTAGTGACGTGAAACTGCGAATGGAGCAGCCGCTGGTAGCCCTGCAAAACGGCGGGTTCATCGTCGACCAGAAGAATCTTGTCCGACATGGCTTACGCCTCCACCACCACGGCGGGCATGTCTTTCACCATGGCCTGCCATTCCGGCATCTGTTCGCCCATTCCCAGCTCGTAGATTTCATCCTGGAATTTTTCAAGGCTGTACGGTGAGGAATCTCCGTTTGCGGCCTCTTCCATTCCATGCGCCAGAAGGTTGGCGGCATAGACGGCTGAAATCGCGTCGAAGCCCTGGTGAGGTACGCGGTTCGGACGGTGATGGAGCGCCACCGCTTCCACGACGGTGTAAGGCAGCCCCCACAGTCCCAGGAGATATGCTCCGATTTCTGCGTGCCCCAAGCCTTCCAGGCGCTCCTCCGCCTGATAAAGAGGAATGTTTGAAGCGTGGGCCTCTGCCAACGCTTTTTCCAGCCGGTCGGTGAGTTTCCAGGCCAAAATCAACTTGCCCACGTCGTGGAGCATGGCCGCCACCATGGCGATGTCGATCAGATGCTTGGGCATGGGCAGTCGCCGGGCAATCTGCGCGGTAAGCTGCGCATGGCGATGCAGCGCATCCAGGGAAAATCCCTCAATTTTTGCCTTGGGGACAAAAGTTCTGAAGATTTCGACCGATAGCACCAGGCTTCTGAGCGTATTAATGCCGAGGTAGCTGACGGCATTTTGAATGTTGGTCATGGAATGCGAAATGCCGAAGAACGCGGAGTTGACCAGTTGCAGAATCTTCGCGCAGATGCCCACGTCCTGCTCAACAATCCTGGCCACCTTGGCAAGGGAAACATCCGGGTCCATCAACGCGTTTGTCAAGGCCTCGTAGATGCGGGGGATGGATGGAAGATCGCCCACCGCACCGATCATGCGGCGGATCCCCTCGTCGTGCAGCAGACCCTTCAGATGGCAGGCGCGCTCAATGCCCACGCGGAGCATTTCCGCATCGCAAGGCTTGGCTAGAAATTGGTGCGCCACGGGAACCACCTGAAGCGCCGTGGCCATTTCCGTATGGCCCGACAGAACGATCCGCACGACCTCAGGATAAAGATCGCGCACGCGAGTGAGCAGCGCGGCGCCGTCGATTCCCGGCATGCGCATGTCGGAAACGATCACGTCGAAGGGAGTGGCTTCCATCAGCGCCAGCGCCGCTGCGCCGCCCTCTGCAAAAGCCATGTCCCACTCGTTCCGCTGGGGACGCAGCATGCGCTTCAGGCCATCCAGGATTCTGGGCTCGTCGTCCACAAAAAGTATTCTCCTCATGTTGCTCTTGCCTCCTTGGAGGTCTCCGGCGGCTGGATCGGCAGACGGATGTGAAAAGTTGTTCCCTTTCCCACTTCACTTTCAAAAGTCAGAGTGCCCCTGTGACGCTCGACCACCACTGAGCGGGCAATGGCCAGCCCCTGTCCCGTTCCGCGCCCCACTTCCTTCGTGGTGAAGAACGGATCGAAAATCTTGGTGCGAATGGCCTCGGGGATGCCGCTGCCCGTATCGGAGATGGAGATCACCACCGTGTCGCCTTCCGGGACGGTTCGCACGCAAATCTTTCCCTTCTCGTCCGTTCCCTTCACTACATCAGCGATGGCATGGGCGGCGTTGACCAGCAGGTTGAGAAAGACCTGGTTCAGATCGCCGACGTTGCAGACCACGGGAGGAATTTCCCCCAGATCCAATTCCACATCCGCCACATATTTCAGCTCATTGCGGGCAACGGTCAGAGTGCTTTGGAGAGCCTTATTGATGTCGGCGGCGGCCATCTCCTTGCTTTCGGGGTGCGCAAATTCCTTCATTGCGCGCACGATGGTGGCCACGCGTGTAACGCCATCAAGGGTTTGGGAAAGAGCGCTGGGAATTTCTTCCAGCAGGTAGGCGCAATCGGTTTGTTCCTCCACCTGATGTACGGAGGCGAGCATTTCCGCAAGGGCGGCGTCCGACGCTGCGGCGTCGCGCAATTCCTGATACTTGCCCAGCAAAGTGCGCAAGCCGTCGAATGAATCCTGCAGGAACCTCGTGTTGTCGCCCACAAACTGGATCGGGGTGTTGATCTCATGTGCGATTCCCGATGCCAGGCGGCCCACCGATTCGAGCTTCTGGGCATGCCGCAGTTCCATTTCCGCGACATCGCGGCCCGTGATGTCCCGGCCGATGCCCTGAACCCCCACCGGCATTCCGTTTTCAACGACTAGGCGAGGCTTGACATCCAGCATCAATCGCCGGCCATCCTGGGCTTTCACCTCCACTTCCATGTGGATGTCGGCTTCGCCGGCCAGCAGCCGCTGGCGCCCCGATTTCACCTGCTCCCAGTGCTTGTTTTCCACCAATTCCCAGATGTCGAGTTTCGCCATTTGCTCCAGCGAGTAACCCAGGAGCTGCCTTCCCACGCGATTCAGGGAGGTCATGTGGCCGTCAAGGTCGGTGGTGTAGACAATATCGCTGGCATTTTCGATCAGCTCGCGATAGCGCTCCTCGCTCTGGCGCAAAGCCTCTCGCTCATGCGCCAATTCCTCGACGGAACGGGCCAACTGCTCCGCGTGCCGGTGCTGCGCGGCTTGCGATGCTTCCAGATCCTGCGCATAGCGAAGCAGGGCCGCCTCCGACTGTTTGCGCTCGGAAATATCACGCAGGTTGCCAAGAATGGCTTGTTTCTTTCGGAGTTGAAATGCCGAAACTGAAACCTCCACGGGGAATTCCCTTCCGTCCTTGCGAAGAGCAATCAGCTCCAGCCGATTACCAGCACCCGGCGTTTCCCCATTCGGACGGAAATGCAGAAACCCTTGCCGGAACGCTTCCCGATGTATCTCGGGCACAAGAATTTCGTCAGCCTTTTTTCCAAGGATTTCCTGGCTGGAATACCCGAAGATCCGTCCGGCCGCGTCGTTCCAATAGGAAATCGCTCCTGCGCTGTCGAGCAGAACTATCGCATCCTGCGCAGAGGCCGCAAAACTTCGGAATCGCTCCTCGCTTTCCTGCAGTGCCTCCTCAGCGCGTTTCCGCTCAGTGATGTCGCGCGAAACTCCAACCAGGCCGGTGATGCGGCCTTGGCCGTCGCGGATGGGAACCTTGGTGGAGGAAAACCAGCCCATTGACCCGTCCGCTCGCCGGACCTTCTCGACCCAGCCCACCAGGGGTTGTCCGGCTACGAGCACCAGGCATTCGTCGCGCAGATAGTTCTTGGCGTCCTCAAGTGGAAAGAAGTCGAAGTCCGTCCTGCCCACCGCCTCACGCGGGTGGCTCAAACCCAGCGCCTGGGCGTGGGCTTTGTTGACGCGCACGAAGCAGCCGTCAGTGTCCTTGAAGTAGATATAGTCAGAAATGTTGTCCATCAGGGCGTGCAGCAGGTCGCGTTCCTGCGCCAGTGCTTGTTCCGCCTGCTTGCGCTCGGTGATTTCGGTAGAGATGCCCGCAACCGCGTAGGGAGACCCCTCCGTGTCATAGAGTGGGAATTTGACGGAAAGATAAGTTCGGGCCTTTCCGTCATGGAAGTCGCTTTCTTCGAATTCCAGGGAAGTGCGCTCGCGCAGAACCCTCTGGTCGTTGGCCCAGAATTTGTCCGCGACTTCCTTTGGGAACAAATCGTAATCCGTCTTTCCGGCAATCTGGCCGGGCTCAAACCCCGACCGCGTTTCGAACGCACGGTTTGCCCGAATATAACGGCCAGAGAAATCTTTCAGGTAAATCACCGCGGTGGAGTTGTCGAGGATGGCTTTCAGTTGTTCCTCGCTCGCCCACAATGCCTGCTCACGCCGCTTGCGCTCCGTAATGTCCTGCTTGATCGCGATGAAGTGGGTGATCACACCGCGGGTGTCACGCACGGGAGTAATCGTCATCTCTTCGTTATAGAGGGTGCCGTCTCTGCGGCGATTCACAAGCTCTCCGTGCCACACTTTTCCGTCCGCAATCGTTTTCCAAAGATCCTCATAGAAATTTGCGCCATGGACCCCTGATTTCAAAACCTTCGGGTTCTTACCGAGGATTTCTTCTGCGGGGTAGCCGGTAAGCCAGGTGAAGGCGGGATTGACCCATTGGATTAGCCCCTTGCGGTCGACAATCACGATGCCGTTGGCGGCGGATTCGAGCGCCGCACTTTGCACATGCGTCCGGGCATCGGCCTTTTTTCGCTCCGTGATATCCCGCACCATAACCGCAGCGCCTGTAATTTCTCCCTCCGCGTCATAGATCGCCGACATGGAAAGCGAGACATCCACCAGCCCGCCACCCTTGCGTAGACGGACGGTTTCGAAGCCACTGACTTTTTCGCCGGAGCGAACTTTTTCAAATAACTGGGAGAATTCTCCAACCCGTTCAGGCGGGGCCAACTGGGACGCGGACTTTCCAATGATTTCCTCACTTGAGTAGCCGTAAATTTCCTCAGCTCCGTGATTCCAACTGACCACCTTCCCGTCCAAACCGACCCCTGCAATGCCGTCCTGTGAGGACTCGACGATCGAGGCCAGAAATGCCCGGTCGGCAAGAACCTTCTCCACCTGCTTGCGCTCAGTAATGTCCTCGGCAATTCCTACCAGGCGGAAGAACCTTCCCTGGTCGTCCAGCAAAGGAAATACCTGGCTTTGAATGTTCCGGCTCGACCCATCCGGCCGAATGACGCGGTATTCCGCACTTGATCGATTCCCTTGACTGGCTTGAGTGAAGAGGTCGATGGCCGCCGCGCGGTCATCCGGGTGAATGGAGTCGATCCAGGCGTCAGGGCGCTCAATGCACTCGCGTCGGGGATGGCCCCAGATGGTGTCATAAGCCGGGCTCACGTAGGTCACGCGTATAGGATCCGGCTCGCAGATGAAGAACACGGCGTTGATGTTTTCCGCCAACTGCCGGAATTGCTCCTCGCTGGCCCGCAGGGCGTCAAATGTCTGCATGCGCAGCGTGATGTCGCGACCGAAGGTGCTCAACAGGCGACCCTGTGGCGTTTCTATGGCGGCCGTTGAGATTTCAATGGGAAATTCGTCCCCATTCCCGCGCAAGGCCATCAGCTTCATGGGCCCGTAATGCGGATCCCTGCCTTCACGGTAGGCTTTATCCAGGTGAGCTTCAAAAACCGCCGCTTGGGGCGGTGAAATGGCAAACTCCGCGAATTTCCTGTCCAGGGCACGCGAGCGGACAACGCCAAAGGTCTTCTCCGCGGCCGGATTGCAATCTTGCACCACACCGGACTTGTCGAGCAACACAATCGACTCCTGGGCCGTGGCAATGACGGCGTTGGCAAGGGATCCCACGGAAAAGACCTCAGCTTTGACGGAAACGGGCTCCTCGACCTTGTGCACTGGCCGGCGGTTTTGGCGGGTCCCATCCAGGGCAGCCGCGATTTCATCGGCCAGAAGCCTTCCCCCCATTACATCGAATGCCGAAAAATCCGCCACGCTGGGATCCCGCCAGAACATCAGCGCGCCGAAGGGTGCGCCGTGTGTCGCAAGGGCATAGGTCAAAACCGAACCTGCAGGGAGCGTGGAATGGCCGGACTGAGAATCAATCCGGAGGGGCTCCAGGGGCTCGAAAATCGGGTCGCGGTGCTTTAGAGCTTGTTCAGTCAGACGTTTGGCGATGGCTTTGGTCAGAGGGCCGCACTCATTTGATAATTCGATGACGGGTTCTGCCTCATCGGGAGGAAGAACCGTAAGGGCTGCGGCAGTTGCCCGCATCGTGCGCTTGGCCAGCTTAAGAGCAAGGGCTACGCGATCTTCAGGTTTAACACTCGCGAGGAT
This sequence comes from Terriglobia bacterium, assembly GCA_030040315.1. Lineage (GTDB taxonomy): Bacteria > Acidobacteriota > Terriglobia > UBA7540 > UBA7540 > Bog-366. The sequence goes on along the minus strand of JASHTY010000529.1, from coordinate 497 downwards.
GGAAAGTGTTCCCTCATTAAGCGGCAAATCTGTTTTCGGCCTTCGAGCCGTCAGGGCGCGAGTAACCGCGGCGCGAAGTTGCGCCAGGCTGAGGGGCTTTAGCAGAAAATCGCAGGCGCCGTGCCGGAGCGCGGCGATGGTGGCATTCACCGTCGCGTGACCGGTGAGGATCATCACGGGAATATCGGGGTCAATCTCCCTCACTGCCTCAAGTGTTTGGATGCCGCCCAGTCCGGGCATTACCAGATCGGTGATGACCGCGCCGAAGCCCCCCGCGCGAAGCATTACCAAGCCCTCCTCGCCGCTCCGGGCGATTGCCACCTCAAACCCTTCCGCTTTCAGCATCAAGCTCATTGTCTGCGCGACTATTTCTTCATCGTCAATGACCAGGATCTTGGCCAAAGGCAATGGGGACGCGAGGGGCTGGGATGAGACGGTGATTCCGCCAAGTTCGGTTGCCGGGCTGGGCATAACACTCATCCAGATCACTTATTGCT
>JASHTY010000528.1 GCA_030040315.1 Terriglobia bacterium | reverse complement strand
TCAGGACGTCGCCGTTTTCAATCGTGCCTTTGGTGACGGTCAGCACGGTGCCGTTCTTGATGAGCGTTACATCATCGGCTCGCGCAGGCAATCCGCTCATCATCAGGACGAACGCTGCCGCGGCGGAGCAGGCGAAAAGCCGCGCGCACCCAGCACGGAAGTTGGGATTTAGTGGTTGCTTCATTTAATCCGCCTCCTGGTCCGCACCCGGTCCGCCGGCCGATTCGGGACGCGTGCCGGTGAAGTCCACGGAGAAATCTCCGCCGCTTGCCGTGCCTTTCATCTGGCCTGCCTCGACTGTGCCACTGAAAGTCACTTGCGTCGGACTTCCCTCGATCGGAACGGTGATGACGAAGCTGAATTTGTTGCCGCTCGCCCAACCGTCGCTGATGGTTAGCGTGCCCATCGACCCCATGATGTCACCGGAAGAGCCGGTTACAGAGCCGGTCACGGTACCGTCCGGAGTCATCGTCAGATCGGCGGTACCTTCCTGCGTCCCATGGGGCGTCGTTATGCTCAGCTTCCACTTGCCCGTCAGACGGATGGTGGGCGCCTCGGCCGGCCGGGCCGGTTCATGAACCTCGTAACGCCGCCCATCGACGAAAGTCATTTTGACTTTGGTGCTTTCCTTGAACGGGTCGCCATCGGTGACCACCAGGTCGGCGATTTTTCCAACCTCGATTGAGCCCAGGCGGTCGCTTACTCCCAGAATTTCCGCGGCGCTAAGCGTAAAGGCGCGCAGTGCGGCTTCAGCGGGCAGGCCGGCGTCGATCGCTTTCTTGGCATTTTTCAGGGCGTCCTTGGGCGAGCTCGCGCCCTCCAGATAAAATGCAAACTTCACACCGGCTTTTTGAAGCGCCGCGGGGGAGGAAGGTGCGCGGTCGCGAAATCGCAGCACGCGCAGTGTGTCCTCCTCATCGGGATCGGTGTCCTTCTCTTTTTCCGGCCATTTCAAGTTCACGAGAACCGGCATTTTTGCCGCCGCCAGTTCGTCTGCGGCTTCGTAACCCTGCTGGACTCCGTAAATCACGGACCGCTCTTCGATCCGATTCGCCAGGACAATCGATCGGTGAATCTCGGCAGCGATATTGCCCGGCAAAAGCACGGGCAGCCCTGCGCGGATCGCTTGACCAATCACAATTTCGGTGCGGTCATAGGGCGGACGCTCCAGTCCTTGCGGATGTGCGAGGTAGGTTCCTTCCGCCTCACCGTACCAGTGTGCGTCCAGATAGACTTGCCGGACGTAGGAAAGCGCGCCCATCAGCGAGTCGGGGAATCCGCCGCCAAAACCTTGAGTGCGAAATGTGACGTAGAGCGATGCGGGCGCGGCCACAACCATCTCACTCGGGCGCTCACCACCCAAATTAATCACTGCCCCTTCGCCCGCGAAAAACCCTGTCAGGGGAGTAGCAAGCGCAGACGTGAAGCCGCCATCGCGCCAGGTTTCAATCCGCTTGTCGTCGGGTTTCAGTTCGTCCGCTGCATTGAGCCAAGGCGTTGTGGCCGGGCGGTCCTGGGGTCCCTGGGAGGGCGTTTGCGTTGGTTGCGCCGGAGCGCGACCCGGACCGCCGCCCCCTCCGCCTCCGCCAGGCCCGGCGGGAGCGCTCGCGCCGAGTCCAAGATCGCTGAGCGCATCGATGAATCCGGGATACACCGTCAGATGGCTGCCATCAATCACCCAGGCTTCAGGAGGGATCGTTACGTTCTCGCCGACCGCGACAATCAAACCTTTGGCGATGACCACCGTGCCATTCTTGATATCGGGACCGGAGACGGTGACGATGTGTGCGTTGCGAATGGCGAAGTAGCGTGGCTCTTCCGCCCGCGCCGTTACCGCGCAGAGCGCCAACGCGGCCAGCATTGACACTTTCGAAAACCCTGCAACGCCTAACCTATTTGAGAAGTTCATCGCGCTCTCCTTGGCCTCACATCGATACAGGTGTATTCAACCCCGCCCGCGGGCAGCGTGGCGCCCATGCTCAGCGCGGGAGCAAAATCGCAAATTGGAAGTTCTCAGCACTCCTCGGTCTCTGGATAGGGCGGCCATCATACGACAGGCGGGTGGAGAATTCAAACATTGTCTACACTGCGCTTTTCACTCTTTGATGAATAATCGCGAGGAATGTAAGCTGTGGGCAGACCCATTCCCGCCAGCATTAGGTAAACCCTTGGCGACAAGGCAGAACTCACTTCCTCGGACCTCGTATCCGGGGAATCTGTATGATTGCGGATGGGAAGGGTGTTTATCATGCCGAATCCGGCTTTATTGGTGGGTTGGCCCTTCTCTACAGCACGCGAGATACTAACTTCGACAGTCGATTAAAAGTATATGGAAGACGTCTGCTACTTGCTTTGAGGCATTCCCATTCCTGAGTGGCCGTGGCTCAACTGCTCGCACAGCCTTAACCGCGTGCGGTGGAGTTTACTCTTAAGCGCCCCCGTCGGGATTCCAACGATCTCTGCCGCTTCTCGCACCTTGAAACCCTGAATGTAGTAAAGCCACACGACTCGACGGTGCAGTTCAGGCATGGCCTGCAAGGCCCTTTCCGCGAGCCGAAGTTGCTCCCGTCCCGCACAGATTTCCTCCGGATTGGGCTTTGGATCGGGAAGCATCACCGACAGGGGTTGGACGTTTTGACCGAAGTTCTCGTCAATGGAAATGGTTGGTCGAAGTCGGTTCTGCCTTAGTCTCATCAAGGCCGCATTGACAACGATGCGGGTCAGCCATGTGGAAAGTTGCGAACGGTTTTCGAAAGTGTCCAACTTGCGATGTGCAGCCAGCAGGCCATCTTGCACCGCGTCTTCGGCATCATGGTGATTTCCCATCAGCCGCAGAGCTGTAGCATACAGCTGAGCGCGATTACGGCTCAGAACGTCATCCAATGATTCGCTGTTGGGGAGTGTCGCCGGGTGATGACCAGGATCACGTCCATCCGTATCTTTGCCATCGACGTCGAGTGTTACGTTAAGCTTTTTCGCTGGCCTCATCGACTTTTCCTTCCTCAAGAGAGGCCATCAACTCGTACGCAGCACTCCTTAAAAGTCCATAGTTGGATGCTGGACGTGTTCAGGGCCTTTTTCTTCAAGCAATGGCTCGCGGAACTCATCGGGCATACCTGCCAGGAGTGTCCCCACCTCCTCGGGGCCTTGGCGTGCACGCGTGCGCCCCTTGTGTTCAGCCGAGAATCAGCTTGGCAGCGCGCCCCGCAATCATGTGGGCGGAGGCGTTTGTCCCCGGCCCCGTAATGATGTGTGGCATCACGGAAGCGTCCGCCACGCGTAAGCCCAAAATGCCGTGCACGCGAAGCTCCGGGTCGACAACCGCGAGCTTGTCCACGCCCATCTTGCAAGTACCAACTGCGTGCCCAAAACTCGCTGAGGCAAGCCGGGCAAGTTCCTGGATCTCCTCGGCGCTCGCCTTGAGCCCTGGAATGAGTTCGCTCTCGCGCAAATTGTCGAAGGCATGCTGATTTCCAAGCTCACGCGCGGCTTCGATGGCGCGCGCGACGGCTGCGAAATCGTGATCCGTGCCGAGATAGTTGCCATCAATCAAGGGGGCGTCCTGAAAGTTGTTGCTCGCCAAACGGACGGCGCCT
>JASHTY010000527.1 GCA_030040315.1 Terriglobia bacterium | reverse complement strand
AATTGAAGCTGGTTGTCCTTGAACCCGATTTTCAGAATTCCGTATGCGGGATTCTCGTATTCGCCTGCGTAAGCGCTTAGTTCGTGTGAGGGATGAGTGTTCGGAACGCGGTCTGCTCCCGCCTTGGCGCGCGATTCCGTTCCCGCTTTCTTTCCAGCCAGCCGCCGAGCAAGCTGGCGCTGGCTCCAGGGCGTCTGGTCCATGCCGAGCAAGCGTTCGTACACGTTGTAGCTGACCGCGTCGATGAGCGGCGTGCTGTGGTCGCTGATCACCAGCACGATTACACCGATGTGGTCATTGGGCATGAACGATACCTGAGAATGGAATCCCGGCAGGGCGCCCCCGTGAAAAGTAAGCAGATGGCCGCGGTACGACACCGTCCAGCGCCCCATGCCGTAAGCGGGGTTCAGGACCTCCCACCAGCCTAGCCCTTCACCGGCGGAATTCGGCAAGCCGATGGACGGTTGCAGCGTGGCTCTTAATACGTCGGCGGGCAGAACCTGCTTGCCGTTGTATTTCCCCTCGTTCATCAGGGCAATGAGCCAGTGCGAGAGTTCGTCGATATTGGAAATCACCGCACCCGCCGGCGCCACACCTTGCGTGTCCTCGTAATAGGGGATAGGATACAGTTCAAAGGAGTCGCGCTTTTCATTGTAGGGAACGCCATGGTCCGGGCTCTTTTGCATTTCCGAGACGGAGAAAGTGGTGGTATTCATGCCGAGCGGCAGCAGGATTCGCTCGTTCACAAAATCCTCCCAAGTTTTCCCGGACTTTAGCTCAATGATTTTCCCCACGGCCGCAAACATCAGGTTGTTATAGAGAAAAGTAGTGCGCATGGGCTGCTGAGGCTCGAGATATCGCAGCTTATAGAACAACTCGTCGCGGGTGAAATCGGATTTGAACCAGATCAGGTCGTGCCGGGTCACGCCCGTGCGATGGCTGAGCATGTCGCGCAGTGTGACGTTGTTGTTCAGCGTATCGTTGTAGAACTCGATGGTGGGGACAGATTCGCGCACCGGCTTGTCCCACGTCAGTTTGCCTTCATCCACCAGCATTCCCGCCGCCACGGCCGTAAATAGCTTGGTATTAGAAGCCATCTGAAAAAGGGTGGTGGGAGTGAAGGGCAGCTTTTTCCCGTAGTCGCGATAGCCGTACCCCTTGGCGAACACCAGCCTGTCGTTCACGACGATCCCGACGCCAACTCCCGGAGTGTTCCAGTCCTTCAGCACCTGCTCCATATAGGCGTCAAACCCCTGGAGTTTCGCGGCGACGTCCGGCGTCTGGGCCTGCGCTGAAGGAATAACGAAGGACAGCGCAATAGTAAGTGCGAGCATGATGCCGCTAACCGTGCCGGGACTGAAATGGACGCGACGGGAGGTGGAATTCACGCGGAAGCCTCCTGATTTGCAATGGGCAAGCAGTCTACAGCAATCTCAATTCTGCTTGCATCTGAAAAACCCGAAGGGTTGGATCACTTTCAACAGATCGTTGCGGCGCCCCTTACCGCGGGCGCGTGGCCAAACCAACCTGTTTCCAAAGCTTTTCCCACCACCAGATGCCGGCGGCGGCTTCCACGGGCAAGCGATACCCAAGCTGATGGGCGAGCATCAAAATCTGGCCGCGATGGTGAGCTTCGTGGGAAAACATGTAGGCGAACATGGTGGCGCCGGCGGGCCAGGGGTGAGCGTAACCATCGCGTACGAATTTTGTCACGCGGCGCTGTGGGCCACTCGATAGCGCATCGGTCAGCATTTTGAGGCACGCTGCCCCACTCTTCCGAAGGCCGGCTGCGGCCTGCTTCATCGTGCACCGGTACGGATCGAGCCGCGCGGGGCGCTTCAGATGTGAAGCGGTTAGGCGCAGCCACTTAAGACGGACGTTGTGCAGGTGCGCAAAAATTGCGGCAATCGTTCGCCCCTGGCCTTTTGCGCCGGGCGGCTCCGCCCGCCAGGCCTGCGGGTCGAGATGCGACAACAAAAGCTGGTTCATCGCATCGTTCACTGCCCAAGTCTCAAGCAGAACGGTGCGAACGTCGGCAGGATTTGGGTCGCGTAATCGCTGCATCTCGGTTCCCTGCGGTGGAAGGATACATGAAGGCGGTCGCCATGGTCAGAGAATTTCTGATTGAGGGATTCAATGGCTCTTGACCTGCACCAGCGAGGCTCGTGATGGCATGATACAATCAGGCCCTCCAGGAGGTCCCCATGGCGCAAAAAATGGTTCGGGCTGTTTTGTTTATCGCCCTCGCGCAGGTTTTCGTGAGCTCACGGGCCTTGTGTGGGCAGGACCAGAAGGCCAGCACCCCTTACCCCAACATGGCGCCGCTTGACCAATACATGATGCCCGACCGCAACGCCGAAATCGCCCTGGCGAAATCCGCCGCGCCGAAATCCATTTCTGATAGCGCAGAAGTCCTGGTTCTTGGACGGACGGGGTATGAGACGGCGGTGAAGGGTACCAACGGCTTCGTGTGCATCGTGGAGCGAGGCTGGACTGCGGAAATCGATAATCCGAATTTCTGGAACCCCAAGCTCCGCGGGCCGCTCTGCTACAACGCACCCGCAGCGCGGACCTATCTCCCCATCACCATCGCCAAGACCAATCTGATCCTGGCAGGAAAATCGAAAGCCCAAATGGTTGAAGCCATCTCCGCCGCTTTCGACAAAAAGGAATTGCCAGCACTTGAACCTGACGCGATGTGCTACATGTTGTCGAAAGACGGCTACCTGGACGACCAGGCCGGGCACTGGCACCCGCACTTGATGTTCTTTATTCCGCTCGCCAAGGGCAACACCTGGGCAGGGAACCTGCCGGGCTCGCCCATCATCGCCGCCAAGAATCCCCAGGACCGTCTGACGATTTTTATGATTCCAGTCGGTAAATGGTCAGACGGCACGCCGGATGACCATCGATTCTGAAAACCGGGCCGCCGGAATGCCGCATTCTTCCGGCGCCCCGCTGGTCTAATTAACCTTCGAATCACTTAATTCCTTTTTCCAGAATTCGCGCACCACTTGCGCAACGTCCCGGTGTTCGCCGTCCACGGCGTAGTTAAGTCGCCTCATTTCCTCGTCATTAATCTTGCCGGCCAGTTCGCTCAGCGCCTTGCGCACCGCCGGATGAAGCCGTAGCGTCTCCTCGCGAACCACGGGCACCGCTTGGTAGGGCGGGAAGTAATGCTGATCGTCATCCAAGATCGCCAGGTCGCGCGTGGCAATCAGGCCGTCGGTGGAGTTCCCCGCCACCAAGTCAACCTGACCTTCGAGGAGTGCGCGGTAAAGCAGCCCCAAATCCATGATGCGCGGCGGCTGGCCGAAGCTCAGATGATAGGCACGCACCAATCCCTGATAGCCGTCGGGCCGCTCCATGAATTCATACCCGAACCCGGGCCGCCAATGGACAGCGTAAGGCACAGCCTGGGAAAGCGTGTGGAGACCGTACCGGCGCGCCGTTTCACCGCGAACGACCATCGCGAAAGTATTGTCAAAGCCGAGCGGGGCCATAACCTCCAGGCCGAACCGCCGGGCGTACTCGCGCCTGACCTTGTCCAGCACCTGCGCAGGATCGCCTTCCGCCGGCTGCTTCAGAATTGCGGTCAGCGCCGTGCCGGTGTACTCCACATAGGCGTCAATGCGCCCCGCGAGCAACGCCTGGTGACAGATGTAAGTTCCGGCAAGATAGAAGCGCCGCTCGACTCGCAGCCCTGTTTTTGCCTCCAGTTGCTGAGCCAACATTTCGCCCAGGATCACCTGTTCGGTAAAATTCTTCGAGCCGATCACCAGCGTCCGACGTCTTCCGCCGCACGCAGTCAACAAACAAGCGGTGACCAGAACAAGAGGTAGCGCGGACCGCCGATGTCGCGGTCCGCGGCACTTGCCAAGCATGGATGCCCCCGCATTTTTCATGTGAAAACACGCGGACCGCAAAAGTGGCGGTCCGCGCTACAGACTGACACGATACGTGTGAGGCCTCAGCGCGCAAAGCTGAGCCTTTTCTCAAGAATTCCCAGCAGGAGATCGAGCAGAAGCGCCAGCAGCGCGGCGGGGATGGCGCCGGCCAGAATTACCCGATTGTCCACCATGGCGACGCCGCGAAAGATGAACTCGCCCAGGCCGCCGGCGCCGATGGCGGCGGCAATGGTGGCCACACCCACGGTAATGACCGTGGCCACGCGCACGCCGGCCAGAATCACGCCCGCAGCCAGGGGCAATTCCACGCGGCGCAGCACCTGCCAATCGGTCATGCCCATGCCGCGAGCCGCTTCGCGCACCCCGGGATCGACGCCGAGTATTCCCGAATAGGTATTGCGAATCACCGGCAGCAGCGCGTAGAGCGTCAAGGCCACAATGGCCAGCCGGTCGGCGCGCTCGCCCAGCCACGGGAGCGGCAGCAGGAAGCCGAAGAGAGCCAGGCTGGGAATGGTCTGCACGACGTTCGCCCCGCCGATGACCGGCTTGCTCAGCGCGCGGCGGCGAGTGAGCACAATTCCCAGTGGAAGGCCAACGGCCACCGCCAGCAGCATGGAAATTCCCACCAGCCACAGGTGTTCAAGCGTGAGCTGAAGGATTTGGCCGCGATTGTTCATGAAGAAGTTCAGCGATTCCATCCAGGCCTCGATTCAGGCGCGCGATTCGCCGTCGCGAGTGTTGAATGCCGCGACGAATGCCGCCGCCAGTGGGTCAGTAGAGCGCAGGAATTCGTGCGGCGTATAAACCCCTGCCAATTTTCCTGCCTCCAGCAAGGCAATGCGCGTGCCGAGCAGCAAAGCCTCATGCATGTCATGAGTCACAAACACGATGGTCTTCTTCAAACGACCCTGGAGTGCCATAAATTCGCGCTGAATCTCCGCACGCGTCAAAGGGTCGAGCGCGCCGAAGGGCTCGTCCATCAACAACAGCGGCGGATCCACAGCCAGCGCACGGGCCACGCCCACGCGCTGGCGCTGCCCGCCGGAGAGCTCACGGGGGTAGCGCGCAAGAAAATCATCCGGCGGCAGTCCGACCAGCGACAGCAATTCCGCCACGCGCACGCGGATTCTCGCGGGCTCCCATTCTTCCAGCTCCGGCACCAGGCCGACGTTGCGCCCCACCGTGTAGTGCGGAAGCAGCCCGGCATCCTGGATGACATAACCGATGCCGCGGCGCAGCCGAATGGGATCCCAGTCGAGCGTCGAGCGCCCATCCACGCGCACCTCTCCCGCGCTCGGCTCCATCAGACGGTTAATCAATTTCAGCGTGGTGGTCTTGCCGGACCCGCTACGCCCCAGCAGCACCAGGGTTTCACCGCGCCGCACCGCCAGGTTCAGGCCGGAAAGCAATACCTGCACATCCCCGACGCGAACCGTTACATCGCGAAATTCAATCAGGTTGTCGCGCGAGTCCGAGCTGTCCATGAGGATGGGACCTATTCCCTGCAGGAGTCTAGCACGACCTTGGCTTGGGCTCGCCCAGTGCCTCAGTGGTTCAATCGTCGTCGAATTCGGATATAGTAGCTCAGCAATGGGCCACTGAAGCTGGAACCCGGAGGGCCGCCTGTGACACGCCAGGGGGTACGAAAACGTTTCGTCGTATTGCTTGGTTTGGCGGTGACCGCCGGCTTCTTCATGCTTCAGCCCACTCTGAGGACAAAGTGGTTTACCTGGTTATCCCGGAAATATATTGCGCATTGTTCCAATGAGAATGACAAATTGTGGCCGGGCATTGTGCAGCCAGTATTCGAACCACTCGTCCCGGTTTGGACCCAGATTGAACCCGGCGTCACCATGCTGCTCGACCCTCACGACGTCGTCTCCCATGAGATTCTCATGACGGGCCACTGGGAGCCACAGACGTGGCAGGTGATGGAACCCCACGTCCCGGCCGGCGGGACATTCGTCGATGTGGGAGCGCACATTGGGTGGTACTCGCTGAAAGCCGCCAAGGTGGTTGGACCTCGGGGCCGGGTGATCGCCGTCGAACCTGACCACGAGACGTTGCGCAAACTCCGCGACAACATCCGCGCCAGCGGCGACGAGGCGATCATCACTGTCGAGCCGGTGGCTTGTTATGATTCCGAAACCACGCTGCCGTTTTATTCCGCTCCCGGCACGAATACGGGGGAAAGTTCACTCGATCGCGCCGCCGCATCCCAGGAAGGCCCGATCACGGCCGCATATATCGTGCGCGCGCGGCGGCTGGACGACATCCTGAAGGAGGCTGGCGTCACGCGCGTGGATGCGCTGAAAATCGACGTCGAGGGCGCAGAGGTGCATGTGCTGAAAGGCGCGGTGGAAACCCTCGACCACTTTCGACCTGAAATTTCTGTCGAAGTCGATCACGATAAGGTGAGCGAAGTGAGACTCTTCATGCGCGATCACGGATACGCGCCGAAAAAACTCACGGAATCAAATACCGAGTACGTACCGGTTTCCACGCCCTAGAAGAATAACAACGATGGGGGTCGGTTCTTCTTTATGAAAACAACGTCATACGGGCGCATGGTCTTTGGCGCGTCGGCGGTGCTGCTGGGGGTCATTTCACTGCTGTGGCACGACCCGGATACCTGGCAAACGCTGAGCGAGATCTGGCGGCTGCATTCCGGCTACACCATTGGCGTTTGCTTGATGATTGCTCAAATTGCCGGTGGCATTGGAATCCAGTTCCCGCGCACGGCGCGTTGGGCGGGATTAATCCTCTGTGTCGTCTATTTGGTTTTCTCGCTGGCCTGCGTCCCCGCTGTCATCGCCGCACCAACCGTCTATGAGCACTATGGGAGCTTCTTCGAGCAGTTTTGCGCACTCTGCGGCGCGATTGCGCTGGTCGCCGCGACCGGGACAAAAGGGTTCGGCCGAGTCGCCCGCCTTGGGCTTGGAGCCTGCGCGGTTTCATTCACCCTGGGTCAGATCTTTTATTTTCGTTTCACAGCTCAACTGGTGCCCAAGTGGATTCCGCCCAACCAGAGGTTTTGGGCGGCGATCACGACTATCGCGTTTGGGCTCGCGGCGATTGCCATTCTCGCCAATCGCCTGGCGCGCCTTGCCACCAGCCTGATGACCCTCATGCTGGCCCTCTTCGGTGTGCTGGTCTGGATTCCGCTCCTCGTCGCTCACCCCAGGGCGCATTTCAACTGGTCGGAACTCGGCCTGACATTCCTGATTGCAGGGGCCGCCTGGCTGGTGGCGGAGTTGGGGTCGTTCTAACTTAGAATACGGAGATCCGCGGCAGCGTATCGCTGGTTACACCCATCTTCTCAATATCACTCGATTTCCCTGATTGAATAACTTGTGCTTCGACCGCCAGCGGCATCCTTGACCAGAACGCCCGTGTCGATTAGGAACTGAAGATCACGCAGAGCCGTGTCATGTGAGCACTTCCCGATTTTTGCCCATTTTGAGGACGTCATTTTCCCCTCAAATCCGTCTAGCATCCTGTTCAGCACACGACGCTGGCGCTCGTTGAGCGCAGCTTCTGCATGCTTCTCCCAAAAGCGCGCCTTACGCATGACGGCGGACAGGGTTGAATCCGTTGCGTCGATGGCGCGGTCGAGGCAGTCGAGGAACCATTGCATCCACGGAGTGACGTCGAGCGTTCCGTTTTGCGTGTTTTCAAGGATGTCGTAGTAGGCTTTCCTCTCCACACGGATTTGCGCTGACATGCTGTAAAACCGCTGTGCACTCTTCTCCGATTTCGCCAAGCACCAATCCCCGATGGCTCTTGCAATCCGGCCATTGCCGTCATCGAAGGGGTGGATGGTAACGAACCATAAGTGGGCAACAGCGGCCCTCAATACCTGATCCGTCTTGTCAGGTTGGTTGGCCCACGGGATGAACTTCGACATTTCCCGATTCAGAAGGCGGGCTGCGGGTGCTTGAAAATGCACTTTCTCCCGGCCGACCGGACCGGAAACCACCTGCATCGGTCCTTGCTTATTCTTGCGCCATGCTCCGACAGTGATCTTGCGCAGGCCGCTGCGGCCCGTGGGAAACAACGCTGCCTGCCAGGCGAACAGACGTCTCTTGGTGAGGGGCTTTTTGAAATTCTGCGTGGCGTCGAGCATCATCTCGACCACGCCTTCCACATTGCGGTCCGCCGCGACCGCGCCGGCAATGTCCATGCCCAGCCGCCGCGCGATCGAGGAGCGCACCTGCTGCGCGCTCAGGTTTTCACCTTCGATCTCGCTGGATTTCAGAACATCCAGCGTCAGAGTTTCCAGTTCCGCTTTTTTCTGGAGGGAGAAACCCAGCGCTTCCATGCGCCCGAGCAGATGCCCCTGTTTGTGGCGAACGTCCGCAAGCGGACCGGTAATCGCACCTTCATCCCAGTGAAAGCGCGGCCAGCCGGGCTGCTGATAGATGTACTTCGATAATCTACGCAACATATGCGTAGATTATAGCACTTAATCTACGCACATTGTGCGTAGATTAAGCGCAGTATTTGACGCATGGATTTCTTGATAAGAGCCAGGTGTTTGCCCCCTCGTTCCGTGGTCGACGGCCCCAGGCAGAGTTGACGAGCGCGCTGAGCTCAATCCGTGTAGAAATGGGGCCGGAGTTGGTCCTCGGTCAGATACCGCTGCGCCTGCCGATAAATTGCGTGGAGCGCGAGGGCTTCCTGAAGACTTCGTGCCAACTCGTCCAGGGTCTTTCCCTGCGTCACAACAGGAAGGTCAAGGCATTCGGCCACGTATTGCTCATCGCCCTTAAAGATGTGCACTTGGATGATTTTCTTCATGGTCGCCTGCCTATCGGCGTCGATGGTGAGTGAATCACCGGCGGCGTGAATGCCCTCGCACCCAGGACCTGTAGAGCTTATGACGTAAGTCTGTGTGAGGAGCGCAACCGATGGTAGAATCGATATGTGCTGATTGAGGAGTTGATCTGGCCGGACGATCGAGTGGAGCACATTGCACGCCATGACATTCAGCCAGAAGAAGTCGAGGAGATTTGTTTCGGCGAATCGCTGACCTTGCGCGCCAAATCTCGCGGCAAGAATCCTGTATATTACGTTTTGGGCCAGACCGCAGCCGGACGGCATTTGTTCTGTGTGATTATCCAATTCCCAGGTAATAGGGGGCTTCCAGTCACCGCCAGACCGATGACCCAAAAAGAAAAGAGGCGGTACAGCAAATGGAAAAAACTATGAGGAAGCAAAGACTGCCCAACACCGACTCGATTCAGGAATTGGCGAAGTTCTGGGACAGTCACGACCTGACGGAGTTCGAGGATTCGCTGGAGGAAGCGGGCGAGCCGGTTTTTGCACGGACCAAAGGCCCATCACTGAGCGTCGAGCTTCCCCGCCGGGACATTCAGCAAGTAAAGCGAATCGCCAAGTCCAAGGGCGTGAGCGAAACTACGGTTCTCCGTGAATGGATTCTCGAAAGGCTGCATCAGTTTTCCTGATCCCACCCGCACCGCCAAGCTTGGCCGCCTTGGTCCGCAGGTTTCCGACGATCAATCAGGGAAGAGCGAGGCCAGACGAGAGCGTACCTCAACGGGGCCACCGAGTAGGTGATACCTGCCAGCTTGGATCTCAGCCACGACTGTAATGCCCAGATTTGACGCCAGTTCCGTCCTTTGCGGCGAGCTTGATCCGATTTTGCGCCCCGGAAGAATGGCTGCACGCTACGATTTAACTTGACAACCTGGGTATAACCATGCTACGAATGAAACTAAGATGGAAATAGGCAGGGCAAGGCTTGAAGACGGCAGAGTTGAATTAGTTGTTGGTCGGCCAAGAATGGTTAGTCTTTCTTATACAACACGAATTTCTTTCTCATTGATTCGATCACACATTTAACCATTTATTAGTTTTGCGCAAAATCAACTTCCAAAATTGATTAAAATTGTTTGTTCGCTCACCGCGAAGGGCTGCGCGGTAGTCCCTCTATGTGGAAGCTAATTTTCCGGACGGTGAATACGGAAAAATATCACTATTTGGAGGGAAGTAGCATGACAAACAATTCTGAGCAAGAAAAGTTCGTTTGCTTGACACACTTTTCTTTTTTGAATGGGCGTAGAAAACAATGGGTACTTGTTGGCGATAATCCGGACGCACGTTTAGCAAATTTTTGGTTTCGTACCAGGGTTATCAACAATTGGCCTTCCCAATGGCACACAAGATACAAGCAGGGATACATAAAGTTCGAAAACGGAGAGAGATTTGACTTGGAAACAAACTCAATTAGAGGGAAACGGGTGTTTATATTTGAGGATTCACATGAGGTTTACATCCGGTACCGCAGGCAAATCCTTGGAAAAGCGATAAGGGACGCACTCGATTCCATTCCACCTAGCGACAGGATGGATGCGATGCGGCAGATCCATGAGCAAACTAAAGCTGCACTCCCAAACCGATGTTTTGGTCTGTTACAAGTCCAAGCGTTATTATTGGCCTTAAGCGTGTCTCAGTTGGAGAACCTCGAGCAAATAATCGGCAAGTCGACAGATCAGCCGTCGGGAGGACCTTCTCGGGTGGCGGCGTGAATTGTGTCACAGGTGCGTAGATGAAATCAGGAGGCTGAGCCGAACTCAGGGGCACGCAACGGCGTGCCCCTACGATTCTTTGAAACTGCGGCCTACTTCCGTGCCGCCTTGGCTTTGGCCTTCTCAAACACCATCGTGCCTTTCTTCAAGTCGGCGTCGATGGTCAGGGCGTCTCCGGCGGCGATTTCGCCGTCGAGCAGCTTCATGGCCAGAGGGTCTTGAATCAGGCGTTGAATCGCCCGTTTCAGCGGCCTGGCTCCGAACTGCGGGTCATAGCCTTCGCGGTACAGAAGTTCGTGAGCCTTCTCCGTCAGCGTAATCGCGATTTTGCGTTCCGCGAGCGTCTTCTTAAGATTCTCAAGCTGCAGGTCGATGATCTTTTCGATCTCGGCCTTGCCGAGCGCGTTGAAGATCACGATCTCGTCCACGCGGTTCAGGAACTCCGGCCGGAAGTGCTGGAGCAGCAGCGCCTGAATTTTCTTCTTCAGGTCTTCGCTCAAGGCTCCAACCTCGGTCACCGGGCTTCCGGATTTCGCCGTCACTCCAATGGCGTGGTCCACGCCGTTCATGGCCTCGTGAATCAGCGTGCTGCCGATGTTGGAGGTCATGATGATCACGGTGTTCTTAAAATCCACCGTGCGACCTTTGCCGTCCGTCAGACGGCCCTCATCCAGAATCTGCAGGAAGATGTTGAACACGTCGGGATGCGCCTTTTCGATTTCATCGAACAGCAGCACCGCATACGGCCGCCGGCGGAC
>JASHTY010000526.1 GCA_030040315.1 Terriglobia bacterium | reverse complement strand
CCGCGTGCGGACTCATTCTTCGGGGCTGCGCCGGAGGATGCACTTTCCTGGGCGGACGGCGGCGCCACCGGGGTTGCGCTCGTAATGCCATAGTTTCCGCCGCTCGTTGCCAGCTCAACCGCCGCCAAGCCTGTTCCGCTCAGGTCCACGGTAAGCGGATTCTTGCCGGCGCCGGCGGTGATGGTCAGAGTGGCCGTGCGGACTCCGGGCGCCGTGGGAGTAAACGTCACCGAGATGCGACAGCTCTCCCCGGGCGCTAGAGTCCTGGGACTGAGCGGACAGTTCCCGCTCCACACGTAATCAGCGGTGTTAGGGCCGCTAGCCCCGATGGTGCGGATGGTAAGAGACTCAGCTTGATTATTCTTCACAATTGCCGTCAGCGCGGCACTCGGCTGATTTAGGGCCTGGCCGCCGAAAGACAGGGTCGAGGGGGTCAGCACCGTCTGGCCACTCGCGGGGGAGCCTGGCGCCAGGAGAAAGAGTAATGAGGCAATCCCACCCCATACTCGCATTTTCCCCAAATTCTGAGGTAAAAAGAGGGAAGCACACGAATGGAAGGGCTTCCGGGAAGAAACCGAGGCGCTCATGTCCGCAATCTCCTCTCCCGCCCTCCGGAGGCTTCAGGTTGGGCTTCGGCACAACGGCATAGCCCCCAGAAACCAGGAATCTGATAATGGAAAGCCCGCCCGAAACGGGCGAATTGTGCGATTCCAGCCGATTGGAGTCAATGACCTGAAGCTAATTTTTACCTAACTTTTTTCTAAACGCTTGGCACGTGTGAGTTAGGGCGGGAAGTGAGGCTTTGTGGCTTCTCGCGGCACGGGCATCCTGCCCGCGACGCTCACCCGGCCTGGAAGGCCGTGGCACGTCTCGGTTGCGGGTCCATTGCTTTGTGGTATACTTCGAGCCATCCAGCACGGATTGGGTTTTCGAGGTAAACTCGCCGCGATTCGAGAGAGCGATTCGATCTCACCGCTGCGGGTCATTCAGGATGAGCGGTACCGGCCCCAGACGAACCACTGTTCGCTTCGGCGGGTATGAGTGTGACTTGCTCTCCGGCGACCTGGAAAAGAACGGCGCGAAAATTCGCTTGGCGGGCCAGCCCCTTCGCCTTCTCACGATTTTGCTCGAACGCCCCGGCGAACTAATAACCCGGCAAGAACTTCAGGAGCGCCTATGGCCTGGCCAGTCCTACGGCGATTTTGAAGACGGGCTGAACACCGCGGTCAATAAACTCCGCACCGCGCTTGATGACAAAGCGGAAACCTCCAAGTACATTCAGACCATTCCGCGGCGTGGGTACAGGTTTGTCGCGACAATAGAAGTGAACGGAGAATGGGCCCAGGAGTCAGGAGACTCGAGTGCGAAGTCGGGAGTCAAGGCGAACGAAAGGGCTAGTGCCACGAAAGGTGCAATCCTCCTGCGGCGCGCCGCGGTCGGCATAGCTGCGGCCGGCGGGCTGTTCGCCCTATGGTGGTTCAATCCCCTGCCCCCGCCGCAGGTAACGCGCATTGAGCAAGTCACCTTCAATTCCCACATCGATACGCCGGTGAAGCTGGTGATGGATGGCGAGCGTGTTTACTACGATGCGCGCGCGGGCGACCACTGGGACCTGATGGAGACTTCGCTGGGCGGAGGCGAAGGCCAGCGGATTCCCACGCCCGCGAAGAATGCCGCCGTCCTGGACGTTTCGCTCAGCAACTCGCGCCTGCTGCTGGGGACGTTCAAGAAGCGGCAGGAGGAGGAACAGCTTTGGACGGCACCCGCTCCCGGAGCCGCCGCCGCCCGTCTGGGCAGCACGACCGCCAGCGGAGCCGTATTCTCCCCCGACGGCAGTCAAATCGCCTATGTTCACAACGACGCCCTGTGGGTGATGGACGCTGAGGGCGCAAATCCCCGCATGCTGGCCGAACCGCCGGGCGGAGTCTCCTGGCTGGCTTGGTCTCCGGATGGGCGGCGGCTGCGCTACACTCAGGGCGCGCTCATGCAGGACGCGGAGACTACCCTTTGGGAAATCAGTTCTGAGGGGGGCAGCCCTCATCGCGTGCTGGCTGGCTGGAGTCAGCCGGCCTCAGAGTGCTGTGGGTCGTGGACACCTGATGGCCGCTATTATGTCTTCACCTCATTTCACGGCGGGAAAACGAACCTTTGGACGTTACGGGAGCGTGGATCGATCTGGCGGCGCAGCCCACGCGGGCCGTTTCAGTTGACGAACGGACCGGGCGGGCCCTTCGGCGGGACTCCCGGCCGGGATGGCCGGCACGTCTACTTCTACAACGGCAATTGGCGGGAGGAAATGCAGAGCTTCGACCCGGCGACGGGGCAATTTCGGCCATTTCTTACCGGCACGCGCGCCATGCACGTCAACTTCTCACGCGATGGCCTGTGGATCTGCTACGTCAACCCGGCCCAAAGCGGCATCTTCCGCAGCCGGGCCGATGAAACCGGTGATGGCCGAGTGGACGTGGTTGGACCGGGCTTGCGCACTGCGTTTCCACGCTGGTCGCCTGACGGGAAATGGATCGCCTTCCAGGGGTGGAGGCGCGGCAAGCCAATCAAGATTTATATTGTTTCGGCCGAGGGCGGACCTGCACAGCCCCTGCTCGGTGACATGACCGGCCTCCGCGACGGCGATTGGTCCGCTGATGACAAGAGACTGGTGGTTACGCACGACCTCGAGGCCGGCAACCCCGAGGGCAGCGAGCTCCAGATCGTGGACTTCGCCACGCGGCGCACCGAAAAAATTCCCGGCTCCGAGCATCTGGCCATGTCGCGCTGGTCGCCCGACGGGAGCTACATTTCAGCAACCCAGGACGACCAAAGCCAGCTTAAGCTTTGGGATGTCCCCACAAAACACTGGCAGGTGATTGCACATGGCACAGCGCTCGGCATCAGCGTGTGGTCGCCCGACAGCCGCTACCTGTACTTTCAGGACCTGCTGGGCAAGGGCGAGCCGCTGTCGCGTTACGATACGCGGACCAAGCGTGTGGAATTAGTGGCGGAATTCTCCGATATCCTCAAGTCAGGTGTGGACCGCTGCGCTCTCTACAGCATCACTCCGTCCGGGGAGCCCATCCTGGGCCTCAATCGCAGCGCCCTGGATCTCTTCGCCGCGGATGTGCGATTTCCCTAAGCTCACAATCTAATCCAAAGCGAAGGGCCGGGTCGCAAGAGTGCGCGGGGCAAGCGGTCGCGGTGGCCAGGACGGTTTTTTGAACAAAATGGCATTTGGTGGCAAATTGCCACACCGGCTCTTTCACCCGGTCTGCTGGGAATTCTTGACTTGACCACCTTGCTCGCACCAAGCACCTTATTTTTCTTTCTTCCATATGTTGATTGTTCCATCGGCGTATCCGGCAGCGAGGTATTGGCCGTCGGAACTGAAGGCCACTTGCCAGAGTCCGGAATGGGCTCCGAATGTTTCCAGATTCTGCCCGGTGGAGGCGTCCCAGAATCGCACCGTGTCATCCGCGCCGCCGGAGGCAATATACTTTCCATCCGGGCTGAAGACAGCGGACATCACCGCTCCCACGTGGCCCACGAGCGTGAGCAGGGACATTCCCGTCGCCACATTCCAGATGCGCACGGTGCCATCAGCACTGGCGGAAACCAGTCTCTGGCCGTCGGGACTGAAGGCCAGGCTCCAGATGCGGCTGGAGTGCCCGATCAAGCGTTGAATCTCCTTGCCGCTCTCGCGATCCCACATGGTGATGCCGGGACCCAGGTCGCCCGCCACTACGATTTTCGCGTCGGGACTGATGGCCACACATACGGGCTTCGACTGCGCCTTGAATTCGCGCACCTGATTGCCCGAGGGAAAATCGAATACGCGCACTGCTTGGTCCCAGTTGCTTGAGACCAGAAATCTGCCGTCGGCATTGAAAGCCACACTCTCAACTTCATAGTGGTGAGTGACGAAGGCCCGGACTTCCTTCAATTCGGTCGCATCGAACAACTCGACTTTGGCAATGTAGATTTTGGCTTTCACGAAGGACTCCCCTACGACAATCCACTTGCCGTCGGGGCTGACATCGATGCAGGTGACTCCCTTGGGATGCTCGGCGCGTGGGATTTCAGTAAGGTTATCTGCGGTGGCGGGCTTCCAGACGCGCACCGAACCATCACCGCCCAGCGCGGCCA
>JASHTY010000525.1 GCA_030040315.1 Terriglobia bacterium | reverse complement strand
CCGATCAGGCAGATAAGAGGCACGCGGGTCTTGTGGAAGCCGATGGCCTCTGCCAGCCCCTCCACGGGGAAAGGAGTGAATGCGTCGATCTGGCGGTATCCCTCCGCGTAGGTGCGCTCCGCCGCCTTCAGCAGTTCTTCCGTCGTGTTGAATTCGGCCATCAGGCCGTACAGCGGGTGTCGCTTCATTGACAACCTTCAAGAATCGAAACCAAAGTCTAATCAGAAACTCGAAGTTGGAGATTCGCCCAGCCCGGACGCAGTTTCCAGCTTCTGATTTGCAGTTTCACATTATCCTTGCTTCTCCTCCAGTTCATGCGCCAAGCCGCGCATTTCAAAGATCGAAATCATGGGCAGATAACGAATGAACAGCAGGAACAGCGTCAGGAACAACCCCATGGAACCCAGGAACGCAGCCCAGTCCCAAATCGTCGGATAGTACATGCCCCACGAGGAGGGCATGAAATCGCGATGCAAACTGGTCACCACGATTACAAAGCGCTCCAGCCACATGCCGGTCTGAATCACCAGAGATATCACGAAGAGCGCGGCCACATTTCGACGGATCTTCGCAAACCATAGCGTGCACATCGGAACCACAATGTTGCACCCAATCAGAATCCAATAGACCACTGCGTAGGGACCCGTCATGCGATTCATAATCATGTAACGGTCATAAGCGTTGCCGCTGTAAAAGGCCATGAAAGTTTCCATCATGTAGCCGTAAGCGACGATCAGCCCGGTCGCGAGCAGGATTTTCGCCATGTTGTCGAGGTGGCGGATGGTGACAAAGTCCTCCAAGCCGTAGAACTTTCTCAGGGGAATGGCCAGTGTCAGGACCATCGCGAATCCTGAATAGATGGCGCCGGCCACAAAATAGGGCGGGAAGATGGTGCTATGCCATCCAGGAACAATTCCCACCGTGAAGTCGAAACTCACCACGGTGTGCACGGAAACCACCAGCGGTGTGGCCAACCCTGCAAGCAGGAGGTAAGCCATTTCGTAACGATGCCAGTGCATGGCCGAGCCGCGCCAGCCCATTGCCAGGAAGCCATAAATCCTTCGCGACAGCCACCCCTTGGCGCGATCGCGCAAAGTGGCGAGATCCGGGATCAACCCCACAAACCAAAAGAGCAGAGAAATTGTGGCGTAGGTTGAAACTGCGAAGACGTCCCACACCAGCGGGCTGCGGAACTGCGGCCACGTTCCCATGGTGTCGGGATAAGGCAGCAGCCAGAAAAACAGCCACGGGCGCCCCAGGTGGAGCAGGGGGAATAAACCCGCGCATGACACTGCAAAAAGCGTCATGGCCTCTGCAAAGCGATTGATCGATTGCCTCCACGCCTGGCGCATGAGCAGCAGAAACGCCGAGATGAGGGTGCCCGCGTGGCCGATTCCGATCCACCACACGAAATTGACAATGGCAAATCCCCAGGCGATGGGAATATTGATTCCCCAAAGGCCGACCCCGACCAGCAGCAGGGCGCCGATGGCCATGTTCAAGACCATGAAGAAGGTGAAGCTGATGGCCAGACCGAACCACCAACCCCACCGCGTCTTCTGGGTCAGGACGATGGAGCTGATCTTGTCGGTAACGGTTGCAATCGTATGCCCTGGCGCAAGAACCGGACCGCTATCACCCATGCCTGGCGTGTTTTGGATTCCGTCCGCTCCCACCGCTTACTCCTTGATCTCCGGGTTAGGATTTCGCAGTTTGCCCAGATACGTTGTGCGCGGTTTGGTATTCAAATCCGCCAACAACGAGTAATTTCGAGTCTGCGCCTTCAGTTTGGCCACGCGGCTGTTTGGATCGTTGATATTCCCGAACACAATCGCCTGCGCCGGGCAGGTCTGCTGGCACGCCGGAACGATTTCGCCGTCCTGAATTTCCCGGTCTTCTTTCTCCGCCGCAATTTTCACGCGATTGATGCGCTGGATGCAGTATGTGCACTTTTCCATGACGCCGCGGCTGCGCACGGTTACGTCCGGATTGCGCAGGGGCTTCAGGCTTTCGGTCGTCCAGTCAGACCAGAGTTCGAAATTGAAGCGTCGCACCTTGTACGGGCAATTGTTCGAGCAGTAGCGCGTTCCCACGCAGCGGTTGTAGACCATCTCGTTCAGCCCTTCAGGGCTGTGTACCGTCGCGCCCACCGGGCAAACGTATTCGCACGGAGCGTTCTCACAGTGCATGCAGGGAACCGGCTGGTTGTAAACGGCCGGGTTCTCAAGCCCGCCCTCGAAATAACTGTCCACGCGGATCCAGTGCATTTCGCGTCCGCGCCGCACCTGTTCTTTTCCCACCACGGCAATGTTGTTTTCAGACTGGCAGGCCACCATGCAGGCGCCGCAGCCGATGCAGCTATTCATATCGATGGCCATGCCCCAGGCGTTGCCGCGATATGAGTTCCAGTTGTACAACGAAGGCCCTTGTTCCTCTTCCCGCTCATGGAATGTTTCCGGATCCTTGCTGTACTCATCGATGGTCGCCGCGCGTATCAGATTGCGTTGCAGCGCCGCCACGGTCTCCTCTTCGCGATCTTCGCCTTCCTTGCCCATGATGTGGTGGTGCTGGGTCGCGACCAACTCGTAGGTCTTGCCGGTTTTTTCCACGGTGGCGCGGCGGATGCACAGACCGTCAGTGGTGGTCAGCAGGTAAGCATTAAAACCCAACCCCGTGCCCACGTGCCCGGCGCGTCTACGGCCGTAACCGAGGTGCAGCGTCATCGAGTCATCCGCGTGGCCGGGGGTTATCCAGATGGGCGCTTCCACGGGCGCAACGCGGGCATCATTAACGTTGATCTTCACGACGTCGCCATTCGTTACGCCCAATTCCCGCGCGCTCAAGGGGCTGATCAGCGCGGCATTGTCCCACGTCAGCTTGGTGAGCGGCTTGGGCAACTCCTGCAACCAGCCGTTGTTGGAAAAACTGCCGTCGCCCACGAAGGGGTCGGGCCGGAAGACAATTTCCATCTTGCCGCCACCCGTGGTCCCGAGGTCCGAAGTGGCAGGCACGGAAACAAACTTTACGGTTTTGGGGGGTAGAGCAGAGTCCGCCACAACGCCGTCGTTCAGCGAAGTTTGCCAGAACTGCTCGAAGTCCTGACCCTTCTTTTGTCCCTGCCAGTAAGCGCGGACGATGTCGTGGCTGGTCGCGCCGGCATTTCCCGCCAATATGGCCAGGATTTCGTGCGCCGACTTGCCGTTGTACAAGGGCGCAATCAGTGGCTGAAGGATGGTTGTGGTTCCGTCGTAGGCCTGAGCGTCGCCCCAGGATTCCAAATAGTGAGCTTCAGGAATGTGCCAGTTGCATTGCACGGCGGTTTCGTCTTCGTAGAGCCCCAGGTGAATACGCGTCCTGACCTTCAGGAGATTATCGCGGAAATTCAAGTCCGCCGGCGTGTTGTAGACCGGGTTGACGCCCATGATGAGAAGAGTCTCCACCTGTCCGGCCCGCATCTCGCCCACCAGCGCCTTGAGCGATTCGACGGCATTGACAGGGTTGGCTTCCACCGGATCGGTGTAGTGAACCGTCCTGCCGACGTTCCCCAAGACGGCATTCATACCGTGCGCTAAGGCGTGAACATACGGCGGTTGTTGCTCCCCGGCAACCACCAGGGAAGCGCCGCGGTGGTTTGTGAGGTCGCGCACAAGGGCAGGAATCCAATCCGTGGGAGCTTTAACTTGGATGGGCACGGTTGTGCCAGCCAGGGCATTGGACAGAGCCAAGGCGAAGGAATAAACATCGCGCGCGCACATCGGCAAGCGGTGATCCGCCATCGCGCCCGTTACGGTGGGCGTGCTCTCCACGACGTAGAGGCGGTTCATCTTGGAGTCAGGGCTCGAAACGCGCCGCTTGTCCGCGAAGTCGCGCGAGTAGCGAACCGCGCCAGGTCCGGCGGTCAGGAAATCCGCGTCGAGTGAAACAATCACTTCCGCCTGGTCCAGGTGGTAGACGGGATTGACGTATTCGCCGAAAGCAAGCTTCGCGCCCTCGCGCACATTGTCGCGATTGAGCGGCTCATACTGGTACCACTTCGCCTGCGGGTACATCGCCAGCACCGTGTGGATCTGGTCCGCGAGCGAAGGTGACGTGACCATGCCGGTCAGGATTCGCAGGCCCGCACCCTTTGTAGCAAGGATTTCGGCGCGAGTGGTGTCCATGAAGGTAAGGAACCGGCTCCAATCGCCGATCCGGCCGTTGTAGACGACCACCTGGGCGCGGTCGGGGTCGTAAAGGGTCAGCACGGAGGCTTGCGTAATGGCGTTCGCGGAGCCGAGGCTTGCAGGGTGGCTGGGATTGCCCTCAATTTTCGTGGGCCGGCCCATGTGGCTTTCCACCAGCAGTCCGGTGGCGTAACCCGCCAGCGGCATGGCCGTGGCGTAGAAAAGCGGCTTGCCGGGGATAAAATCTTCGGGCTGCTGCTGCGCGTAGGGAACGATTTTCTCCGTGGGCATCTTGGTGCAGGCCGTCAAGCCCGCGAGCGCCGCGGAGGCTCCCATCAGCTTCAGGGCGTTGCGCCGGCTGACGCCCTGCGAATCCGCGCGCGGGTCGTGCGGAAATTCGCACTCCGCAAAATCGCGATACTCCGGCGTCTGGGCCAGTTCCTGCAGGCCACGCCACACGCGCTTTTCAGGCGATTGCTCCAGCTTCGTCTGAATTTGCACCAAGTCAAGCGGTTTGCCGGGTTTGGGTTTGCTGTTCATTTTTTGAAGCTCACAGATCACAGCCGATAGCTAACAGCCTACAGTCAAAGAAAATCGCCTTGGCAGTTGGCGGCTCGTGCTCTTTTCTGAACGCTCGTACTGTGAGCTGTCGATTATAGGCCGTCAGCTCTCTACCTATGGCACGTATAGCAATCCGTAATGATTTTCGGCTCCTTGATCTTGTATTCCTTCACCAGTTGCGCCCCTAGTTCAAGCTGATTCGGCGGCTCAACGTAGTCAGCCTTGAAAACGTCTTCGCGGCGGCGCACGTGGCGCTCCGGATGCTTGTGGCAATCGATGCACCAGCGCATGTAGAGCGTATTGGCGCGATAGGTCAGGGGCATCTCACCAATCGGCCCGTGGCAGGTGGTGCACCCGATTCCTTTGTTCACGTGAATGCTGTGATCGAAATAGACGAAGTCGGGCACGGCGTTAACGCGCGTCCATTCCAGAGACCGGTCGGAGGCGTAACTGGCACGCACGGGCTCCAGCATGGAACTGTTCAGCCACAGCTTGGAATGGCAGCTCATGCAGATGTGCGTGGTGGGCACGCCCGCGAACGGTGACTTTTCCACCGTCGTGTGACAATACCGGCAATCAATTCCATCGTCCGTAACATGGTGCTTGTGGCTGAAGGGCACCGGCTGCTGGCGGGCGACGTTTACATCCGTGTAATAGGGGGACTGGCCGACGGCAAAAATCAAATATCCAAGACCGGCAATGATGAAGACGGCGCCATAAATAGTGACCTTCGAGATCGTATTCGTGCTGCGGTGGAAGATTTGCGCCATCGGAGGAGTTCGCCTGACGCCTTCGGGGAAACCCCACTACTCTTGCGCGGGCAGGCTGCTGCGGGGTCGTGACTTCCCCGGAAAGGCGAGATCGAGTGCTTTCAGCCTTGCGTGATTACCACAGACACAGCGAAAATGGTCACCGATTTGTAAATGTCTTGCCCCGGAAGTAGCGGATTATATTTCGCGCCGGAATTGTTTGTCAAAGCAAAATCGCGCCTACGCGGGACCCACACCGATTTGAACCTATTGAGACGCTATATGTCCACCGGAGGTTCCACTTCTCCTGCAGAGCTCCGGCGGTGAAGCGTGATCATTATGATGACGGAGACGAGAGCGAGGGCGGCGAACACAAAAATACTGCCTTCCGGACCCGTGGCGCCGCCGCTCAATATGGGCTTGCCCACGGGGTGGGTATCCAGCAAGTGGTGCTGTGAAATCATGCCACTGTCGGCGACGCCGTAAAGAAACGATTGCGACCAATCCCAAGCGGCGTGGAAGCCGATGGCCCACCAGAGAGAACCGCTCCGCCAGAGGCTGAGGCAGAAGACCAGGGAGACAAGACCGGCAGCGAGGAGTCCGACCGGTGATTCGCCGGCGTTGGCGTGGTGTCCGAGGCCGAACAGAATGGAAATGACCACGGCGGAAGTCCAGAATCCCAGGGCTACGCTGTGGGGCGTTTCGAAAACCGACTTGTAGATGCCTGCCAGACCTCGCGCCAACGTATATTGCAGGTAGCCCCGCGAGAAGTATTCCTCAAACACGCCGACCAATAGAAAGAAGAAGAGCCATAGCGCGCCATAGCGCAGAACATCGCGGCCAAAAAGTTCCCGGCCGTCGATGACCAGGAATCCGGTTTTCGTAAGAATCAGGGCGAGGAGAGAAAGGCAGGCGATTCCCCACGCGAGTCCCGCGAGAAATCGCGAAGCTTTCCGCTCGCCGCCCAGGCCGTAAACTCCGTTGGGGCGCCGCTCGATTTTTGACATGATCCAAGTAACCAGGAGGGTTAGCGCAACGACAATGCAGTAATTGATGATTAGCCGCGGCGTAACGGGTATCTCCCCGGCGATTTTCGCGCCCCTGGCGGGAGGCGGAGATATCCTGCGCATGATTCCGTTCACCGCGAGGGATGAAGTAAAGATGAGAGCGACATAGATGAGCAGGCCCCAACCCGCGCGCAGGCCTTCCTTCCCTACGAAAACATAACGAGGTCCGGATGGAGGTGTAGGGGTTGCGGACTCGCCGAACGACAGCGTGGACGCAGGGTCCATGAAGGTTCCTTATGATTACGCGTTTAGCCTAAATGCGCATTCTAACTTCGGGCTGGCGGAAATTGTAGCGGCGGGCCCTGGCGGTATCCCCCAGCGCTGGTGGAACTCGAAGCCAGTCCCGCGCTGCGGCCTCACGCTCGCTCGACGACCACCGCCGTGCCGTAGCAGAGAACCTCCGTCGCCGACTCGCGGGCCACCACTTCCGAGGCGTCATATCGAAAGCCCACCACGGCGTTGGCTCCCATCTGCGCCGCGTGCTGAATCAACGCCTCATAGGCTTGTTGGCGTGCCTGCTCGCACATCTCCGTGTAGGCGCCGATTCTGCCCCCGATGATGCTCTTGAGCCCGCCCAGAATTCCCTGTGCGATGGTGGGCGAGCGCACCACGATGCCGCGCACCAGGCCTTTGTATTCGCGAATCCGGAATCCTTCCAATGTAAACGTGGTGGTAACAGAAATCGGCATGGAAATCCTCCTTTGTGGGTTTACAAGGCAATTCAAACGCCGCTTCTGAGAGGACGGCATTAAACACTGGAAGCTGCGTCGATTCAAGTCCCAATCGCACTGTAGCCGCTTCGTGTGGTAGAGTTTCCCCCCCCTGAACATTTAGATAGATACATCGGGTACTATTAATGAAACTTGGCATTAGCTCCTATACATATCCCTGGGCCATCGGCCTCCCCGGTGCATCTCCGAGCAGCCCGCTTACTCCCATTCAATTGCTCGAAAAAGCTGGCGAGCTTGGTGTGGGCCTTGTCCAGTTCGGCCCCAACCTGCCCATCGGCCGGCTTTCCGAAAAGGAATTACGCGAAGTCGTAAAGGCCGCGAAGGGATTGAAGATCGACCTGGAGATGGCGACCCTCGGGCTCGACCCCGCGCACCTGAAGAAGCAGATTCAATTCGCCAGGAAAAATGGACTCATCCTGCTCAAGACGACGCCGGAGCTTCCCGATGGGCAGATTCCATCGCGCACGGAGCTTGAGAACTGCTTGCGAGCGGTCGCCGGTGATCTGGCGGCTGAGAAAATCGGCTTGGCGATTGACAACAGCCGCATCGCCGCGAGCGAGCTCAATGAGATTCTGGAATCAATTCGCAGCCCCTGGCTGGGCGCGGCTCTGGACACCGCGAATCCCCTGGCGCTTCCGCAGGGGTGGCAGGTTTCCGTGCGCGTCCTGGGCCATCGCACGCTGAGCCTGCACATCAAGGATTTTGTCGTGGAGCAGGAGGCAAATGGAATGGGATTCACGGTAGAGGGTTGCGCCGCGGGCAAAGGGCGGCTCAATATTCCATGGATTGTGGAATCCTTCGCCGCGTTGCGAATTCAGCCCTCCGCCATCCTGGAAACCTGGACGCCGCGGCAGGCAACATTGGACGAAACGATCGCGCTCGAACACGCCTGGGCCGTGCAGGGCGTGGAATACCTGCGGCACTACATTCCAGATTGAGTAAACCTTGCCGGATCGAATCTTGAAGTTGCCCGTAACGGGGAATAGAATGGCCATGCACGATCGGAGGATACTCATGGAGAGCTGGACTATTCGATTTCTGCTTGCGACTGTGACATTCGGCGTCGTACCGCTGTTCGCCGCGGGACCAAATCCGCCTTCGACTGGAAGCGGCTGGCTGCTGGTCGCCAACAAGGGCGACCACACGCTCGGCATCATTGACCCGGTGGAAGGAAAGGAGGTCGCCACGGTGGATGAGGGCGGCATTACAGGGCACGAAGTTGCCGCTTCACCCGATGGGCGGCGCGCCTTCGTTCCCATCTACGGCAATTCCGGCGTGGGCAAGCCCGGCACCGACGGCGCAACCGTGGCCGTGATCGATCTTTCCACTCACAAACTTATCGATACGCTCAAACTGGGCAAGCCGCTGCGTCCGCATTGCGCGGTCTTTGGACCGGAGAACGGCCTGCTCTACATCACCACTGAGCTGAGCGATTCCGTGACCATTATCGATCCCCACACGCTGCGCATTCTGGGCACGGTGCCCACGGGGCAGTCGGAATCGCACATGCTGGCCATTACCCGCGACGGCAAGCGTGGTTATACGGCCAATGTCGGCCCCGGGACAGTGAGTGTCCTCGATCTCGAAGCGAAGGAGAAAATTGCAGTGATTCCAATTGCGCGCATAACCCAGCGTATTTCGCTTTCCGTGGATGATCGGTGGGTGTTCACTGCCGACCAGACGCAGCCGCAGCTTGCCGTGATCGACACGGCGAAGAACCAAGTGACGCAGTGGATTCCGCTCGAGGGCCTCGCCTACGGCACGGCGCCAACCCGCGACGGCAAATGGCTGCTGGTGACTGAGCCGCCTGTCGGAAAAGTGGCGGTGGTGGATTTGAAGTCGATGCGGGTCGTGCGGTCAATCAGCGTGCCCAAGGCGCCCCAGGAAGTCCTGGTGCGGCCGGATGACCAGGTGGCATACGTTTCCTGTGACGCCAGCAAGCAGGTGGCGGAGATTAACCTGAAAACCTGGAACGTGGATAAACTGATCGACGCCGGCAAGAGCGCTGACGGACTTGCATGGGCCAATTCCAATTAGATCATTCTGCCATCTGTTCGCCTAATGATTTGGAATCTGATTGCTAACTGCCGGTGACCAGCCGCTAACCACTGCTCCTCCAGTCTTTGCCATGCGCTGGGTGCGGTTAAGGAGAATCTTGCCTTCGACTGCTATGGGCAGCGCTCTGCCGCCCGGTCGCCTTGTGAATCTAAAGGGGCCTGAGAAAATGTGGCATAATCAATTCTCACAATAGGGGAGAGGAAATTGACCTGCCCGATTTGCAATAAGCGCAAAGCCAGGCGCCTGTGTCCGGCGCGCGCGGACAGCATCTGCACTATCTGCTGCGGCGAGCAGCGCGAAGTCACCATCGATTGCCCCAGCGACTGTGCCCACCTGAGGGCCAGCCGTGAGTACGATTCCTCGCGGCTGGTGGTTGACCTAGAAACATTGCCATTCAAGGAGGCCAAATTCGGCCGCGATTTCGCGAAGTCGAAGGAACCACTGCTTGCGGCAATCGAGTACGCAATCAGCGGGTTTGCGGCGGAGCACCGCGCTTTGGTGGATACCGATGTGCTCGCTGCGCTGCGCGGCCTTGCGGAAACTTACCAGACTCAGACCAGCGGCATCATTTACGAGAAGCCGATCGATCATGCCCTGCAGCGCGACTTGTATCTTGCGCTGAAAACCGCCATCGCAGATTTCCGCAGGAAGTTTGAACAGCATGCGGGCGTGGCGTCGCTTCGGGATAGCGAGGTGCGTGACAGTTTGATTTTTCTCACGCAGCTTTCGGCCGTTTATCAGAATGGCCGGCCCAAGGGCCGTGCATACCTTGACATGATCCGCGCGCAGTTCCCGAAGGAAGAATTCCAAAAGGCCGCGTCAAGCATCGTATTGCCGTAAATTCAGGAATCAGGAGACGGTAGGCGGAACTTCGAATTCTGTTGGGAGCGCCAATCAGGTGTTCCGCGCCCCGTGAATGGTCATCATCTCTCCTGACCGCTGACTCCTGTCTCCTTTTTCCATGCTCGAAGTCGACCAAGTTCGCGCCGCCGCCGACATCGTCAAAATCGTGGGCGATTACGTCAAGCTGCGCAGGGCGGGCGCGAACTACGTGGGATTGTGCCCCTTCCATCAGGAAAAAACACCGTCGTTCGCGGTTCACCCTGTGAAGCAGATCTTCCACTGCTTCGGGTGCGGGAAGGGCGGCGACGTCTTT
The DNA here is from genome assembly GCA_030040315.1 of Terriglobia bacterium. Taxonomy (GTDB): domain Bacteria; phylum Acidobacteriota; class Terriglobia; order UBA7540; family UBA7540; genus Bog-366. Next base: position 1,906 of record JASHTY010000525.1, on the reverse strand, counting down.
AAGTTCGTGATGGAGATTGACAATTTGCCGTTCCCCGAAGCGCTGCGGCGCGTGGCGGAGAAAGTCGGCGTGCGCATCGAGGAGCGCGCCGGCGGCCACACCTACGATTCCAACACCAAACTGCGCGTGTCGTTGCTGAAGTTGCACGAAGTCGCCGCCAAGTTTTTTGCTTCCCAACTCGGAGCCACAGCGGAAGGCCGGCTCGCCCGCGCCTATCTTGCCGACCGGGGGCTGACTGATGCGGAGGTGGGCGGCTTCCGATTCGGGTACGCGCCCGGCGACGGTCAAGGCCTGGTACGGCACCTGGAAGGCGGGGACTTCGACAAGGAAACGCTGGAGAAAAGCGGCTTAATCATCTTTGATGCCGAGCGCCAGCGAACTTACGACCGCTTTCGCCGCCGCATCATTTTTCCCATTTCGAATGATTCCGGAAAAGCTGTGGCGTTTGCGGGCCGGGCGCTGGGCGAAGAACAGCCCAAGTATCTCAACTCGCCCGAAACTTCAATTTATACAAAGAGCCGAGTGCTGTATCACCTGGACCGCGCGGCGCAGGCCATTCGCAAACTCGATTACGCCATTCTGGTGGAAGGTTACATGGATTGCATCGCTGTGGCGACCAGTGGCATCGAAAACGTTGTGGCGTCCTGCGGCACCAGCCTGACGGAGGGGCAGATTCGGCTGCTGGGGCGATACACTCGCCGCGTAGTGGTGAATTACGATCCGGACTCGGCGGGGCAGGCGGCGACGGAGCGGTCGTTGGGGCTGCTGCTGGAAGCAGGATTTGAAGCCAAGGTGCTCGCGCTGCCGGGCGGGCTTGACCCGGATTCGTTCGTTCGCAAGCAGGGGGCAGCGGCGTATGGGGAATTACTGAAGAGCGCGCCCTCGTACCTCGATTACCTGACTGAGCGCGCCGCCCAAACCCACGATCAGCGCACTCCGGAGGGCAAGGTGGCCGCCGCCAATGCGGTGCTTCCGTATCTGATCAAGGTGCCCAACCCGCTGCTGCGCGCGGAGCTGGCAGGCCGCCTGGCAGAACGCTTGCGCGTTGACGAGCGCCTTCTGCGCGATGAATTGCGGCGCGCGGCCGGAGAGAAGCGCGCGGAAGTTCAGGTGCGGGAAGAGACGGCAACCGCGCAGGCCAGCCACGCCATCAAGCAATTGCTGCGTGCGTGCCTGACCAGCGAGGAAATTGCCGATGCAGTATTGCCCGAGATCGTGGACAGCGGCGTGACGCGGGGACTTCCGGGTGATTCAGTTTTCACTCTTTTGCGGGATGCCCGGAAACGCCGCGAAGCCGTTGACGTCACGAGTGCGGAAGCTGATATTCCGGAAGCCGAGAGGAAGCTCGCCATCGAGGCGCTGTTCTGGGAAGGCGACGCACCCCGGCTGGATGTGGCCCGAGGCTTGGTGCGGAAACTTCAGCTTGAAAAAGTGAGATCGGGATTGGAAGATCTTAATCGCCAGTATCAGGCGGCAGTCGAAGCAAATGATTGGGAGAAGGCGCGTGAAATCGACCGGGCGCGAAGAAGACTACAGTTTGATCGCCTAAAGGCCGAAATTGAAAAGATAGTGCGTGAGTATGATGAGGCCGCAATGGTTGGTGACGGTGTCAGGGTGCAGGAACTGGGGCGAGTTAAGTCCAGTCTTGACAAGGAGTTGGAGAGATTGGGCAGGCCCTAGAAAAAATCGAAACACAAACAAACGAATTGTGGTATATTACATCTAATTTTAAGGAGCCGTGGAAGATTGACGGCTTATGTCAAATTTTCTTCAGGTGTCCCGGGGCGACGCCGCGGCTGGGGGGTGGCGTGTCGCCGTTCTTCCATTGATTGCCATCTTAGCTCGTTCCCTGTGGGGAGGCCATTGCATTGGCGTTTGACGATAAGTTCGATCAAGTAAATAAACT
>JASHTY010000524.1 GCA_030040315.1 Terriglobia bacterium | reverse complement strand
CACTACCTATGCCCCCACCGTGTCGAGGGCGTTCGGAGCGTTACCGGAGAAATGCCGGGAGCGCGGAGGCTTGAAGATGTGAAAGCTGCTTTGGAATGGCAGGCGTGGAGGACTCGAACCATAGTCTCAACGGTTTTTCGCTGAGTCGTGAAGTATCGTCGTCGCGTGTCGATCTGCTCAAGACCATTTCGGCCGGCCCGTCTTGACGAAAACAAATCTTTTCGTCAAGGCCCGGGTGGCGTTCGCCGGCGTCGACAAATCAATGACTTACGGCCGCGGTTTGAGGGGGGATTTTGGCACGGGCAGCATAGGCTCGCCGCGCCGATGCCTCGCTCATCGGAGATCGTCGCCCACGATTGCCCGTGCGCGCGACCCGTGGCCACTTTAGCCGGGTCCAGGACAGCCCGCGGCCGACCCAGCCGCTTGCCCTTTGCGCGGGCGTTTCGGATGCCGGCCCGCACCCACACAATGATCAGGCTGCGCTCCAGCTCGGCGACAGCGCCCAGAACGGTAAAGACCATCCGGCCTGCAGGCGTGGGTGTGTCCAGGTTCTCGGACAGGCTCACCAAGTCGATCCCCAGCGCCCGAAACGTTTCGAGGGCTTTGAGGAGGTGCGAAACCGAGCGCGCGAACCGGTCAAATCTCCAGACGATCACGGCATCAAAGCGGCGCCGGTGGGCGTCCGTCATCAGCCTGTCGAGTCCGGGCCGAGACTCCTTCGAGCCCGAAATGCCCAGGTCAACGTATACGCCGGCGAGCTCCCAGCCCCGGCGCTGGCAGTATTCCTCCAACTCACGCGTCTGCATTCCGGGGTCTTGGCCGTTGTTAGCAGTGGAAACCCGCGCGTAGATAGCAGCTCGGGTCCGTGCCGATTGCGCGGGAGATCCCGCGGGGTGTAGCTTCGATTCAGCCATCCTGGCCTCCCAAACAGGTCGCTTTGGTTAGCGCCGCGCTCGGTGTTCGAGCACCGGGTGCGGAATGCTCTATGTGGTGGAGGGTCTATGTTGGGTTTTGTGCCGCTGGCAAGCGACCGATTGTTAGCTGGCTCGCGGCGTTCAGTTCTTTCTCGATGTCTGGCAACCTCCAGCTCTTTGTACATGACAGTCTGTCATGTCGAGGAGGTGCTATGGCGGAGGCCCGGTGGCCTTCGACAGGGGGTAAATCCGGGCCATCTTCAATGGTTCATTGCCGACTCTCTCCTCAGCTCGGACAAGTGATTCGCTACTGTTTTCTTTTAGCGAGCTCGGCTTCGTATGCCGCCTGAAGCTTCTTCTGCATGGCAAAAATACGCATCGATCTTGTCGAGATACGGGCCCTCTTTTTCGCGCCTGACTTCGGAAGGTGCGTTTCGCGAAGTTCAGCCATAAAATCCGCCCTCAGCTTCGGTCCTCCTTCTTCCAGGACTCGAGCAATGAACCTCAGCCTGGAGACCGGCAAATATCTGTGCCCCCACGCATTCATCTCCATCAGCAGAGGGAGCAATTCGATGCCTCTTTCCGTAAGGCTGTAAGTGGCTTTCTGTTTATGGCTGGGTCACGAGACTTGACGATGATCCCCTGCTGGACCAGCCTTTGCAGACGATCGGCCAAAATATTCGACGCAATTCCTTCCAGAGACTTAGTCAGGAGCTCGCGAAAATGCCTTCGGTTCATGAAAAGGATGTCGCGGATGACGAGCAGACTCCATGGATCGCCGAACATCTCGACCATCATGTTCATCACACAGGCCGACCTGTGGTTCTTGCGCACTCTGCCTCCACTCCGGCTTGGCATTTCCTCGCCTGAAAACATTGTACAACTGGTTGCAAGCAGGGACTGGTTGTGGTACAAGAAAAACACACAACTAGTTGCGATATACAACCAGTTGCACAACGCCATCGGAGGAGTCTTCACCCCGAGGTTGTCTTCTTTTTCCCATATAATTGGCGTCGCTAAATCCCGTTTCTCGTAGATGGGCGCCTGGCTTTCAAGCAATGCTTTGGTATAGATCGCACTGCACCGCGAGTGGTAAGTCCCTGAGTTCATTCATACCGCAATTAAAGCCGGGGTTAGTTGGCCTGTCGCGGAAGTTGATGGCCCCTCAAATGCATACGTATCCGCCATGCGGGGCGCCACATGCTTCTGCGCCGGGTTGCACGTTAACCATTAGACCGAGGCGAGTAGGCACGTGGCCGTGAATCGCCAGGATCGCGCATCTGCACGTACGGCTACCTGGACAGCCCGCGCCGTTGAAGTTTTTCTTGAGACGAACAAAACCGGCTGCTCGGCTGCGCAGAAGAAGAGGTGAATCTGATGTCAACAGCTCTGGGCTAAAACGAGAAACTTCTCCTGCCTGGCTGGAAGGCCAAGGTGGGAGAGACTCAGCGGTGTCGCAAAGTAAGCGGAGGCGGCAGGAGTAATGTCTTCCGTCGCCAAGTCAATCACAGAACAACCAAACGCCAGCCACTGCTTCCAAGGAGTTCCAGCATGACCACCCATTTCAAAATCGACACAGGAGGAATTATGAATCGACTGCAGCTTTATAAAGTAGTGAGCATCCCACTTCTTGCATGTCGTTTAGCAAGCGCTCAACACATCACCACCTTCGAGGCTCCGGGCGCAGGCACAAGCTCCGGGCAGGGCTCCTCGGGCATAAGTATCAACCTGCAGGGGGCGGTCGTGGGATTCTATGCTGACTCAAACAACCTGGTTCA
>JASHTY010000523.1 GCA_030040315.1 Terriglobia bacterium | reverse complement strand
AGCGAAACGGCACACGACGTTATGTATCTCAACCCCTTCAATCGCCGTCACGGAAATGTGGAGCGTGGCCGGCGCGCGGCCGAGGATTTCAACGCCGCGCTCAGGCGGCTTCAGGCCTGCTCCGCGGCTCGGGGAATCGACTTGACATCTGAAGGAAATGACCCGCTGCAGACGCTCTTCCGCCAGACGCAGGACCTTCAGCCTCACGTGGGGCAACCCAGCCTCGGCCGCGATACCGACCTGCTTTCACGCGTCATGGATGCTGTTTTCGCCATGGAACAAACCAGCGCCAAGGCTTGCGGAGAACCGCGGGGCCGCGATTTGGCGCTGCTGCTGATTGCCCGAGAGCAGGCCAGCGAATTGGCCGGGGAACAGGGGGGTGCCCACCCGTGAGCGAAGCCCCCGTTGCCAAGAGCGCTCCACTCGCCGCGCGCCGCGCCGGGCCGGCAAGCGAGGGCGAGGATCTGCTCAAACGACTGGGTAAGGGCCGGCCGCTGAAGGAAACGCAGCTCTTTCTACTTCTGGCGGTCATCATCGGATTGTTCTCAGGTCTGGCCGTGGTGCTCTTTCGGATCGCCATCGATTGGACAAAGCTGCTGGCTTTCGGGTCGGCCCTCAGCCCCGTCTGGACGCGCGCCCTGCTGGTGCCGGCGGTCGGGGGGCTGGTGGTGGGGTATCTGGTCGTCCGATTCTTCCCACGCGTCCGCGGCAGCGGAGTGAATCAGACCAAGGCGGCGCTTTATATTTACGATGGTTATATCCCATTTAATACTGTCATCGGGAAATTTATTACCTGCGCGGTGGGCATCGGAACGGGGCAGTCGCTGGGTCCGGAAGACCCTTCGCTGCAGATGGGAGCCGGAATTGCCTCCGCCCTGGGGCGGCGGCTGCGCCTGTCCCGCCAGAACGTGCGGCTGATTGCCCCGGTGGGCGCCGCGGCCGGACTGGCCGCGGCATTCAACGCGCCAATTTCCGCCGTAATTTTCGTCATCGAAGAAGTGATCGGCCAGTGGACCGCCGGAGTGCTGGGCGCTGTGGTGCTTTCCGCCGTATCGAGCGTGATTGTCTCGCGCTGGTTCCTGGGCGACCAGGCGCTGTTTCGAATCCCTGTCTATCACCTGATTCATCCCGCGGAACTGCTGGCGTATGCAGCGCTGGGGTTGATTGGGGGAGTGGCTTCGCTGGCTTTCATGCGGCTGATCGCATTTGCCCGGCCGCGGTTGAAGGCTCTGCCGCGCTGGACGCAATACCTCCAGCCGGCTTGTGCGGGATTGCTGATCGGCGCCATCGGGGTCGGTTTCCCGCAGGTAATGGGCGCCGGTTACGGATATATTGACCAGGCCATGCACGACCAGTTCACCTGGCAGATCCTGGCGTTGCTCGCCGCGCTTAAAATCGTTTCCACCAGTTTTTCATTCGTCAGCGGCGCCCCGGGTGGCATGTTCGCCCCCACTCTGTTCATCGGAGCGATGCTGGGCGGGGCCGTGGGCGGCATCGAGCATCACTTTTTCCCCTGGCTCACGGGTGGGGTGGGCGCTTATGCGCTCGTGGGCATGGGAACGCTCTTCGCGGGATTCCTGCGCGTCCCCATGACTTCGGTGTTCATGGTGCTAGAGGTTAGCGGAAATTACTCCATCATTCTCCCTGTGATTATTTCCAATACGATCGCCTACCTGATTTCACGCCAGTATCAGAAGATTTCCCTCTTTGACCTGCTTTCGGTGCAGGATGGCATCGACTTGCCCTCCATGGAGGAGCGCCGTGAGGAGGCTACCCTGCACGTGGAAGACGCAATGCGGGTTTATCAGGGCGCGGTGCTGGGACCTGACGACCCCATTCAAATCGCCCTCACCCAGGCGGAAGCTTCAGCGGAACCTCTTGCCCTGGTGAGAGGCAGTCTTCAGCAATGGTTCGGAATCAAGAAAGACGCTTTGCAGCGCCAGGCCATGCAATTGCGCCAGACCGATCCACTTCACGATGCGTTGCCGCAATCCCCGCTCCCCTACCTTCATCCCGACCACTCTCTGGACGAAGCCCTGCGCCGGATGGGCGAGTGGCCCCTCCTGCCCGTGCTTAGCCGTGCTGATTTGGACAAGCTTGTGGGCGTGATCGGACTTCCCGACGTGTTGAAGGCTTACCGCGCCGCCGGAGACACAATGGGCGAGGATTAAAGCTCAGCCGCCCGGTCCATCATTTGAAAGATATTGATCGAGGGAATGAAGCTCCCGCGCCAGTTCGTCCACGCGATGCTCGAGCAGGTTGCGAATGGAGAGCATGGCGGTCAGGCGGCCCTGGGTGTCAACGATAGGCAGGTGGCGAACGTGCCGCTCCACCATGTGAACCAGGGCGTCATTCTCGGGAGTGTCTTCGGAAACGGTTTCCACGGGCGAAGTCATGACCTCGCGAACGCGCGTATCCCGCGGCGAGCGCTGGCGCAGGACGACCCGCAGCATCACGTCGCGTTCGGTGAAGATTCCCAGCAAGGTGCCGTTATCCACAACAGCCACGGCGCCCACGGCGTGTTCCGCCATGACCTCCACGGCCTCCAGCACACTGGCGCTGGGTGCTACGGTCGCGGGTGGGGAACTCGCAATCTTCAGGAGACTCATCACCGCCTCCGGGAAGGTAGTGTTTGACCGATCCTGTCAACGGTCGCGCAGGCAATTCTGGAAGCAAGAGAGTACGGCGGCGAAATGAGGAAGTCAAGCTAGGTAGATTGCGGGTAGTGGGTCAGTTTGAATCTTGGAGCCGGCTTCGCGCAGTCCGGAATTGTAGCGCGGGTGTCCCCACCCGCGATCGGGACGCGGCTGGGGACAGCCGGGCTACGGCTGGTTGTTGCAGGTTCGGTTGTGCGCAATCGGTCCGGGAAGAGGTGAGAAAGCCGGTTGCAGCGGCGCCTCGGGAGAGCCGCTGCAGCCGGGACACTGAACGTCTAAACTTCCTTCGGCAGTTCATAAGGCTTGCGGTAGCCGCGGTCGGCGTCGTGAAGAATGCGCGAAGCTTCCGCATCGCCGACGACCTCCATTTTTTCCGCATCGAAGTGCAGCGTGCGGCCCGTGCGATGCGCGGCATTGCCCAGGTGGAGCAGCGTGCAGGAGATCAGGCCTTCCTCAATGGGCGCGTTGAGCTCTTCCTTCTTGCGGCTCTTCACGCAGGCAATGAAATTGGCCCAGTTGTTGCCACCCGCGGTCGCATGCGGTCCGGGCTCCAGCTCTTCGCCAATCCAGGACTTGTAGCTGTCATAGCCGTTCATGGCCAGGTAGCCGTTCGAGCCGTAAAAGATATTGCCGATGGTATTCTGCGGCTGCGCCTTCTTCGCCTGGGCGTTCCCTTCCGCCACGGGTACCTCGCCTCCGCCAAATTGTGGCGAGCCGATTTGCGCCTCATGGTTGGTGCACCAGTGGCGGACTTCGAATTCCAGAATCCGCTTCTTGCCGTCGGGCATGTTGTCGTAGTAATAGGCGACGTTCAAAACGTTCGGCGTCGTCTGATCGTCATCAAACATCACATGTGCGCCGATGGCCGCGACTCGATTCGGATACTTGACGCCCAGCCCCCAGCGCGCCACGTCAAGCTCGTGGATGCCCTGGTTTCCGAAGTCGCCATTGCCGGTGTCCCAGACCCAGTGCCAGTTGTAGTGGTAGCGATTCTTGGTGAAGGGCTTCATGGGGGCCGGGCCGGTCCAGATATCAAAGTGGAAGCCCGCGGGGACGGGCTCGACGGGAGCCTTGCCGATGGTGTTCCGCCACTTGTAGCAAAGTCCGCGCGAGAGATAAACGTCACCGATCAGGCCGTCCCGCATCTTCTGTACGCCCTCGATAATGGCGGGGCCAGACCGGCTGTTGGTGCCGTGCTGAACCACACGATTGTATTTCTGCGCGGCGCGCACCACCATCTGCCCTTCCAGCAAGTTGTGGCACATGGGTTTCTCGACGTAAACGTCCTTGCCCGCCTGGCAACCCCAAATTGCCTGCAGCGAGTGCCAGTGGTTGGGCGTGGCAATGGAAATCGCGTCGATGGATTTGTCATCCAGCACTTTGCGCAGCTCAACGTAAGTGGCGGGCTTCGGGATGCCCATCTTTTCCATTTCGCCCAGGCGCTGGTTGGTGACGTTTTCATCCACGTCGCACACCGCGGCGATCTCCACGTCATCCATTTTGGAATATTGGCGGACGTGCGCCCAACCCTGCCCGTGCAGTCCGACCACGGCGATGCGCACGCGGTCGTTGGCGCCGAAGACTCTCTCCGGCTTGGTCAGGAAAGTAACGCCCCCCAGGGCAGCGAGCCCCGCTCCGGTTTTTGCACTGGTTTTGATGAATTCCCTGCGATTGACTTCAGATTCCATAAGGCCCCCCTCTTCAAGGTTTCGGGCAATTATACCCCCGCGGCGGCTGAAAGGGTTGGGGAAATGTGTGGTGGCTGCCGTCGTGGTGACTGGAGACGCAGCGCACACGTTGGAACCGAAGCTGCGTCAGTAATCCCCCATCCCGATTCGCGGGACGGGGTGGTCTGAACGGGAAAGGCTGGGGCTCGGAAAAGGCACGCAGAGCATTTGGCGTCTCCAACCTCCGCCTCCTGGACTATAATGCCCCCGCCCGCGGGGTCGCGCGCGTTGGCCGCATTCATTTTCTTAACCAGAAGGAGATGCAAATGTCCACCAATTCGCCAAGTCCGGAGATGATTCTGCAAGTCGGCTTCGGCTTCTGGTCTTCCAAAACTTTGTTGAGCGCGGTTGAGATGGGCGTCTTCACGGAACTCGCCAAGCAGCCGGAGGACCTGGAAACCTTGCGCGGCCGCCTGGGACTGCACCCTCGCTCTGCCGCCGATTTTCTGGATACGCTCGTCGCTCTCGGCTTTCTTCGCCGCGTGGAGGGCAGATACGCGACCACGCCGGACACCGATTTCTACCTCGACAAGAACAAGCCCAGCTACATTGGCGGAATTATGGAGATGACCAATCAGCGCTCGTACGGCCACTGGGTGCATCTGACGGAAGCGCTGCGCACCGGCAAACCGCAGAGTGAGGCAAAAGAAGCTGCCACGGGTGAATCCCCATTTGATACCCTCTACGCCGACCCCGCGCGCCTGAAATCATTTCTCTCGGCCATGACCGGCGTCAGCCGCGGCGCCAATCTCGCCATCGCGCAGAAATTTCCGTGGAAGCAGTATCGCACGTATGCGGACGTGGGCACGGCGCAGGGTGATCTGGCCGTGCAAATTGCCCTCGCCAATCCGCATCTGACCGGAGTGGGATTCGACCTTGCCGAAGTGGGGCCGGTCTTTGAGGAATACGCCGAGCAGAATGGCCTGAGCCAGCGCCTGCGCTTTCATGCCGGAAACTTCTTCGAAAACCCGCTGCCCAAAGTCGATGTCATCACCCTGGGCCACATTCTGCATGATTGGAACCTGGAAGAAAAAAAGATGCTGCTGCGCAAGGCTTATGAGGCAACGCCGACAGGCGGTGCCGTGGTGATCTACGATGCTATCATTGACGATGCCCGCTCGCGAAACGCCTTCGGCCTGATGATGAGCCTGCACATGCTGATCGAAACTCCGGGCGGCTTCGATTACACCGGTGCGGATTGCATGGGCTGGATGAAGGAAGCCGGCTTCCGCGAAACCCGCGTTGAGCACCTGGTGGGACCGGATTCCATGGTGGTGGGAATAAGGTAGCGCCGGCTCGTGGCATGGGCTTCCAGCCCATGCTCCCACCCGGGCGGGACAGCATGGCCGTGCCACGGTGCGCCCGGCGCTCCGGCGAAAATCCATGACGATGAA
>JASHTY010000522.1 GCA_030040315.1 Terriglobia bacterium | reverse complement strand
GACTGCAAGAACCGCAATTATTCTTCAACGAAGAATAAGAAGAAGAACCAGGACCGGCTGGAACTGAAGAAATTCTGCCCAACTTGCCGGCACCATACGGTCCATAAGGAAGTGAAGTAAGCAGCAGTTTAGGGGCGTCAGATTAACGGCTAATCTGCCGGTCTCCAAAACCGGTCATGGGGGTTCGAATCCCTCCGCCCCTGCCAGGTTTTGTGGACGAAAGTACTTTACCCGCAGGCGGCCTCACCGCCGGGCGGGAACGAGAGCGAAATGGCCCAGGCAGCGATGAGAGAGGAACAAGAATCCCCGAATTCACCCAAGGGGCTGTGGAAGCAGTTCAAAGAGTACGCGTCCGAGGTAAAGATCGAGACCAAGCGCGTTACCTGGCCGGGCTTCCAGGAGGTTTATGGCACCACCGTGATGGTGGTGCTGACCACGTTCTTGTTCGGCATCTTTTTTTGGGTTTGCGACCAGGTGTTTCAATACTCCATTGTCAAAGAGCTGCTCGGGTATTTAATGCACCGGAGTTAGATGAAACTTTTTATGGATGAGAATTTGACGAATCAGGATGCTGGTACCGAAAAGACCAAGAATTGGTACATTCTCCACACCTATTCGGGGTTTGAGAAGAAGGTCGCGGAAACCCTGAAGAGCCGGATTGATGCCGAGGGCCTGTCCAATCAGTTTGGCGAAATCATGGTTCCGACCGAGGACGTGATCGAAATGCGCCAGGGGAAAAAAGTGGTTACTCCCAAGCTCTTTTATCCTGGCTATGTGCTGGTCGAGATGGAGATGAACGACAATACCTGGCACATGGTGCGCTCCACGCCGCGCGTGACGGGGTTTGTAGGTTCCGGGCAGCGGCCGAGTCCCCTGACTCCGGAGGAAGTTGACCGGATTGTCCATCGCGTGGAAGTGGCTGCCGAGCATCCCAAGCCGAAACTTAAATTCGATCGAGGCGAAAGCGTCAAGATTACCGATGGGCCATTCCGGGATTTCAACGGAGTGGTGGACGAAATTAACGAAGACCGCTCAACCCTGCGCGTGATGGTGACCATCTTCGGCCGCCAGACACCGGTGGAGTTGGATTTTTATCAAGTGGAGAAAATCTGAGGAAGAGCGAAACTCGAAAATCGAAATCCGAAACTCGTGAAATCCTGCGCGAATTTCGGATTTCGCCTGGTGACTGAATCATGGCAAAACGCGTCAACGCAATGGTTAAGCTTCAGATTCCGGCGGGGAAAGCGACGCCTGCTCCTCCCGTGGGCCCGGCGCTCGGCCAGCACGGTGTGAACATCATGGATTTCTGCAAGGCGTTCAACGCCAAGACCTCCGCAAAGGACCAGGAAGGACTGATTATCCCTGTGGTCATTACGGTCTATCACGACCGCACATTCACGTTTGTGACCAAAACGCCTCCGGCCTCCGTGCTGCTGAAGCGCGCGGCGGGAGTCGCCAAGGGTTCCGGCGAGCCGAATCGCAACAAAGTCGGCAAGGTGACCGAAAAGCAAGTGGAAGAAATCGCCAAGCTGAAGTTGCCCGACCTGAACGCGCGCGATATGGCCGCGGCGATCGCCACAATCAAAGGCACGGCCCGGAGCATTGGAATTGAAGTGGCGGGGTAGCTGAACGGCGAGACTTGAAATTCGCAGTGTCCGTCCGAGTTTCGAGTTTCGGATTTCGATCTTCGTAATGGAGTCCAGTGATGGCTAAAGAAGGAAAGAAATACGCGGCTTCCGCCAAGCTGGTGGATAAGCCTGCTTACCTTTTGGCGGATGCAATGCCGCTGATCAAGAAGGCGGCCTACGCGAAATTCGATGAGACGGTGGAAGTCGCCATGCGCCTGGGCGTTGACCCCAAGCACGCGGATCAAATGGTGCGCGGAACGGTGGTTCTGCCCCACGGGCTTGGCAAGTCCAAGCGCGTGGTGGTGATCGCCTCGGGCGACAAGGTTCGCGAGGGGCGCGAAGCGGGCGCGGACGAATCCGGCGGTGACGACATCGTGGCGAAAATCCAGGGCGGATGGATGGATTTTGACGCTGTGGTTGCTACTCCAGACATGATGAAGTCCGTAGGACGGTTGGGCAAGGTGCTGGGCCCGCGCGGCCTGATGCCCAACCCCAAGACGGGCACTGTAACCGTCGACGTGGCGAAAGCCGTCAAAGAGGTAAAGGCCGGCAAGGTGGAATTCCGTGTGGACAAGACCGGAATCATCCACTGTGCCGTGGGCAAGGTCTCATTTGACGCGCAGCACCTGACAGAGAACGCCGGCGCGTTGATTGCCAGCGTCATCAAAGCCAAGCCCGCCTCCGCCAAAGGAAAGTACGTGAAGAGCATTGTGATTTCATCCACCATGGGGCCGGGAGTGGCGATTGACCTGACGTCAATTGAGGCGGCCGCGTAGGGGTGCGACGAAACCCGCGAAGGAGTGAGCATGGATCGGGACCAGAAGAAGCAGCAAGCGGATGATCTGCACGAGCAATTAAAGAAAGCGCGAGGAATCGTGCTTTCGGGCTTTGAGGGAATCTCCGTCGCCCAGGATTCCGAGTTGCGCCGCAAGATTGGCGGCACCGGTGCCAAGTACAAGGTTGTGAAGAACAGTCTGATTGAGCGTGCCGCCAAGGGAACAACGGTCGAGCCCATTGCGGGAAAATTGAAGGGAACAACCTCCGTGGCCCTTACCGATTCGGACCCCGTGGCTTTGGCCAAGGCCATCACGGAGTGGGCGAAGGAAAATCCCATCCTGACGTTTAAGTCCGGAGTGGTGGAAGGCCGGGTGGTTTCCCTTAAGGATCTGACGGCCATCGCCACGCTGCCATCACGCGAGGAGCTACTTTCAAAGGTGCTGTTCTTGTTTAATTCCCCCGCGCAGCGGGTCGCAATGACGCTGGCAGGCGTGGCTCGCAACCTCGCCGTTGTCATTTCGCAGGGCGTGAAGGAAAAGAAGTTTAAGGAGAGCTAACAGCTTACAGCCGACAGCTTACAGTTTGCCGCTGTGGTTTGACTGTCAGCTATCAGCTAAAACGAAGAGGAGAATCAAGCATGTCAGAGCGCGTAGACAAGATCGTGGAAGAAGTAAAGGGCTTAACTCTGCTGGAGGCAGCGGAGCTGGTGAAGAAGCTGGAGGAAGCGCTGGGCGTTTCTGCTGCAGCCGCCGCCCCGGTGGTGGTTGCGGGCGCGGGCGCGGCAGCAGGGGGCGGCGCCGCTCCGGCCGAGGAGCAGACGGAGTTCAGCGTGGTCCTGACCGCCGTGGGAGCCAACAAGATCAACGTCATCAAGGCGGTTCGCGAAGTCACCAGCCTGGGCCTGAAAGAAGCCAAGGACCTGGTCGATGGCGCGCCCAAGCCGATCAAGGAAGGCGTCTCGAAGGAAGAAGCGGAGACCATCAAGAAAAAGTTCACCGAAGCCGGCGCTACCGTTGAGGTGAAGTAACCGCTCGTTCGCCAGGCTCCGGGAAGCAGGGTCGAATTTGCGCTCCCCGGGGCTCTCTGTGGCCGCAAAGCCTGCAAGTGGCACGGAAAGGACCCATGGACGGCTGGCTCATGGGGCGACTGGACTGCATCTTTATGCGCACCAAGCGCATCCAATCAGTAAGGGATCTGTGTCACCGTAATCTTGGTCACCATCGTCCGACGAACTTTTGATACTTCAAGCAAGGAGCAAAAGGAATGCCTAACGGCGGGAACGGCGCTGTGCGCCAGCGCATTAATTTCTCTAAAATCCCTACAGTTATCAAGATTCCGAACCTGATCGAGGTGCAGAGGCGCTCGTATGAGCGTTTTCTGCAAATGAACCTCCTTCCCTCGGAGCGGGAGGACGTGGGTCTGCAAGCCGTATTCAATTCCGTGTTTCCGATCACGGATTTCCGCGGTATCGCGCAACTCGACTTTGTGGACTACTCCATCGGCAACTGGGAGTGCAAATGCGGAAGCCTGAAGGGCCTGCACCACCTGCGCAGCACGTGCAAAAACTGCGGACATACTGTCATCACCGACCCGTTCAAAGTCGGCGAAGTGCTCTGCACCAAGTGCGGCACGTTCAACAAGAACGTGGTGACGTTCTGCAACAAGTGCGGCGACCCCGTGGCCCTGCAATTGAAATACGACGTGACGGAGTGCCAGGAGCGCGGCATGACGTTTGCGGCGCCGCTGAAGGTCACCATCCGCCTGACCCTCTACGACAAGGATGCGGATACCGGCCACAAGAGCATTCGCGACATCAAGGAGCAGGAAGTTTACTTCGGCGAGATTCCGCTGATGACGGAGAACGGCACGTTCATCATCAACGGCACGGAGCGCGTCATCGTCAGCCAGTTGCACCGTTCGCCCGGCGTCTTCTTTGAAGCCAACGCCGCGAAGACCTACTTCCTGGGGAAGATTATCCCCTATCGCGGGTCATGGGTGGAATTCGAATACGACACGAAGAACCTGCTCTACGTGCGCATCGACCGCAAGCGCAAATTCCTGGCCACCATTTTCCTGCGCGCGCTGGGATTGAAGGACGACGCGGAAATCCTGAAGGCTTTCTACCAGATTTCCAAGGTTTCCATCAAAGAGCGCAAGATCTATATGGAAGTCACTGAGAGCCTGGTGGGCAACCGCATCTCCAAGAGCATCGATCATCCCCGCACCCATGAAGCGATTGTTCCGGCGGGGCGCAAGATCACCCCGGCGGTGTTCAAGGAAATCCAGAAAGCGCACATTACCCAGGTGGAGGTAGCCCAGCACGATCTGGAAGGCGCATTCAGCGCCGCGGATATCATCGACCCCGCAACCGGCGAAGTGGTTGTAGAACCCAACAGCGAAATCTCTTCCTCCGCCCTGAACACGATTCTGGAGTCGGGAATCCAGGAGATCAGCGTGCTCTTCCCCGAGCGCGACGACACGGGCGTGGTAATCGCCCAGACCCTGAAACGCGATACGCTGAAGACTCCGCAGGAGGCGCTGATTGAGATGTACCGCAAGATGCGCCCCGGCGACCCGCCGACGCTCGATACGGCTACCTCACTCTTCAACGGAATGTTTTTCGACCCGCGCAAATACGACTTCTCGCGTGTCGGCCGGCTGAAATTCAACATCAAGCTCGGTTACTACTCGAAGCTGAAGAACCGGATGGATGACAAGACGCAGGAATTTGAAATCGAAGACGCGCGGAATTTCCCCGCCGCCAATTTCTACGTGGTGGTGGATGACGAGAAGATGTTCGTGGGCAAGCGCGAAGCCAACATCTGCTCCGAAGTGGTTCGCGCCTGCGAAGGCACGCTGGCGACCGATCACTCCGAACACTCGCCCGTGCAGTTGCCGCTCGACAAGCGCACGCTCGAGCCGGAGGATTTTTACGCCGCCATTCGCTACCTGCTGACCCTCAAGAAGAATCCCGGCGGCACGTACACCGTTGACGACATCGACCACCTAGGCAATCGCCGCGTCCGGGCCGTGGGCGAACTGATCGAAAACCAGTTCCGCCTGGGGCTCGTGCGCATGGAGCGGGCCATCAAGGAAAAGATGTCGGTCTACCAGGAAATGTCCACCGCCATGCCGCACGACCTGATCAATGCCAAGCCGGTGATGGCGGCGATTCGCGAATTCTTCGGGTCATCTCAGTTGTCGCAATTCATGGGCCAGACGAACCCGCTTTCGGAAATCACCCACAAGCGGCGCTTGTCGGCCCTCGGACCGGGCGGACTCTCGCGTGAGCGGGCCGGCTTCGAGGTCCGCGACGTGCATCCCACACACTACGGCCGTATCTGCCCTATTGAGACGCCGGAAGGTCCGAACATCGGACTGATTTCGTCGCTCTCCTGCTACGCGCAGATTAACGAGTATGGATTCATCGAAAGCCCCTACCGCAAGGTTCGCGGCGGGCGCATCGTGGACTATGTCACGGTAACCCATGGCGGCGACGGCCCCTGGAAGGTGGGCGAGCACGTCGAGTGGAGCACGGTTGACAAAACCAACGAAGAGCTGCGCGAGAAAAAGCGCAAGCTGGTGGAATACGAGCCCTTCAGCTTCTACCAATCGGCATGGGAGGAAGACCAGTACGTCATCGCCCAGGCCAATGTGGGCGTGGACGACAAAGGCCGCATCATCCACGAACTGGTGAACGCGCGCCAGGCGGGCAACTTCGTGCTGAAGCGCCGCGATGAGATCGACTACATCGACGTCAGCCCCAAGCAACTGGTAAGCGTGGCGGCTTCGCTGATTCCCTTCCTCGAAAACGACGACGCCAACCGCGCGCTGATGGGCTCCAACATGCAACGCCAGTCGGTTCCCTTGCTGCGCGCCCAGGCTCCCTTGGTCGGAACGGGAATGGAAGAAGTCACGGCGCGCGATTCCGGCGCCGTGGTCCTCTGCAAGCGCAACGGCACGGTGGACAGCGTGGATAGCGAGCGCATCATCGTTCGCGTGGAGGGTGATGGGCACAGCGGGCAGCTTTCCCGCGAGGTCGGCGCAGATATCTACCAGCTGATCAAATTCCGCCGCTCAAATCAGAACACCTGCATCAACCAGAAGCCGGTGGTCCACAAGGGGCAGCGCGTACACGCGGGCCAAGTGCTGGCTGACGGTCCCTGCACCGACCGCGGCGAACTGGCTCTTGGCCGCAACGTGCTGGTGGCCTTCATGCCCTGGCGCGGCTACAACTTTGAAGACGCCATCCTGGTCAGCGAAAAGCTGGTGAAGGAAGATTCCTACACCTCGATTCACATTGAGGAATTCGAAATCGAATCGCGCGACACGAAGCTCGGACCGGAGGAAATTACCCGCGACATTCCCAACCTCTCCGAATCCCTGCTGAAGGACCTGGACGAAAGCGGCGTCATCCGCATTGGCGCTTACGTGAAGCCGGGCGACATTCTGGTGGGCAAAGTTACGCCCAAGGGCGAAACGCAGCTTACTCCGGAAGAAAAACTGCTGCGCGCCATCTTCGGCGAAAAGGCCGGTGATGTGCGCGACGCTTCCCTCACCTGCCCTCCCGGTATCGAAGGCATCGTGGTGGATGTGAAGATTTTCTCGCGTAAGGGTGCGGACAAAGACGAGCGCGCCATGAATATCGA
>JASHTY010000068.1 GCA_030040315.1 Terriglobia bacterium | reverse complement strand
CCCAATTCATACCCACGGCGCACGATTTCACTTTTCCGCAAATGAATTACCGGCGTTTCGATTTCGAGTTGCGTGTCGGGTTTGGTTCCGGCGACGATCACCCGGTTGAAGGCGTCATAATACTCCGGCCGGCAATCGGGATACCCTGAGCTGTCCTCCGCCACCGCTCCCACGAAAATCCTGCGCGCGCCCAGAACCTCGCCCCACGAAACTGCGATGGAAATAAAGTGGGCGTTGCGGAAGGGAACGTAGCTTGAGGGTGTATCCTGCCGCTCGAGATTGGCGGCCTCCACTGCGATTTTGGAATCGGTAAGACTCGACCCGCCAATCTGCTTCAGATGATCGAGCCGGCACACCAGGCGGCGCTCCGCGTGGTAGGCATCCGCCAGGGCATTGAACGCCCGAAGTTCGCGGGCCTCCGTGCGCTGGCCGTAACTGACGTGCAACATGGCAAGGCGAAAGTTCAGATTCGCAATCGCCGTCGTCACGCAACTGTCCATGCCGCCACTGGCCAGAATAACGGCTAGGGCTTTGTCCTTGGTCCTTGGTCCTTTGTCCATCGCTTTATCCAGGCTAAACACCCCTCGCGTCCGGATCCCAAATGAACTTATGAATCTGCAATCCCAGGCGGACTTTCAGCCCGTCGCGCAGGATCCAGTCGGCCAGTTGGCGCGGCGGCAACTGCCCGAACACGGGCGAAAGGATAATCTCCTCCACCCGGTTGCGCAAGTCGTGTCGGACCATGAATTCATGGGCGAAGTGAAAGTCATCTTCGTTGGCAATTACGAACTTGACCTGGTCCTTCTGGCTAAGCGCATTGAGATTATCGAGGCAAAACGTTCCGCCCTCTCCGCTGCCGGGACACTTCACATCCACAACTTTGACCACTGCCCGCGGCAGGCGTCCGATGTACCGCTCGCCGCTGGTCTCAACCAATACTTTGAATCCCTCGGTCAGCAGTTGGCCGGTCAACGGGTAAACGTCCTCCTGCAGGAGTGGTTCGCCGCCGGTTAGTTCAACCAGCTCGCCGCGCAACTGACGAATTTGTGCCATGACCTCATCCACCGTTTTCTTCTGTCCGCCATGGAACGCGTAGGCCGTGTCGCACCAATGGCAACGGAGGTTGCACCCGGTCAGGCGCACAAAGACGCAGGGCAACCCCGCGTAATTGCTCTCTCCCTGGATCGACTTGAAGATCTCCGTGATAACCATACGTTCCCGGCAGAAAGCGCGCCCTGAACCCCTTATTCTATTGTACTCCACCTACCGATTGGCAGGTTCGCACCGGCTCATTGCGAGCCTCAACGGGCACTTCCGTTCTCACCAACGAAAAAATTCTCCCTACTTGGTACTTACGTAACCCGTACGTCGGATGGATTCCCATTCTCAGCGGCCCATCCTACCCTACTGACGTTAATGAGGTTCCACCCGACCGGAGTTAATGACAGGCGGAACAAACATTGGCACCCTGATTGCATCGAATGGTGCAGTGGAAAGGGAGCATGCGATGCTGAGCCACGAAGAGCTCGAAAAAATCCGGGAAGAGCGGGAAGCCTTTGAAACCTGGCGAACGTTCTCACGGCACGTCGTCGCTCACCTGCTGGAGGCGTGCGCCATCTGCGGGACAGTCCGTGAGAAGGACCAATTGTCCCACTGCCGCTGGTGCGAAGACACCTACGTTTGCAAGCAAGGCGTCTGCGCCCAAAAGCACCAGGCGGAAGCGCATCCCGCAGTCGCCTTCTGGACGTGGTAGGCTTGCGGCTGCTACTCGTTGAATTCGAACCGGGGCCGAGCCCGGTTTTCGAATTCCCTCCTCGGCTTCTTGTTACTCCCAACTTCCTACTTCGGACGGTACGTGGCTGAGGTCGTATCTGTTTCCCAGATTGTGACCGCATTCACCCGCAAGCCATGCTTGCTGACCGGCGGCTCCAGCTCATCACAGAAATACTTTGCAATGTTTTCCGCTGAAGGGTTCAGCTTGTCAAACGGTGCAACATCGTTTAGAAACCTGTGGTCCAGGCGTTCCACCAGGTCTTTAATTTTCTTCCGCACCTCCACAAAATCCATCAGCAGCCCCGTGGAATCAAGCTGCTCACCCGCAATGACCAACTGCACCTTGTAATTATGGCCGTGCACGTTTTCGCACTTGCCCTTGTACCCTCGCAGGGCGTGTCCGGCAGCGAACGTATATTCTACGGAAACTTCGAACATGGAAACCCCTGGGGAAAATCAAAAGCGAAATTCGAAACTGATAACTCGAAATTCGGCCCATCCGGGGAGTTTCGAGTTTCGAACTTCGATCCTTTTTCATTCTCGCATGAAGGCCTTCACGTCTTCCAGCCGATTCG
The DNA here is from genome assembly GCA_030040315.1 of Terriglobia bacterium. Taxonomy (GTDB): domain Bacteria; phylum Acidobacteriota; class Terriglobia; order UBA7540; family UBA7540; genus Bog-366. The sequence continues at coordinate 14,961 of JASHTY010000068.1, read as the reverse complement.
TTTTGCGGTAGGGCGGAAGGCTCTCCAGAAAAATGCGCCCGTACGGCATTCGCACCATTCGATGATCCAGCATGGCGAGAATTCCCCGGTCCGTTTCGCTGCGAATCAGCCGGCCGAATCCCTGCTTCAGCGTAATGACCGCCTGCGGCACCTGGTAATCCATGAAAGCATTGCCGCCCTCTTCGTTGATCTGCCGGATGCGCGCAGCCGTGACCGGATCGGTAGGAACCGCGAAGGGCAGGCGGTCAATCAGCACGGCGCTCAGTTGTTCGCCCTGCACGTCTACGCCCTGCCAGAATGAGCTGGTGCCGAAAAGTACCGCGTGCGGCGTCGACCGGAAGCGGTCAAGCAATTCCGTCCGCGGCATCGAGCCCTGAATCATCAGGGGATAGCGCAGGCGCGGCCGCAAGCGCTCATAGACATCGCGCATCTGCGCGTAGGAAGTGAAAAGCACAAACGCCCGCCCGTGCGTGGCCTTCAGCACGTGCGATACTTCTTCCGCCGCCAGCCGTGCAAAATCCGGTTGGCGAGGGTCGGGCAGGTGCAAGGGCGTGTAAAGCAAGGCCTGATGGGCGAAGTCAAAGTGCGAGTCCAGAATGCGCTCCTTGGCATTCTGAAGGCCCAACCGCCGCTTCAGGAAGTCGAACGATCCGCCCACGGCCAGTGTCGCGGAGGTCAGCACCACGGTATCCACCTTTTCAAAGAGCCGCTCGCGCAGCAGCGCGGAAACGTCAATGGGCGTGGCTTGCATGAACACTCCGCGCCCGCGACGCTCCCACCAATAGACCATGTTGCGCTCCTGACCTTCCAGCACCAGCTCGAAGGCCGCGCGCAATTCCACGGCGCGCCGCGCTAGGTTGTTGATCTCTTCCGGGCGCTCGGGCACGCGGCTCAGTTCGGTCTGCAGCAGCATCAGCGCGTTCGTCAGGGCCGAGTACGCGCCGCGATGGACTTCCAGAAAATTTTCGCGATGGTCGAAATTCGATTTTCCCTCGCTGGGCGGGAAAAACTCAAAGAACAACTCCGCACGGCGCCGCAGCTCGCCCACCGCCGTCAGGACCTCGTTGCTCTTGATCGCCTTTACGCGCAGGGTGGCTTCCGTATCGCGCGCCAGTTCCTCCACGCGGTAGTTGCTGACTTCCACGCCAAAATATTGCGTGGCCACGTCTTCCATGTCGTGCGCTTCGTCAAATACCAGGGCGGCGTAATCGGGCAGCAGGGTGGCGTATTCCCTCTGCCGGAGGGCGAGGTCAGCAAAGAACAGGTGGTGATTCACGATGAGAAGATCGGATTCCGCCGCGCGCTGGTGCATCTTCGTGATGAAGCAGCGCTCAAACTCGCGGCACTTTTGCCCTGTGCAGGCTTCGCTGCGCGCATCAACTTTTTTCCATAGCTCGCTCGCGTCCGGCAGCCAGCGCAATTCCGCGCGGTCGCCGGTTTCCGTGCGCCCTTCCCACTCACGCAATTTGGGGTATTGCTCCACCTGCTCCATGCCGTCGAGCACGGGCTGCTTCTCAATGTCGTAAAGCTTCTGCCGGCACAGGTAATTCTGGCGCCCCTTCATCAGCGTGACGCGCATTTGCGGGAACAACTTCTTAAGGAAGGGAATATCTTTATAGAAAAGCTGCTCCTGAAGGTTCTTTGTGCCAGTGGAAATGACCGTGCGCAAGCCGCTGCGCAACAGCGGCACGAGATACGCCAGAGTCTTTCCCGTCCCCGTCCCCGCTTCCACAATCAGGTGCTGGCGATTCTCAATCGCCGCGGCTACGCTCTCCGCCATCTCCAGTTGCCCAGGCCGGAATTCGTACTTCGGATGGTGGCGCGCCAGCCAACCGCCGGGCGCGAAAACCTGATCGAGGGTCTGTTTTTCCGCCGTTTTCGAATTGGTGTTGGCCATAGAAACGAGCATTGTCATTATGCCTGTGTATTGCGACTCGGAAAAGGTGGTTGGGGGTAGTATCAACCTCGGTGGATTCTAATTCCAGCACCCCGAAATTGGGTTTATGCTATGCAGTCCCCACGGGAGGTTCCAGATGAATCGAAGCCGCTGCCTGCTGATCTGCACTCTTGCCTTGTCTGCATTTGCCGCGATGGCGAGCGCACAACAGTACTCGCCGACTCTGTACCAGGACATGCGCTGGCGTCTGATTGGTCCCTTCCGCGGCGGCCGGACGCGCGCGGCCACGGGCGTGCCCAGCCAGCCCAAGGTCTTTTATGTCGCGCAGGTAAACGGCGGCGTGTGGAAGTCGACCGATTACGGGCGCATCTGGAACCCCATTTTCGACGATCAGGACACGCAATCCGTGGGAGCGATCGCGGTCGCGCCTTCGGATCCGAACATCGTCTATGTCGCAAGCGGCGAAGGCCTGCAGCGCCCGGACCTTTCCGTGGGCGACGGAATCTATAAGTCCACCGACGCCGGAAAAACCTGGACGCACCTCGGCCTGCGTGACGGCCAGCAGATTCCCGCGCTTGCCATTGATCCGCGCGACCCCAATAAGGTGTTCGCTGCTGTGCTCGGGCACCCCTATGGCGCAAATGAAGAGCGCGGCATATTTCGCTCGACGGACGGCGGCGAGACCTGGCAGAAAGTCCTGTACAAAGACGAAAACACCGGCGGGTCCGACGTTGGAATCGATCCCTCAAATCCTGACGTGCTCTACGCCTGTTTGTGGCGGGCGCGGCAAGGACCGTGGGAGGACGGAAATTCCTACGGCGGTGCGGGTGGCGGAATATTTAAATCAACTGACGGCGGCAGTACGTGGAACAAACTCTCCGGCGGTTTGCCGGATGACATCGTGCAGGCCTACGTAACCATCTCAGCCAGCAATCCGCAGGTGCTTTACTCGAGTCTCGCGGTCACGCGCGGCACTCGCATTTACCGATCCGATGACGGAGGCGAGCACTGGACGCAAACCACCACGGACACGCGGCCCTCCGTGCGCATCGGGGGCGGCGATTTGGCCGTGCCTCGCGTTGACCCCAAAAATCCCGATGTGGTCTACACCACCAGCACCGTGACCTGGCGTTCGACAGACGGTGGCAAAACGTGGACGGGAATTCGCGGCGCCCCGGGCGGCGACGATTACCAGAACATGTGGATCAACCCCAATGACCCCAACACCATTTTGCTGGTCAGCGATCAGGGCGCCATCGTAACCGCCAACGGCGGCGAGACGTGGAGTTCGTGGTACAACCAGCCGACGGCGCAGTTCTATCACGTCATCACGGACAATGAGTTTCCCTATCGAGTGTATGGCGGGCAGCAGGAGAGTGGTTCCGTCGGCACCGCGAGCCGCGGTAATGACGGCGAAATCAGCTTTCGCGATTGGCACCCCGTGGGCGTGATCGAATACGGCTACGTGGCTCCCGACCCGCTGCATCCGCGCTACGTTTATGGCGCCGGGCGCACGGAGGTCTCAAAGTTCGATTGGGTGACCGGGCAGGTTCAGGATGTGACGCCTATCGTGATGCGCGGCGGAAATTACCGCACGGCCCGCACCGAGCCCATCATGTTTTCGCCGGTCGATCCGCACATTCTCTATTTTGCCGCCAACGTTCTGTTTCAGAGCAACGACGGTGGAGTGTCATGGCGCACCATCAGCCCGGACCTGACTCGGTCGCAGCCCGGCATTCCGGCAAGCTTGGGCGACCTGGCGGCAAAGGATCGGAACGCCGCGCGCGTTCGCGGCGAAATTTATGCGCTCGCGCCCTCGTTCAGAACTGTCACCACCATCTGGGCCGGCACGGATGATGGGCAAATCTGGATCACTCGCGACGCGGGAAAGAATTGGAATAACATCACTCCCCCGGAGCTGATCCCCTGGAGCAAGGTGACGCAGATCTCCGCATCGCACTTTGATGACAATACGGCATACGCTTCCGTCAGCCGATTCCGAATCGACGATCTGCATCCTTTCATCTACCGCACGCGCGACGGCGGCAAGACCTGGCAGAAGATTATTGAAGGGCTGCCGGACGTGGGTCCAGTCGACACTGTGCGCGAGGACCCCGAAGTCAAAACCTTGGTGTTCGCGGGCACGGAGAATGCGGTGTGGGTCTCGTTTGACTCAGGCGACCACTGGCAATCGTTGCAACTGAACCTGCCCCACACTTCCATGCGCGACTTGTGGATTCACAATGATGATCTGTTGGTGGGCACGCACGGACGCTCCTTCTGGGTGTTGGACGACATCACTCCGCTTCGTCAAATCGCTGCCGCAGCCAGTGCCGACGTTTACTTGTTCAAGCCCGCGCCTGCGTACCGGGTACGGCGCGACACGAATACGGATACGCCGCTGCCTCCGGATGAGCCGGCCGGGCAGAATCCTCCCGATGGCGCGGTGATTGATTACGTTTTCGGCACCGGAGCTAACGGGCCTGTCACGCTTGAAATCCTGGATAGCACGGGCAAGCGAATCCGGCGTTTCTCGAGCACGGACAAAGCGCCGTTTACAATGGAGTCGCTGAAGGAGACGCTGGGTGTGCCGATCTATTGGGTGCGCATGCTCAAAATGCTCTCGCCCGAGCCGGGCATGCACCGTTTCGTGTGGGACCTGCATGAAACTCCGCCGCAATCTTCGGGCTACAATTACCCGATCTCGGCAGTCCCGCACGACACGCCGCGTGAACCCCTTGGTCCAAACGTGTTGCCGGGCAAATACACTGTGAGACTTATAGCGGGCGGCAAGACTTTGACCGCTCCACTCACTGTGTTGATAGACCCGCGCGTGCCAACGCCCCCCGCAGGTCTGCGTCAGGCCCACGATGCGGAGGTGCGGCTGGCGGCGATGATGAATGAGACCTTCGATGCGGTGGCGGAATTGCGCGCGCTCGACCAGCAGCTCGACACGCTCTCAAAGCAGGCGAGCGGGGCCGTCGCCGACGCAGTCAGTGCGCTGCGCAAGAAGGCTTCGGCGCTGGCGGGAGCGCGTGGCGGAGGCTTCTTCGCGCCGCCGTCCGCCGAGCCGTCAATTTCCCGCGCCTCAGGTGAAGTCGGCGGCCTCTATACCCAGGTGAGCCACGTTGACGCCGCGCCGACCGCGACCCAAACCGCTGCGCTCGCCTCCGCAGAAAAAGACGAAGCGGAAGTGATGGCGCGCTGGAAGGCCATCAAATCAACCGATATCCCCGCGCTCAACAAGCAGTTGGGCGGAGCTGGACTCACGGTGATTAAATTGAAAGCCGAACCCGAACCGGCATCCGAATCGGACGATGAAGAATAAAGAGACTTAGCGCGGCAGTAGTAGCTGTGAAAAAATAAACAATCTCACGCAAAGGGGCAAAGTCTGTCAACTTGGGAATGCCTTGTTTGCCGAGCACTGCTTTGCGCCTTTGCGAGAGGCGTTTGTCTCTTCAGCAGATTTTTGTAAGGTTCAGAGGCCAACGGTACAAGCGCAGTTCCCTCTGCCATTCTGTTATCCTCAATGAGATGGCCTCTGCGCTCCCTCGCATTGTAATTCTCGGCCGCCCCAACGTGGGCAAATCTACGTTGTTCAATCGTCTCTGCGGCCAGCGCCGGGCACTGGTGGGCGATGAACCCGGTATGACGCGTGACCGCCTCTACGCACGCGCCGAATGGCTGGGAAAACCATTTGAAGTTATCGATACCGGCGGCATCATCCCCGCGGACAAGGAATTGATCCCCGTCGAAATCTATCGCCAGGCGAAGAAGGCCATTGAGGAAGCTGCGCACCTGATTCTTGTGGTGGATGGCCGCGAGGGCGTGGTGCCACTCGATGAAGAGTTGGCCCAGCTTCTGCGCCGAACCGGAAGGCCCTTGTCATTGGCGGTCAACAAGGTAGATGCGGAGCAGCACGCACCGCTCGCCGCAGAGTTCCATCGCCTGGGAATCAGAAATGTTTTTCCTATTTCCGCCGAGCACGGCCTGGGCGTGGACGATTTGCTGGACCACGTGACCGCTGATTTCCCTGTGGCGTCGAAGGCCGCCGAGGAAGAACCTGAGGTGAAGCCCACGGATGAACCCGCCGTTGGGTCGGCTGAACATCCGATCAATGTTGCCATCATCGGCAGGCCGAACGTGGGGAAGTCCACATTGCTGAACCGGCTGGTGAACGAGGAGCGCTCGATTGTCTCGGTCATCCCCGGGACAACCCGCGACGCCGTGGATGCGGAATTTGAACGCGACGGCCTGCACTTTCGATTTGTCGACACTGCAGGAATACGGCGGAAGGGCAAGACCAAACTGCTTGCGGAAAAGCTGAGCGTGATTCAGGCGCGCAAGCACCTGGAGCGGGCGGACGTGGCGCTGCTGGTTCTGGACGCGCAGGACGGCGTCACTGCGCTCGACACGCACATCGGCGGATACGCGCATGAAAGCCGGCGCTCCATCATCATCGTGGTGAACAAGTGGGATGCCGTCCGCAAAGGCCCAACCACCACCCAGGACTTTTCGCGCGAGATTCAAGAGAGAATGAAGTACCTGGATTATGCGCCCATCGTTTTCATCTCGGCGCTGCGGGGCCAGCGCGTGGGAAACCTGTTGCAAGCCATTGCGCAGGTTGCGGAAGCCCGCCGGCTGCGCATCAGCACCTCGGAGATGAACCGATTCATGGAGGAAGTGGATTTTGACCGTGTCACCACTCCGGCCAGCAAACCCGCGCGGGTCTTTTACATGACCCAGGCTGGAGTTGCCCCGCCCATTTTCATCGCCTTCACCAACCGCTCCGGCAAACTGCATTTCTCCTTCGAAAGGTTTCTTGAAAACCGTATCCGGGAGAGATTCGGATTCGCCGGAACCCCCATCGTCATCAAAACCCGCGCGCGGCGATAATCGATCAAATGCAAAGGATCTTTTACCTCGACCCGGATGCAACTCTTGCGCCAGACGAAGGTTCATAGCTTCTTTACGGGCTTCCACCGCATTGGGGGGGATGATATACTTATTGATTCATCCGCGTAGTCAATCAGGGGGCAATCAGGTCATGCCGGAACAGGTTGCTTTGTTCCAGATGGAGGTCACGCCTCATGTCGTGGGAAATGGGCGCTATCCGCGTCATATTTGTCATCATAATTACAGCCGCAGCAATACATCTTCATCCCTTCGGTTTTTCCCAGTGGCAGTCGACAGCTTTGGGGTTATTCCTGGGGACTTTTTTCGTTTTCTTTGAAACTCGTCTGGAAAGGGCCAGCCTGAAGCGGCTGATGGGAGCAGCTTTTGGTTCGATCCTGGGCATTCTAGGCGCGTTGATGATCAGCCACCTGCTCAGCCTCACGGCAATCGACAAGGCGATAAATTCCTTCTTCCAGGTTACCTTGCTGCTTTTGATGGCTTATGTGGGTCTGGTGCTGGGCGCCAACAAAGGTGATCTGTTGAACTTGGCGGCCCTGGGCGGGCTCTTTTCCGCGGAAAAGCCGGCCCGGAAGAATTACAAAATTCTAGACACCAGCGTCATCATTGACGGGCGCATTGCCGACGTTTGTGACACGAGCTTCATTGATGGCACCCTGATCATTCCTCAATTCGTGTTGCGCGAACTGCAATTGGTTGCGGACTCCTCCGATCCGCTGAAGCGCAATCGCGGGCGCAGGGGTCTGGATATTCTCCAGCGCATGCAGAAGATGAGCAACATCACGGTGCAGATCGTCGAGGAGGATTTCCCCCAGCTTCGCGAAGTCGATCTGAAGCTCATTGAGCTGGCGCGCGCTTATGAAGGAAAAATCGTCACTAACGATTTCAACCTGAACAAAGTCGCACAGCTTCAGGGTGTTCCGGTGCTCAACATCAACGATCTGGCCAACGCCTTGAAGCCCGTGGTGCTGCCCGGTGAGATCATGCGTGTGTTTATCCTGAAGGAAGGGAAGGAATATAACCAGGGCGTGGCGTACCTGGATGACGGCACAATGGTGGTAGTGGACAACGCCAAAAAAATGATCTCCAAGACCATCGATATTTCCGTAACCAGCGTCTTGCAGACCACCGCCGGAAAAATGATCTTCGGAAAGTACGACGAACGGCGGGTGATGGCCGAGGCGGTTCATCAGTAGGCGTCCCGCGCTCAGCCGCGCTGGCCCAGATCGCAGATGCGACGGAGAGTTTGAATGCTCCGTCGCTCTTTTTTTCGGGCACACCAATGTGCCCATCACTGAAAACTATTTACTGCTAGCTGATGACCTTCCATGAGTGTCCTGGCCATCATTCCCGCCGCGGGTTCGGGCTTGAGAATGGGCGGAGCGACGCCCAAACAGTTTCTTTCCCTCGAAGGGGTTCCCATCTTCGTCCACACCCTCAGAAAATTCGCGGCTTCCGATGCCATTGACGAGATTTTTCTGGGTGTGCGGCCCGAGGACATGGATCGCGCCGCGAAGGAAATCACCACCGAGCATTTTTCGAAACAGGTCAGGCTGGTGGCCGGCGGAACGTCGCGGCAGGAGACGGTGGTCCGGTGCCTGAATGAGGCCCCGCCGGGCACGGAAATCGTGGCGGTCCACGACGCTGTGCGGCCTTTCGTGGAACTCGCGCTGATTCGCCAGGTCGTGGACGCCGCTCGCCAGGACGGTGCCGCTATTCTGGCAATTCCCAGCGTGGATACGGTCAAGAAAGTTGAACGCCAGATTATTTCTGGAACAATTCCGCGCGAGCGAATTGTTTTGGCACAAACGCCGCAAGCTTTTCGTTATACGATTCTGCGGCAGGCCTTTGACCGCGCGCTCGCCGAGGGCTTCTATGGCACCGATGAGTCCAGCCTGGTGGAGCACGAAGGCCACGAAGTCCGAGTCTTGATGGGCTCAGACAAGAATATTAAGATTACTAAGCCCTCTGACCTGCCCTTGGCGCGGCTCTATATTGCACAAGAACGCGACCACATGCGGGAGGGAGTCTGAATCGGATCGGATGAAGCGAACACCTGGCTCGCGAAAGCCTCAAGGACATCATTTGGCATTCCCACACTGGCGCGTGGGAGTGGGCAACGATCTGCATCGCCTGGCGCCGGGGCGCAAGCTGATTCTGGGCGGTGTGCATGTTCCCTTCGACCAGGGTCCGGTCGGCCATTCCGATGGTGATGTGCTGGCCCATGCCATTTGCGATGCGCTTCTGGGAGCGGCGCGCCTGGGCGACATCGGCCGCCATTTCCCCAACACCGCCCCCAAATGGAAGAACGCTTCCAGCCTGCTTTTTCTGCGGCATGTCCGGGAACTGCTCCGTGACGGCAGTTATCAGATTGTTAACCTCGATGCTACGGTGGGGCTGGAGCGGCCCAAACTTGCACCATATATTGAGGCCATGGAGAAAAAAGTAGCAAATGCGCTTGGCCTGAAGCGGGACCAGGTGAGCGTCAAAGCCAAATCCGGTGAGGGACTTGATGCTGTTGGGCGCGGCGAGGCTATTCGCGCGGACGCCGTGGCGTTGATTCAATCCCAGCCGTGAAGGGGTCCCTGCCCTTGGCTCTGCCCCGAAGGCCTTATTGAAACCCAAATGCCATCTCATACGTAAAAATGTATTTACCTGTAAACGCGGGCATTGAATGTGGCATCATAGGAATTGACATTTTTTGATGAGTCCAGTGAATTCGACCCAGGCAAATGGATATAAGGAGACGGTATGGCAGAAAATGACCCCACCTCAATGTTCGGTTTGAACGATCAGCCCACGCGACGCGTAGCCACCCCGGAACAGGCTCCCGCCGTTCAAGCTCCGGTGCAAGGGCAGCCGGGCGCCCCGCAATACGTTCTGGTCCAGCAAGCTCCCCAGACGGCTCCCGCGGCCGGGGGTGGCAAGGGCTTGGTACTGCTCGTGGTCGTCCTCGCCATCGTTACCGCCGTAAACCTGGTGATGGCGTTCATGGCCCGAAACCAGTTCAGCGACTACGCTTCAAAACAGGCTGATGAGGTCAATCTGCTGACGCGGCGCATCCAGGATTCCGACGCACAAATCGCGCAACTCCACGGACAACTTCAGGTCACCTCGGAAAAACTCGGCGTGACGCAGCAGGACCTTCAACGCGCGCACACCCTGGCGGCGGATGTGCAGAAGCAGCAGGAGACCCAGGTGGCACAGTTGAATCAAGCCATCGCCCAGAAGGCCAGCAGCGACGATTTGAACAAGCTCCAGACGGATTCCAATGCCAAGATCGGCGGCCTGAGCACGGATCTGGCGGGAACCAAGCAGGACCTAGCGAACACCAAGTCCGAATTCACCAACGCCCTCACGGGGACCAAGGGTGAACTGAAGGGGGACATTGCGCGCACGCACGATGAGCTGGTGGCGCTGGCGCACAAAACCGATCGCGACTTTTTTGAATTTACCCTTCCCCGCAAGAAGGCCCAGCAAAAGGTCGGAACGATAACCCTGGAGCTTGACAAAACTGACCCGAAGAAAAACACCTACAGTCTGTTTCTTACCGCTGATGATAAAAGGACCGCTCACCCCGATTGCGCATTGAATTCGCCCCTTTGGTTTTATGTGCAAGGGGCGCCGCTCGCTCTCGAGTTGGTGGTAAATAAACTGGGTAAAGATACGATTTCGGGCTACGTCAGCACGCCCAAGGGATTCTTCCCCAATACTACAAATGTGCTGGGTCAGCGGCCGGGGGCTTGATTGGCGGGCTCTTCAGGTATTCCTTAATCGGGAAGACGCGGCAGGATGAGCTGAGTGTCGTCCCTATTCCTGAACTTCAAAATAAGCTTACTTGTTGCCGTTGCTATTGGTATAACGACTCAGGACCTGTGCCAGTTCCTGCTCTGACCGCAGACCCACAAGCCTCTCCACCACGTTTCCGGACTGCAACAGAACAAGAGTGGGAATTGAACGCACTGCGAACTTGTTGGCGATATCCGGCAACTCGTCCACATTGACTTTTGCGAAGGTTACCTGTTCCCCAAACTTCTCCGCCAATTTGTCAAACGTGGGCGCGAGCATTCGGCACGGACCGCACCAATCCGCCCAGAAATCCAGAAATACCGGCTTGGCGCTCGTCTCCAGCCCCTGCCAATCGGCGGCTGCAACATGCATTACCTTTTCCATGGTTTTCTCCTCAACCTCCTCAATTTAGATGCACACCCGTTCAAATCGATACAGAAGGTCTTGGCTCCTGTGAGAGCATCGATTCTGGATGTTGGCGTGCGGACCTTGGGTGATTCACGTACAATGTCACAATCAAGATTAGCATGAATTGAAGCGGAGGAGTAATGATGCCCGCAAAATGGCTGCTGAAATCCGATCCCGAACATTATTCTTTTTCGGACCTCGTACGGGACGGTAAGACCGTGTGGGACGGGATCTCCAATAACCTGGCGTTGAAGCACCTGCGCAACGTGCGTCGCGGTGACCTGGTGTTGGTTTATCACACTGGTCAGGAGCGTGCCGCCGTGGGTCTGGCCGAAGCGGTCAGCGACCCTTATCCCGATCCGAAGCAAAAGGATACTCGCCTGGTTGTCATTGATTTGCAGGCGAAAGGTGAACTTAAGCGGCCCGTTACGCTTGATGAAATGAAGAAAGCGAGTGCACTCAAGAATTTCGACCTTGTTCGAATGCCACGGCTCTCCGTGATGCCCGTTTCCGATGCCCAGTGGGATATCATCATGCAAATGGCGCAGAAGAAAATCTCTTGAGCCCGCGGAGATTAAGTCTGCGTGGATTGTGAAAGAACTCTGCCATGAGCAATCCAGCTCGCGATTTGGCGGAATTGAATCGGCGGGTCATCACCTGCACCCGCTGCGCGAAGCTCATTACTTACTGCCGCCGGATCGCCGTTGAAAAGCGGCGCATGTACCGCGATTGGGAATACTGGGGAAAGCCCGTGCCAGGGTTCGGCGATCCCGAAGCTGAGCTTCTCATCCTCGGCTTGGCCCCGGGCGCGCACGGCTCAAACCGCACAGGCCGCATGTTCACGGGCGATCGCTCGGGCGACTTTCTCTACCCGGCGCTCTACAAAGCTGGATTTGCCAGCCAGCCGGCCGCGCGCGATCGGCATGATGGTCTGAAGCTTTACAACTGTTACATCACCGCTTCCCTGCGCTGCGCCCCTCCAGCGAATAAGCCAACTCCGGACGAGTTGCGCAAATGCCGGCCCTTTCTCGAAAAAGAACTGGAAATCTTGAAGCGCATCCGAGCAGTCCTGGTTCTGGGAAGAATCGCGTTTGATTCATACCTGCGACTGCTCGACGATCGTCGCGACTTTACACGCCCGCGCAAGCTGAGTTTTTCGCATGGTGCGAGCCTGACCCTTCCTGCGGGATATCCGCGGTTGTTTTGTTCCTATCACCCAAGCCAGCAGAACACTCAAACGGGGCGGCTTACTGCTGAAATGTTCCAGGCTGTGCTGGGCGACGTTCGCGCGTTTCTGGATTCCTGAATCGCGGCTACATTTCCGGAGAAACAACTCGATCCGCAGCCATTCAATCGATTCGTGATTGCCAACGGTGCTCTGAATTGCTAGGATACGCTGCCGCTGCGGATGCGTTCCCAGTCCAGCATGTAGACGGTAAACTTCGAAACAAGGATTCCAAAATGAGACCCTCCAAAATCCTTCCTGGAGCAGCGCTCCTTTTTACCCTATCACTTGGCTTGGCCACGCCCGTGACCGATGGAACCGTCCACGGCGCAAATCCGGCCTACATGGACACCCAGGTCTCTGCGTGCGTGGATTTCAATCGATACGCCAACGGCGGCTGGATCGCCTCGCACCCGATTCCACCGGAAGATGCGACTTACGGAACGTTTCGCGAGCTCGCGGACCGCAGCGACGACACTCTCCACGAAATTCTGGAGACCGTGGCCAAACGGACGGATGCTCCCCAGGGAAGCGATGAGCAGAAAATCGGCGACTTCTACGCGAGCTGCATGGATACTGCCCGGATCGAGAGCGAAGGGATCAAGCCGCTCCAGCCGGAGTTCGACCGGATCGCGCAGATTAACGATCTGCCCAGCCTCGAACAGGAATTTTCCCGCCTGCAGGCATACGGCGCGCCCGTTCCCTTCAGATTTTCGGCACAGCAGGATCGAAAGGACAGCACACAAATGCTGGCGAGCGCGGGTCAAGGCGGAACGGGATTGCCCGAGCGCGGGTACTATTTCGCCCACGACGAGAAATCTCAGAAAATCCGTGATGCCTACGTGAAGCACATTGCCAAAATGTTTGTTCTGTTGGGCGACAGCGAGGACCAGGCGGCGACGGAATCGACGACGGTGATGGGGCTTGAGACCAAACTGGCACATGCGGAGATGAGTCGCATCGAAATGCGCGACCCGGACTCCACCTATCACAAGATGACGCTCGCGGAGCTGCAAGGTCTGACATCAAACTTTTCCTGGCAGGGTTATCTGAGGGACATTGGATATCCGAACGTGACAGAGGTGAACGTCAGCCAGCCGAAGTTCTTCGCCAGCCTGAACGACTTGCTGACTTCCGTGCCGGTGGACGATTGGAAGACCTATCTGCGCTGGCATTTGACTGCCGCGGCCGCTCCGGCGCTTCCCGAGAAATATGTCGAGGAGAGTTTCGATTTCCAGAGCCGCACGCTGCAGGGAACGGAGAGAATGCAGCCGCGGTGGAAGCGCTGCGTTGAGGCCACCAATCGCCGGCTGGGCTTTGCGCTCGGCAAGCTGTACGTTAAGAAGGAATTTCCGCCGGAAGCCAAAGCCCGCGCCGATAAGATGGTGCATAACCTGATCACGGCTCTGCGCGAGGATATCCAGACCTTGACCTGGATGGGCCCGGAAACCAAGAAGGCGGCCCTCGCCAAGCTGGATGCGTTCACGCCCAAAATCGGCTATCCGGACAAGTGGCGCGATTACTCCGCGTACAAGGTGGACCGCGGACCGTATGTTGAAAACGTCTTGCGCGGTGATTCGTTTGAGTTCCATCGATCGCTCGACAAGCTCGGCAAGCCCGTGGACCGCACGGAATGGGGAATGACCCCGCCCACGGTCAACGCCTATTACAGCTCTTCGATGAATGAGATTGTTTTTCCTGCGGGAATTCTGCAGCCGCCGTTTTTTGATCCGAAGGCCGACGATGCCTCCAACTATGGCGGTATCGGTGCGGTGATTGGCCACGAGATGACGCACGGCTTCGACGATGAAGGCCGTAAATTTGACGGCAAGGGCAATCGCGCGGACTGGTGGACGGCCGACGACCTGAAGAATTTCGAGGAGCGCGCCGCCTGCGTGCAAAAGCAATTTGATGCATACGTGGCCATCGACGATATCCACGAAAAGGGCAAGCTGGTGCTGGGCGAAAGCATCGCAGACCTGGGCGGACTGACCATCGCCTACAAGGCGTACCTGAAAAGCCTGGAAGGAAAGCCGCATCCCAAACCGATTGACGGCTTCACGGCGGAGCAACGCTTCTTCCTTTCCTTCGCGCAAATCTGGGCGGCGAATGACCGGCCGGAATACATTCGCCTGCACGTCAACACGGACCCGCACCCACTGGACAACTTCCGGGCGATCGCTGCGCCCTCCAATCTGGAGCCCTTTCAGCAGGCCTTTGGCTGCAAGGCAGGCGATCCGATGGTGCGTGAGGAGCGTTGCGTCATCTGGTAAGCTATCGGTAATCTAGGGTAGAGTTTTCAGCTTAATATTCCTAAACTCGATATGATACCCTTCCGCTTCCAGGCCCCAGTAACCCTTGGGGACCTCCGGAACATCGTATTCACCCGTCAAATCGCCGTTGACCCAAAGCATGATTTTCGGTCCATCGCAGCGAACCTCATAAGTGTTCCATTCGCCGATGGGATAAAGCGGGTTAACCACAGGGGTGGGCGTTTTGAACCGGGGCCCCAGCTCCCCGTGCACAAGTGATTGACCGAAGATATAAGCGGTTTCTCCCACTTGCGCCTGGTGCCACACCTTTCCTGTCAGATCGTTGCGCACGAACACTCCGCTGTTATAACCCTTGCCGCGCGGATCAGGCTCGAAGCGCCACTCAACGTGGAGCAGAAAATTCGCGAGCTCATGGTCGTAGCGCAGCCACTCATGCCCGTGATTTCCCTCGCAGA
>JASHTY010000521.1 GCA_030040315.1 Terriglobia bacterium | reverse complement strand
CCCGCAGTACACGCTGGACGTACAGGGGACGGGCAACTTCACCGGCCCGGTGACCTTCGCGGCCGGGCAGACCTTTCCGGGAACGGGCGCGGGCACGGTGACGAGCGTGGGGAGCGGAGCGGGCTTGACGGGTGGCCCGATCACCACTTCCGGCACCCTCAGCGTGGATACGAGCGTGGTCGCTACCAATGCCAGCGTCACGAGCGCGGTGTCGGCGGGGGTGACGGCGGCGGAAAATTACGCCAACAGCACTTTCCTGCCGCTCGCCGGCGGAACGCTGACGGGCGCTCTGAACGTCAGCAGCGGCAACTTGTCGGTGAGCAACGGCAACTTCGACCTCCCCGCCACCACGGCCGCGACCGCAGGTGTGATTAATCTCGGCGGGACTGCTTTCATTCACGAGTGCTGTTTCAGTTCTACTTTCGGGTATACCAATACGTTCGTTGGCCTTTCGGCTGGAAATTTCAACTCCACGGGGTCCGCCAACACGGCCAGCGGTGATCTGGCGCTCTCCTCGGACACCACGGGGTCCTCCAACACGGCCAGCGGCTATGGCGCCCTGTACCGGAACACCACGGGGACCGAGAACACGGCCAGCGGCACCTCTGCGCTCTACTCGAACACCACGGGGTACAACAACACGGCCAACGGCAGGGACGCCCTCTTCTCGAACGTAACAGGGGGCGGTAACACTGCCAGCGGCTGGGACGCGCTCTACCCGAACGTTTCGGGGAGCAACAACACGGCGCTGGGATATTTTGCAGGAGTTGATACTCTCGTTTCTCCCTACCTTCCCACTTCCGGTTCCAACGGCACGTTCGTCGGCACCTTTGCGACCGCCACGGTGGACGGCCTTACAAATGCCGGGGCGATTGGCTATGACGCCCAGGGGGCGGAGAGCAATGCGCTTGTGCTTGGAGGGACCGGTCAGAACGCTGTGAACGTGGGAATTGGGACGGCGACGCCGCAGTACACGCTGGACGTGAATGGCACCGCGAACTTTAGCGGCGCGGTGAATTTCGGTGGCGGCATCACCGGCAATTCCCCCGCCACCGGCCAGGTGTATGGCCTCAGCGGAACTACGAACAGCACCACCAACGGCGCTGCCGGAGTCAACGGCGTTGCCAACGGCGCCTCGGGCGTCGTCGACGGCGTCGTCGGGACCACCAATAGCGCCACGACCAACGCCGCCGGCGTCTACGGCGATACCACCGCCGCCATGGGCCAAGTGTATGGCGTGTATGGTTACACCACCAGCTCGGGCCCCAACGCCGCGGGGGTGAACGGATACGCGACGGATCCCAGCGGTCAAGTGTATGGCGTCAACGCCTACATAAACAGCACCAACGATAACGCCGCCGCTGTAAACGCCTACGTGGCGGCTGCAACCGGTTACGCGAGCGCCGTCTATGGAGAGACGGACAGCACAAGCGATGGCGCCGTCGCCCTCTACGGCTACGAGGGTGCGCCTAGCAGTGCCGTGGTGGGCGTCGGCGGACTCACGAACAGCACCGCCGATGGTGCCGTCGGCGTGGCCGGGTTCGATGGTGCTACTGGTGCTACAGCCGGTGCAACGATGGGCGTCTATGGAAGGGCGGACAGCCCGACCTGTGACGCCGCCGGTTGCGCCACCGGCATCGTTGGATACGAGGGTGCTGCTACGGGTGGAGTGGCGGGCGTCGGCGGGTTCACGAACAGCACCGGCAATGGCGCCGCCGGGGTAAGCGGGTACGAAGGCGCTACTTCCGGTCAAGTGTATGGCGTCAGCGGAGGGACGAGCAGCACCACCGATGGCGCCGCCGGCGTCACCGGATACGAGGGTGCTGCCTCGGGAGCCGTTTATGGCGTCGTGGGAGGGACGAGCAGCACTACCGATAATGCCGCCGGCGTCACCGGATATGCCGGCGGCACCACGGGGTTCGTCAACGGGGTGAGGGGGGATAGTGCCAGCCCCGGCGGCAACGGGGTTTTTGGCCAAATGGACGCCCTGACCGGCACGGGGTCCGGTGTGTCTGGGTATAGCGGCAGCAGTACCGATGGCGCCTCCGCTGTCGGCGGCTTTGAAGGGAGCACTACCGGCGCCACGATCGGCGTCATCGGGGGCGTTAACAGCAGCTCGACCGGCGCGACCGGTGTTTTTGGCGATACCTACAACGACACTACCGGCGTAGTCTATGGCGTCGCTGGGTACACGAGTAGCGCCACCCCGGGCGCGTCGGGGGTCAACGCCGGCGCTGAGGCCACCACGGGCGGCGCCAACGGCGTGACGGGCACCACGTGGGGCCCAACCGGCAATGGAGTAATCGGCTTCGCCAACGCCACAAGCGGAGGGAACTTCGGGGTGCAGGGAACCAGCGCTAGCTCGAGTGGCGTCGGAGTGCAAGGCAGTTCGCCCAACGTTGCCGTCGCGGGATTCAGTCAAACATGTTCGGGTTCGGGTTGCACGCTTGTCGCCGGGACAGCAGGGCAGTTTGTCACAGGCACGGGCGGCACGATTCTGCAAGGCCTCTCGGGCAGCAGCGCCAGCACGACGCAGGTTTTCAGCGTTGACGCGGCCGGCGATCTGAATATGAGCGGGAACCTGACTGTAACCGGCACGAAGTCGTCAGTGGCCCAGCTCCAGGATGGCCGCCAGGTGGCGCTTTACGCTGTCGAGAGTCCCAACAACTGGTTTGAGGACTTCGGCTCCGCACAGTTACAGAACGGGGCGGCGACCGTCGCGCTGGAGGCCGAGTTCGCGCAAACCGTTAATGCCGGGATGGAATATCACGTCTTCCTGACCCCCAATGGGGATTGCCAGGGATTGTATGTCGCCCAAAAAACCGCGACCGGCTTTGTGGTGCGCGAACTGCGCGGCGGAAATTCCAATATCAGCTTTGATTACCGAATCGTCGCCCGCCGGCGCGGATATGAAACCGTGCGCTTGGCCGAAGTTCCCAAGCAGCCGGATGTCAGCCAGTCGGTGCGCCAGCGGTCCGAAGCTCTCGCCAGCCAGATGGCAGCGGCCGAACAATTGCGCGGGCAAGGACAGCACATTCCTATCGTGCCGCCGGCGCCGCGCCTGGTTCAAACGCACGCGCCCAATGTGCTGCGGCCGCCAGCTCCGCCTGTCAGGATGGCTCCGCGGCGTCCGGAGCCACGAAAATTCGAAGCTCCTCCCGCGCAGCCCAGGGTTCTGGGAACGACCGCTTCGCCGGCCACGGCCGCACCCAAGTCCACCGTCGGTGCTAAGCCGCAGGGGCATCCCGACACGCCGCAGCAGTGAGGGAGCAAATCAACGTGCGGATTTGTGCGCCGTCCCCCTTGGGTGGGCGTGGGTCTTGAGGAGCTCCCAGGGCGCCGTCGTTGCCCCCGCGCGTATGGGGGTAAACTGGGAGTCCCCGGCCAACCTGACCTCCACTTGAAGTTCTATGGGAAGAGCGTTTCCCTGTAGTGGGTGGGATCCCGTCACCTGCCAAAAAACGGAGTGATCGCTACTTTCACAGGGAGGAGTGCTTAGCCTGACTTTGGACCCTTAACTTCAGACGTGCCATTTGAGAGCCTTCCTGCGGCGGACTCGCTGCGACGCCCCGCACGGAGCGATCAGTTCTGCCTGACGGCGTAATAGCGAGTTGACTGCTAACAGCGGCGGACCGGATAAGTCGACAGTAGGCGACCAGAGAGGTTGTATCACGGCCGAATTTCCGAGTGACCGGCGATCCCGTCAGGATTCCCCCCGCTGACTAACGGTTGCCCACTATCGCATCCTGGAAAAGTCGGCGCGGGGCACGAGACGCGCGCGGGTCAACGGCCCGTAGACACGGGAAGGCCAGCCCATCTGCGGAAATTCCCGGAGAACATTCGCTCCACATCGCGCTCGATTTGCTTGCGCGATAGCGGATATCCATCAGCCATCAGCCGCGAGTAGGATTCTGCCAGAACGCGGGAGATTGCCCGCCGGGCGTGTGCCCACTTGTAAATCAACTGGTCCAGAATGCGCGCGTCGGAGTGCTGAAGAATCGCCGTCGAGCCCAGCAGCTCCAGCCGCTCCGCCGTGATCTCCTCAACAATGGAAGGATTGTTGAGGAACCACCAGCAGCCGAAGGGCATCAGGTTGCTGAATTTCCGCGCCGCAACGCACAGCGCGTGCTGGTTCTCGCGCGAAAGCACTGTAACCAGGAAGCGCACGTCCGGGTTTTCCGCGCAAAGGCGCTCGACCGACCCCAAATCGGCGTATCCCAGGCTGTCGCCGGCATCGCGCAGGGCCGGATTCACCTGGCGCGAGACGCCGATCATCATGGCGAAAGGAATCCGGTGCTCGCGGCAGGTGGGAATAACCACTTCCTGAATCAGCCGCGTGCACGTGGAGTCATCCGGGTATTTGAACGTATAGGGGAGCGAGACGGCGAGGTATACCGGGCTCAAGCGGGCGATCCAATGGTCCAGGAACCGCCGCGCCTCGTCTGAAATCTGCGGCGAGAGTTGCAGGTGCGTCTTGAAGCCCTCTGCCGCCATGGCCGCGTGCGCCACTTCCCAGTCGTTAAGGATGGGGTCCATACGCAGCGCGCGATGGAAGCGCTCCGGGCAGTCCTTGTGGCTCTTCCAGGCGGCTTTTTCGGTGGGGTTGAACGGGTCGTTCGTCATCACCAGGTCGGAAACATTGGCGATTTCAAGAACGCGGTCGGTGTATTGCTCCACGGTAAGGGAAGCGAAATATTCGCGAGCCTGTTTCAAATCCGGCCGGCAGGGATCAAGGCCCAGCTTGATCATGACCGTCACAACCCCTGCGGCAGCTTCCGAAAGCGGGGAATTCTTGACGAACAGCGCATCCCAGATCAGGTCGGCTTGGCGGGACTTTGATTGCGCCCAGAACTCCTGCGGCGTCACGCTGGAGGAGCGAAACAATTCCGCAATCAGGTAGTGATAATTGACCAACTCATCGATTCCCCACAGGCACAAGCCGCCGAAGGCCGGCGGGTAAAGATGGGTATGGATATCGAACACCGGTGTCTGCCGAACCACTTCTTCCACCACACGGTGCAATTCGGATGCGGCGAGCGTTTCATCAACTTGAATCATGGATATCCTCCTTTCCCCCCCGTGCTCCTCTACACCTTCTGAATTGAAGCGAGCGAACCGGTGTCCAGGCCGCGCAGCAGATCGCGCAGGATCACGGTTTCGCTCAGATTATCGACGCGATTCAGATCCATCCAATCCACCCAACAATACTCCAATACCACAAAACCGTTGTAGTTCGCTCTCTGCATGGCGCGCAGCACGCCGTCGAAATCGATGGTGTTCTCCTTCATGCTCGCCTGCAGCTTGCCCTTGCAGGCGCCGCGCGCATGGAAATGCGAGGCCCGGGCCATCAGCGGTTCGATCTCAGAATCAGGAATCCCCTGATAGGTGAAGTGCGTGTAATCAAGCGTCGCGGTAAGACCGGGAGTCATATCCAGCAGGCGGGCAGCGGCCTGCGGCGTGGGGGCGATCGAGCCGATATGGGGCTCGACGCTGAGTGTTACGCCCACCTTGGCCGCCGCCTCCACGCGCCAGGCGAGTTCCTCCACGCTGCGCTGGAACGAATCCGCCTCGCTTTCGCCTGCAAAGTGGACTCCCGGAAGCAGGCTGATGTGGCTGCCATTGCAGCGCAGCGCAAATTCCAGCAAGCGATAGAAAAATTCCGCCGCCGCCGCGCGCACCGAAGCCTCTGGATGGTTCACCGCGTTCTCTTCAAAAACCGTGCCCGGCTGGCCAAACACGTCGGCGATGCGCAGTCCATTGCCCCGAAGCGCCTCCAATACACGATGGGCCGCGTGGGGCAAGTCCGAAAAAACCTCCTGAATATCCAGGTGCGATCGCCCCGCGAACAGAGCCACGTCCATTGCCTCCACACCCAGGTCGCGAGCGATGCGCAGCGTCTGCTCCCACGGCAACTTCGGAAATGTGTAATCACAGGCGGCAAGTTTCAAACGCGGAACTCTCCCTTCCCCTCACCAGGCCAAATTGTAGTGTCACATAGGGTCTCCCCTGCATCCATGGGGGACATCAGTGTAACCCTTTGACGCCCGGAAGGCGAGTGGAGGGGGTAATTCGTGATGGGTCAGTTTCAAATCTCGGAGTAGGGGCGTCCCTTGCGGAGGCCTTGGGTTTTAGGGCAGAAGCGAGCCCTGCCCCTTCGGAATTTCAAGCTGGAAGGAATTGCATTTTTTGCGCCGCCGAGGGCGTTTCTGGAAGGTCGGTGAGCCTAACGCGCTGCCGCCACTGGTTGGCCGCACAGTGTGAGCCACCCGTACCGGTCCTCCGCCTGCCCCTGGACGATCGAAAGGAATCGCTCCTGCAGGGACCGGGTGACGGGGCCCGGTTGACCTTTTCCGACCACAATGCGGTCGACCGAACGGATGGGAGTAATTTCCGCCGCCGTTCCGGTGAAAAATACCTCTTCGGCAATGTAGAGCATTTCGCGGGCGATGTTCTGCTCAACCAGGGGGTATCCCAATTCCTTCGCCAGGACAAGAACGCAGTCTCGGGTGATCCCCGGAAGGACGGATGCGGAAAGGGGTGGCGTGAAAATCTTTCCTTCGCGGACCACGAAGATGTTCTCGCCACTGCCTTCGCTGACGTACCCGCTGTTGTCGAGCGAAATGCCTTCCGTATAGCCGTTGGTGAGTGCTTCCATCTTGATGAGCTGGGAGTTCATGTAATTGGCCGCGGCCTTGGCCATTGCCGGCAGGGTGTTGGGGGCAATCCTCTGCCAGGAGGAGATGCACACCTCCACACCTTTCCGCAACGCTTCGTCTCCCAGGTACTTTCCCCACTCCCACGCCAGAATGTAGACCTCCACGGAATTCTTGAGCGGGTTCACTCCCATTTCACCTGCGCCCCGGAACACCACCGGGCGAAGGTAGCAGTGCTTCACGTTGTTCACGCGGATCAGGTCCACCATCGCCTGCGACAGTTCCTCGCGGCTGTAGGGCACATCCATCCGGTAAATCTTGGCAGAATTCACCAGGCGGTCGGTATGTTCTTTAAGCCGGAAGATCGCCGGGCCCTGGGGCGTGTCGTAGCAGCGAATGCCCTCGAACAGCGAGGAAGCGTAGTGGACCACGTGCGCAGACACGTGAATGGTGGCGTCGGCCCAGGGAATGAATTTGCCGTTGTGCCAAACCTGATCGTAGTTTTTAACGGGCATGGGTAATCTCCTGCTCTCCCCCGGAGGGCAATCGTTGCGTCCCGGCACCAGCATCTTCGGACGCGACCCTCGAGCGAGAAAATTATACCATGCACGAACTGAGCACCAGACGAATTCGCCCCGCGGAGGGAGATTGGCCCGTTTTCTGGTGGGGGAATTGGCCTGCCGGCTGCAGGCGTCCGGTCCGGCATGGGGGCAGGAAATATGCGCCTTCCCGGAAGGTACCCGGCTCCGCTGCCGGCTTCCTGCCCTTAGTTCCGGTATTAACACCGATAAAAACCCAGCCCTTTGGAGTCTATTAGACCCGGATAAACCCTGCTTCTTAACCTACGTATTACCCGATACCTAAATGTCCGGTAAAAGAAATTCTTATAAGAGCAACCAAAATTATTTCCTTGCATCTGAGAAACTGTAGTGGCAAGATATCCACTACGGGTAGCCCGGTAGTGGTGGTACGGACGAACCATTACCGGAGCGCAATGGACAAAATGCTGGCGGACGAGCCTAATGGGCCTATGGCATTCATACGCAAACGCGGTGAATCGTACTACCTGGTTCACAACATCCGCAAGGGTGGGCGCGTCCAGCAGATTCATTTAGCTTGTCTCGGCCACCGGCCGCGAATAAGCGATGAGGTGGTGCGGGGAGTTGCCTCCAAGCATCCTTTCGTGCGGGTCGATTGGAAGGAACTGCGGGAAAAGGCGTCAAGAGACGTGGTTCAGCCTTTCGAGAACGACTCGCGATACCTGCGGGATTTGACCTTGGCGATTCGAAATCTTCATTTCGACCTCGCGGATTTGCCGCTGCCCTTGCTGGGCCTGACGAAAGACCGCGAGTTGTCAAATCAGTTGATCTCCGGCCTCAAGCTACTGCGAGGGACACTGGACGTGAAACTGCACGAGCTTCGCAAGGTTAAAGCGTCGGCGTATGACGCGTGAATGCCGAGGGAGGATGACTATGGGCGCACGTCAAACACTTCTGGACCCGAGCGTGAACAGTCCCGAAGTGCGGGAATTTGAAAAAGCGCTTCGCCAGCGGGTGGTGGGCCAGGACCGTGCGGTTCGGCGGCTGGCGCGGGTCTATCAGGTCTACCGTGCGGGGCTCTCGACCCCCGGCAGACCCATTGTTAACCTCCTTTTTCTCGGACCGACAGGCTCCGGCAAGACTCGCCTGGTGGAAGCCACTTCGGAGGTCCTCTTTGACAAGCCGCGCGGCTTCGTCAAGATTGATTGCGCGGAATTCCAGCACAGCCATGAGATCGCCAAGCTCATCGGCTCCCCGCCCGGATATCTCGGCCACCGCGAAACCCAGCCCTTGATTACCCAGGAAGTTCTGGACCAGAACCACACGGAGAAGCTGAAACTTTCGCTGGTGCTGTTTGACGAAATCGAGAAAGCCTCCGACGCGCTCTGGCAGCTTCTGCTGGGCATTCTCGATAAAGGCACGCTGACCCTGGGAGATAATCGCCGGGTGGATTTTTCCCGCAGCATGATCTTCCTGACCTCCAACCTCGGCTCCCACGAGGTGATGAACCTGATGAATGGGGGACTGGGCTTCGCCTCCCGTCAAAGCGAAGACGACGAAGAACTTGACCAGAAGATCTACCGGACGGCCACGGAGGCGGCGCGCCGCAAGTTTTCTCCGGAATTTATGAATCGCCTCGACAAGGTCATCGTGTTCCGCGCTCTGACGCGCGAACATCTGGAGAAGATCCTTGATATCGAACTGGACCGCGTCCAGCAAAGAATCATCAACGCCACCGATGGACGGCAGTTTGTGTTCCGCTGCACGCCCACAGCGCGCGATTTTCTGCTGCGTGAAG
The DNA here is from genome assembly GCA_030040315.1 of Terriglobia bacterium. GTDB lineage: Bacteria > Acidobacteriota > Terriglobia > UBA7540 > UBA7540 > Bog-366. The sequence goes on along the minus strand of JASHTY010000521.1, from coordinate 3,623 downwards.
GCACGGACATGAAATTCGGCGCCCGGCACCTGAAGCGCTCCATTGAGCGCCACCTGGTATTCCCCATGTCAAACCTGCTGGCCACCGACCAGATTCAATTGGGTGACCTGATTATCGTGGATTTCGATGAGCTGCTGGGAAAACTGATATTTGCCCGCGAAGAGCAGGGCGCACTGGTGCACAACGACGAGGAAAAGTGCGCGGAGACGGCGCTTGTGCCTGTTTCCGTCCGTAGCGCGGGAGCTTCACGGGCGCTCGCGAAGCGGGCCACGCGGGACTCATTCCGATAGCGACCTGGTGGCGCGGGCATCCTGCCCGTGTTCATCGCCAGGATGGCGATGCCACAAGGAGGGCGTCACCGGAGTCTAAGAATGCCCAGGATGTTTGAGAAATCATCCGTCCAGACTCGTGTGCCGGGGTCAGCCTGAAGAATCCTCCACCCCGGCTGATTCCGCAGCGCATCGAGATCAGCCGCGCTTCGGGTCATAGCCACCCACGAAGAGCCGAACTTTCCGTCTTGCGCCTCGCCGGCGCTCACGTTTAGATCATCCCGAACCAGAGCGATTAAGCCCGCATCTTGCGCCAGATTCCCCAGGACGCTGTGAAGGTCGAGATATCGGTTGGTGATGTCAAACGCCAACACTCCGTTTGGGGTGAGCTTGGAGAGATAAAGCGCCACCGCCTGACGGGTCAACAGGTGCATGGGAATGGAGTCGCCGCTGAAAGCGTCAAGGACGATTAATCCGTAACCATGCGCTGGAGCGTCCCGAAGCGAAAGGCGCGCATCACCCAGGATGACGCGTGGGGACGGACCGCATTGGGTCAGGTAGGTGAAGTACCGAGGGTCGCGGGCGATGTGGAGCACGGTGGAATCGATTTCGTAAAACGTAAAGGGGTGGTGGGGTTGAGAATAGGCGGTCAAGGCGCCCGCTCCAAGCCCGATGATCGCAACATTGTCCTCCAGTCCTACGTCGCGGTATGCGTCAAACACCTGTCCAATCGGTCCGCCGCGCGTGTAATACGCGAGAGGATCGCAAGCCTGCGCGGGGTCCAGACTCTGCAAGCCGTGCGAAATCCCGCCATGAAAGAGCTCGCGGGCATTTCGCTCTGCATCGTCGCTTACCCGATACACGCCGAAGAAACTGCGCCTGCTTACCAATATCTTGCCGAACGGGCCGTTATAGGCCAGGCTTGCAAGAATCAACGCGGCGATTCCAAGTCCAAAACGCCGCGGCCGAATGCTGAAGCGAAGGCAGCAAATCGCTGCCGGGCAGAAAACGGCGAAGTTGAACCACATTCCGGGTGCCACTCCGCGCGACTGTAATTCCCAAATTGCCACGGCCACACAGATACCCAACGCGACGGGAAGGAGATAATCATTCCTCTGGAGCCTTGGCGTGTCCTCATGCCCTTCAACCGGCGGGATGAGCAATGCGGCCAAAACGAGCACCAAAGGGAATTCCACGAGCGAATTAAAGATCAGCGGTGCAAGCAAGGCATTGAACGCGCCTCCCAGCACTCCTCCAATCGAAATCCACAAGTAAAACCCTGTCAGGTGTTGCGGGTCGGGCCGGCTGCGGGCGATTTCCCCGTGGCAGACCAGACTGACTGCAAACAGGGTGAGCAGGTCGACCCCCAGCAATGCCGAGTACGGCAGCGTGCCCTTTAGAACCACAGGGACCGCAGCGGCCAGAATCAGCACAGGCGTTCGCCGGCTGACCCAACGATGTGAAATCCGATTTACCGGTGAGAAAACCAGCACGAAGCTCAGCAGGTAGAGTGCGAGAGGAAGGACCCAGAGAAGCGGTACGGCGGGGACGTCCGTGGTAATCGCGGATGTAACCCCGAGCATAAGGCTGGAAGGCACAAAAGCGCGAACCACCCATTCCATCCGCCGTCGCCACGTGGTTTGCTCACTCACTCGCGCGCCCGCGCCTTCAATTCCCTCGCCTTGCGGCACCGTGAATGCGGCGGCCGACCCCCTACGCAATCCACGCCAGGCAAGCAGAATCGATCCCGCGGCGAGGACAAGGAACACTCCATAGGCATATGCCCAAAGCCGGGCCTGATTGCTGACCGTCATCAAGGGCTCAAGGGCGAACGGGTACAGCATTAATCCCAGCAGGCTCCCGGAATTGCTGGAGGAGTAAAGGAAATACGGATCTGCGGCATTCGGGTGTCCCGATTGCGCAAACCACTTTTGCAGAATGGGAGTGGTGGCAGACAACATAAAGAACGGCAATCCCACCGCCACAAGCAAGAGCCTCAGGAGCCAGATCGTGGGATTAGCAAGCGGTGGCGGCACCCACGCCCATGGCAGGTGCACGGGTAAAAACACCGACGCAGCGAGCGCGAGGGTTAAGTACAGGCCGATCTGTACGCTCCAGGGCAGCAGCTTCATCGATAGGTGCGCGTACGCGTACCCCAGCAGGAGCATCGCCTGAAAGAAAACCAGGCAGGTGGTCCAGACCGCCGCGCTCCCTCCCAATAAGGGCAACGCCATCCTGGCGAACATCGGTTCCATCAGGAAGAGCAATACGGCGCTGAGAAATGTTGCCGTGGAATAGATTGTGAGGGCGAAAGGGCCCCAGAACTGCCGTATACCTTTTGCAGGCATGTGCTTCCCCAGACAATTTCCGTATACTATCTCACTCCGGTATTCAAAATCTCGCTTGCAAAACCGTGAGCATGACCGTTTCAGAGGAAGAAGGCGTGGAAAAAGGCGGGGATTCAGCGTTCCGGCGTGTGCTTAAGAATCTGAGCCACAAGTCGCGAACCAAGAAATTCGAATTGTTGAAGAAGGAGTTTCGCGCCCGCCCTGAAGACCGCGTGCTCGACGTGGGCGCGAGCGGCGAGGTATTTCTGCAATACTCTCTTGAGGATATTTACCCTTTTCCTGAGCGGATTACCGCAGGCGGATACGAACGCAGCGAAATCGTCGCGGCGCGACGCCATTACCCTAAGCCGAAGTATGTGCTGTTTGACGGTTGCGCACTTCCCTTCCCCGACCAGAGCTTCGACCTGGTGTTTTCCAACGCGGTCATTGAACACATCCTGGGGCCTGGCCGCCAGAAAGCTTTTGCCCGTGAAGTGATGCGCGTCGGAAAGAGCTGGTTCGTCACCACTCCCAACTTCTGGTACCCATTTGAGACTCACCATCATCTGCCGTTCTTCCAGTTTCTTCCCCGGCCCGTACAGATGCAGTACAACCGCGTCCTCGGCACACACATCCCCAAAGGGACTGTGCAGGAACTCGGCCTTCTCTCCGCGCGCGCGCTGCGCGGCTTGTTCCCCGCAAGTCAAATTGCCAAGGTCAAAGTCACGTTTTGGCCGGAAACGCTGGTCGCCTACTATTTCCATCCGGAGCGCGCCCGCTGAAACTGCGGCGGAATTTTGCGGCATAATTGTGTAACGTATTGCGACGGGGAAAAAGGCTACCGCACTTGCTTCTCAGGAGTCCAGTAGAGCTCCGTGCGGATGGCTTCCTTCGCGAACCCGCGCCGGCGCAGAATCCCCCTGCCGTTTTCGATCATTTGCGGGTGGCCGCAAAGGTAAACGGTGGTCTGCGGGGCTTCAAGCTTCAGTTCATCGATGTATTTGCGCAAGACATCTTCCACTCGCCC
>JASHTY010000520.1 GCA_030040315.1 Terriglobia bacterium | reverse complement strand
AAACACGAAGAATGTCCTTGCGTGCCAGCGTCTGCTCACCCGCTGCCTGTTGAAGCGTGATTCCGTCGTCGCTGAACGACTCGAACTTGCACTGATATGATTTGCCATTGTTCATCTCGACGCGAATTTCCTGGCCCCGTGCCAGGGATTTAAGATTCTCCCAATTGCTTAATTGCCCCTCGGAATTTCGACGGTTCGCCGCGCAGGTGGTGACGCAGGCCGCCAAGAGCGCCAGCACCAAAAAACCAGCATGTGAAAGCTTACGAAGGAATTTCATGAGCGCCTCCTTATTTTTCTGAGACGGACCAATTCTCAACCCGATAAGTCTACATATATAGATGTGATGATGTCAAGGTCTTTTTTCGTCGCTCAGGTCCGAACGCGGCAGCTCTTGCAACCACAGTTTCAAGTTGACCCGGCAATCCGGGCCTAAGTAAGATTTAGGCTTGTTCCCGTTTGCGCGAGAAAGCGGGAATGGGTCCGGTATCTTCAGTTTCAGGGAGGCGTAGGTCTTGACCATCCGACGGCTGGCCTGTCTTTTGTGCGCGCTGGTGCTGATGAACGGCTGCGCGACGACAGATCAGCACCCCACGGTCGCCAAGGCTCCCGCTCCCCCACCAACGCCCGCCCCTCAACAACAACAGGCACAAAGTAGTCAGCACGTTCCCCAGCCCGCGCGCGCCTCCCTAATCGACCCCGTTGATCAGCTTGTCCAACAGGTGGATTCACTCTACACGCGCGGTTTAAGCGATTACCAGGCGGGAAACCTTGATAAATCCAAGCACGAATTCGACCTGGCGCTGGATGCCTTGCTGGAATCGGGCCATGACATTCAGGGTGATGAGCGCCTGAGCGCCGAGTTCGACAAAGTGGAGGAGAACGTCTACCAGATGGAGGCGGCCTCCTACGAGCAGAGCGAAGCCCAGATCGTCCATAACTCTGAGCCCGCGCCGCTCGATTCCTTTTCCGGCCTCACCTTTCCGGTTGACCCCCACGCCCAGCAGCGCGCCCGCGAAGAATTGGAATCCGTGCATTCGGATTTGCCCCTCGTCTCGAACGAATATGTTGGCGGGGTGATGAGCTACCTGGAGAGCCGTGGCCGGGGTTACATGGACAACGTTCTGCGCGGCGCGGGCAAGTACGGGCAAATCATCAGTGAGGCATTGCGCAAGCAGGGGCTGCCGCAGGACCTGATATATCTCGCGGCGGGCGAGAGCGCGTTCAATCCACTGGCGGTTTCGAACAAGCAATGTGTGGGCATCTGGCAATTCTCCGCGGGCACGGGAGCACTTTACGGGTTGAAGAGGGACCGCTGGGTGGATGAGCGTAGGGACCCGGTGAAATCCACCGAAGCCGCAGCGCGTCACCTGAAGGATTTATATCAAACCTTTGGCGATTGGTACTTGGTGATGGCAGCCTATGACAGTGGCCCCGGCAATGTCTCTCGCGCCATCGAGAGAACTGGATACGCCGATTACTGGGAGCTGCGCAGCCGTCACGCCCTGCTGGCGGAAACCGAAAACTACGTCCCCATCTTTCTGGCCACGGCGCTCATCGCCAAGGACCCCAAGGCTTACGGATTTGATATGCCCCCCGATCCACCCATCGCGATGGACACGGTGGTGGTCAGCACCCCCACGGATCTGCGCTTGATCGCCGACCTCATCGACTCCCCGGTGGACGACCTGGTCAAGCTCAACCCCAGCCTGCTGCGCTGGACCACGCCGGGTAATGATCCGGCATTCGTCCTGAACCTGCCGCCCGGCACCAAGGACCAATTCGAGCAGGCCATCGCCCTGGTCCCCCCGGAAAAGCGCATCTGGTGGCGGGCGCACAAGGTGCAGTCGGGCGAAACCTTGGCAGGTGTCGCCGCGCAATTTCATATCACTACGGCGTCACTGGCCCAGGCCAATCAACTCGCCAAGGGCTCATCGCTGGAAGCGGGCGCTCACCTGGTCATACCCCTGCCCGTCGGCAGCGATGCCGCCCTGGCGCGGGTTCGTGAGACGGTTCCCTACCAGCTTGTCCACTATCGGGTGCGCGAGGGTGACACGCTGGACCTTATCGCCGACCGGTATGACGTGACTGCCTATCAAATTCGCCGCTGGAATGGCCTGCTTTCTTCGAAACTGGAGGTGGGAAGAACCCTGCGGCTTTATGTCGGCGGGCATGCCGTCGCAGCTTCCCACACTTCCGCTGCGCACGCTCCTGCGGCGGCCTCACATCCAGCCACGCACACCGCGCCCGCACCAAAGAGCGCAACGGCCCCCGCGAGTCATCCTGTCACCACAACCGCAAAGAAGGATCCCAAGCCTTCCCAATAAAACTTTCTCAATTGCTCTTGACAGCGATGATGCGGCTGGTATACATCTGCCCCCACCACATGTTTTCCCAGAGTTCGGTGGAAGCCGCGCGAAGCATGGCGTGAAACCACTGGGCGGAACACACCACAGGAGGAGGGTTGCATGGCCTTCAATGATGATACTGAACACGGAGACGAGCTCGAGGATTTCGGGGAAGAACTCTCCTCCGATTACAAAGAAGAAACGGAAGAGGGTTTGGGAGGCGAGGGTGAAGAGGCGGAGGAGGAAGTCTCCTTTGAAGTAGAGGAAACTGTTGCCCCGGCGGCGGAGCCCGCACCTGCGCCTGAGCCGGCCCCCGCGAGTGCAGCGCCCGCGGCCCCCAGGAGAGCCCCAGCAAAGAAAAAGGCGGCCAAGAAAGCTCCGGCCAAGAAAATGCCGGCCAAGAGGGCCGCGAAAAAACCGGCCAAGAAAAAGCCCGCTGCAAAGCCCAAGAAGGCTGCCAAAAGGGCAAAGAGGCGGCGCTAGTGTCGGAAGGGCGGGGCTTGAGCCCCGCCGCTGCGGAGAGCACGGCCAAGGGGCCTTTAGGCTCTGAAGCAGTGCCGCATTGCTCCAGGGGCTAATGAGGCAGCGGATGAACTCACGATCTGCAACGTAGCAGCGACTTTACGTCGCCAAAACTTTTGTTGTCTAAACGCGACGATGGCGGGATAAACCCGCCGCTACGAGTTTTTCCGCAGCCTGTAAAGCCCCAAAGAACCTGGCCCGTCCCCGGGCGGCGGGGCTGAAGCCTCGCCCTTCCACCGGCGTTGCCGATCAGCCTGGCCTGCGAGGGAGTGTGTGTGCAAAGGTTCCGCGTGTCCCCGGAAGTCTCCCGGCCTAACCTCAGGGATTTGCAAGGCACTTCAGAAATATCCACCCAACCCCGGTCCTTTTTGCCGACAGCGGAAGGAATCGCTCCGCCGCGTCTTCGCGCCTGGGAATTCGTCCGCCGGATGCGCGGCGCTTCCCAACCCTGGCTGGTTCGGTGCGATGACGGTGCGAGCTACGTCGTAAAGTTTCAAAACAATCCCCAGCACGCCCGGGTTCTCGCCAACGAAATGCTGGCGTCGCGCCTGGCGCAGCGAATCGGCCTGCCCGTTGCCTCCCCAGCCTTTGTGGAGGTTTCCGGCGCGCTGCTGGGATCCTCACCCCATTTGATTTTCGAACTGGGTGAGCGGCGCGAGCCCATTCTTCCCGGCACGCAATTCGGCTCTCGCTTCCCGGGCGTTCCCAGCGAAACGTTGGTGGTGGACTTCCTGCCCGACCGCCTTCTGCGCCGCGTCGCCAACCTGAGCGCGGCATTCCTGGGCGCCTTCGTTTTCGATAAGTGGACCTGCAACTGCGACGGCCGCCAGGTGATCTTTCATCGCCGTGCTGACGAGACGGGTGCCGCATACTCCGTGACAATGATCGACCAGGGCTTTTGCTTCAACGACGGCGAATGGACGTTCCCCGATAGCCCGCTTCGCGGCCTCTACCCGCGCCGCCTGGTCTATGAAAAGGTCAGGGGTATGGAGTCCTTTGAGCCTTTCCTGACCCGCGTCGAGAATCTGGCGATGGATGAACTTGAGGAGTGCGTTCGGGGAATTCCGGACAAATGGTGTGAGCCTTATCCCCACGAGCTGGCGCAACTGATGATAGCGCTCTATGCGCGCCGATTCGCTGTCCGGCAGGCGATTATCGATGCCAGGAATTCCGTTCTCGCGCCGTTCCCGAATTGGCACTGAAAAATATGCCGCCCGATCAAAGCGACAAAACCTGCTCCTACTACGTCGTGCGCTACGCTCCTCATGCTGAACGGGAGGAATTTCTGAACATCGGAATCCTTCTGCACAGCCCGCAGGAGCAATTCCTTGATTGCCTGATCACTCGCGACGTGCGCCGCATCAGGGATTTTTACCGGCAGGCCGACCTGGAATTTCTGCGCGGTTTGCAGGGATATTTCGAACAGCAAATTCAACAGCACGAAGACAATCTGCAGGGATTTCTCGAGGCGATGGAGCAATCGCTTTCTCACGCCATTCAGCTTGCGCCGGCGCGCCCGGTGGCGGCGGCTGAACCGCGGGAACAGATTCTGCAACTCTTCGAGAGACTGGTTGGGAAGCGCGCATCCGTGGTTCAAACCGCCGACACTCGCATGCGCATCAAGCAGAGCTTTGTGGAGGCGCTGCGCCGTGCCCGCGTGCTTGAGGACAATCGCCTCGAGAAGCGCATCCCCGCGGCGGCGCTCACTCACCCCGGCGATCCGTTCCACTTTGACTTCGGCTACCGGCCCGCAATTTCCGAAGGAAAGCGCAACGGCCGCCTGAGGCTGCTGCACGCACTGTCGCTGCATCGCGACGCTGAACTTGCCAGCGTCCTTTCGCTCACCATCGGCTACGTCCGCGCCAGGCAACCTGCTGAACTCACCGCTGTTGTGGAGGGCTTGCCCGCGCGCAACGATAAAACCGCAGGGCACTCATTCCGAATCCTGAGAGACGCGGACATTACGCTGCGGCCAGTCGCCGAAGTCGATGCTCTGGCTAAATCCATTCGCGATGAACTCGCCGAGAGCGCGCTCGCCTGAAGTTCATTCGCATCACGACTTGTTGATCTACATTTAACGACGTGATGCAGTCAACATTGAGTAAATCTAGGGCGTTCCTGTGCGGTGGAGCGATCATGCTCCGGTTTGAAATCCCGGCAGGGGGACGCCCCGCATGTGAGCTTATGGTAAGTGTGAAAAAAGCAAGGAATTCTCCTTACTCCATGCACCCAGTATCACATAATCTATTGGCGGTATTTCCCCAGAAGTTGTTGAAAAGAAAGAATCGGCTGAATTGTTCTTGGCTTATATCATCCAAACAATCGGAGTGCAAGAAGCCACTCAGAGCATCGACGGGAATAGATCTTGAATTACTCTATTAGGGGGATTACCCCAGAAGTTGTTCAAAAAAAGCTTCGGATTTGGGCGGGGTGCAGTCTAGACCGAGGTTTTGCGCGGCTCGGCACCTCGAATTCTGATCTGTGCCCGCAGCCGTGGTTAGGCCCATCTCGCCGAGTGCGTGAAACCATTCGTAGTGTGGGCCGTGGTAAAGCCTAACAAAAGTCCGAAATGGCATCTAAATTGCTCTGCAATTCGGACAGCATTTCCTATTTCGCCGGAATTTGCGATGGCAGGCAAGAAATACTCATGATAATGTGTGGAATTGCCGAAGTAAGAGCTTGGCCATTCCTAACGATGGCAACGCTTAGTAGGAAGCATCAGTGGCGACAAGAACACATTCTACTCCGGCAATGAGCCAGGACAAGAGCCAGCTCAAGACTCAAGGGCTGGCCTTTGGTCAGGCCTTCCAGACCGTCTTCAAAATCAGCGCCGTGTACTCGGTAGATCACCCGGCGGCGGAGAAGTCCGTTCAGCATAGCTGGGACCTGCTGACGCCGTTGCTGAAGCAGGGCGGCCAGTTCACTTTTGGCTTTATGAATCAACGAGTTCTGCTGAACAAGAGCCTTGCCACCCAGGCGAATATCACGCACCTGGAAGTGGAGTTTGCCAAGCGGGGAATCGCCGCCCTCACGTTTAAGGCGGACGTTACGCTGAAGGACTATAAGCGCGCTCTTTCCGTGTTAAGCACGCGCCCGGCGGTCATAACAGAAAGGGGCGGAATTGAGAAATTCCTGGCCGCCAACCCCATCGAAGGCGTCCGAATCTCGGCAGCCATAAAGCCCAAGGAAGACGAAAGCGGCATGATCGATGTGGGGATGGACATGGATTCCTACCTCACGGCGAAGGCGATTCTGGCCCCGGAATCGGCCGGTGGCATGGCCGCATTGGACATGCTGATTGAGGCTGCAGGGGTAAAAAAGACGCAGGGGGTGGGTGAAAACCCCCAGGAGCTGGCCACCCTGGCCGCCCAAGCCACCCGAAATCTGGTAGCCAATCCCGAGGGTGACCTTACCGAGGTCCTCTCTGCCATGGCCCAGGTGCTCTCCAGTATGAGTCCCGACTCCCTGCTTGCCGCCCTGCCGCAGAGTAAGCAGTCCGACTTGCGCGGCCAGCCCACCCATGAGATTGCAGCCGACCTGATGGAAGATGCCATCGCAGGCTGGGCCACGCAGCGACTGGAAACGGCTGCGAAGGTGGGAAGTTCCGGCTTCGCCATCGGCCCGGGCAGTCCGGGAGTCGTAGATCGCGACGTTCTTCAGGGATTAATGCGAGGGCTGAAGGCCACTCGCGTGGCCGAACGCCTTCTGCAGAAACTGGGACAATTCATCGAACAGGCAAACCTGCCGAAGGAAGTCTACGAGCGCATCCGGCGGGAGGTGGTGTGGTTCACCCTTCCCCCTGAGAAAAAAAATTCCCAACTTCTCAGTTTGATGCGTTTCACTGCACAGGACTTTACCCGCCTGGTTCAATACGTTCAGGAAGCGATGACGGAGGGGAAGGTTTCCGAAGCGACGGAGACCTCCATGCACTATTTCTCCACGTGGGAGAGGGCGCCTTCGTCGGTCCGCGCGGAGGAATTGAAGCGCACACCGGATCTGCTTCAGGCCCTGGCCAGCGTGCAGACAGTTCCGCTGATGCACACTTTGGCGGAACCCCTTCTGCGGGAGATCATGGATGAAACCCACCTGCACTGGCCATCCCACACGGAAGCGACCAACTGCCTGGCCGTTGTGGCGCAGAATGCCGGCCGCTTTGAAGACTTTGAGTTCGTCCACAAGATTGCATCCGACTTGAAGCGCTTCATCGCCAGGCGGCCGGGACGTCATAACGATTGCTGCGGGGTGGCACTGGCCGCGCTCCTCACCCCGGAAGCCCTGGACAGGTTGATCGACTCGTTTCTGCAGCGGCGCAGCGATGCGGCGTGGGTGCATTCCGCGACCTCTCTGCTTACTATGGTCGGGCCCTTGGGTGCCGAAGCGGCCCACCGTCGCCTGGATGACGAACCTGCCGCTTCCAACCGACTGCCCTTGGTTCGTTTGATCCGCGCCATGGGCTCTTCGGCAATCGGAGCGACGGTGAAGCGGCTCACCAGCCCCAATTGGGAAGCCGTGCGCAGCGCCGCGTACATCCTGGGCGACCTCGGCGATCCGGAGTTGCCCACCCACTTGCGCGGGGCGCTGCGCCATTTGCAATTCGAAGTACAGCAAGCTGCCGTCACCGCAATCTTAAAAAGCAATGTCGCGGGGCGGGGAGAAGTGCTGGCGGAAGCCCTGCCGCACCTTCAGGCCGGCGTGCTGGAGATGGCGCTGGATGAGTTGACCGTGCTGAAAGACCCCATGAGCGTCGAGCACCTGGAAGCGCTGGTGCTCAGCAAGAAGGAGTTCAAGGGCGGAGTGCTGGAAAAAGCGGTGATAGCCCTGGGTGCCGTACCTTCCGACCGCGCCGCCGATGCTCTTTACAAAGTGATCGCCGATGTGGCACAACCATTGCCGGTCCGCCGTACGGCGCTGGGAGGATTGTACAATCACGCTTCGGCGAAGGCGGGGGGGTTGGTTTCAAAACTCTCCAGCCTGCCCGCCAATGATCCCCTGGCGTCCGAGTTAAGCTGGAGTTTCCCGACGAGGTAGCGCCATGAACATCGGGAATCACCAAACCGGACCTGTGATCGCGGAATTGCGCCCGCCTTCAAGCTTCGTGGCGCCCCCTCACGGAGAGGGTTTAACGGACATGCGGGTTTTCGACCGAGTTCGCCTGCAGGATATCGACAGCCGCGGCCGGCAATTGTGGGGCCTGGCGATTGTGATGATTATCGTCCTGGCGATCGGCTTGGCCCTGCACATGTTCGCGCTCTCTTCCCAGGGCGGACTCTGGTTGACCAAGCGCACTGCGCGCGAGGGAATTGTCGCATTTTGCGTGCTTGCCGTGCTCTTTGCCGGCTATTTGATTGACCGCCTTATCGTCATCGCGCACCTTCGCAGGGAACTTAGCGAGGAGAGAAAGCGCAATATGGAACTGCGCGCGCAAAGCAATAAAGAACTGCTGGAAACTCTGTTCGGGCCCAACCAGTTTTGCGACCGGCTGGCGCTGGAACTTCAGCGCGCATCGAAAAGCAGGCAGCCGCTTTCGGGATTAACCATTTCACTGGAAGTTTCGCAGGATATTTCCGAGGGCGAGGAGATTTACTCCGCGTTCGGCGAGGCCGTGAAGGCGATGATGATCAAACTGCGCGGCGAGGATTCCATCTACCAGTTTTCCTCCGGAGTGTTTGGACTGCTGCTTCCTTCCACGGGCGCTGAGCTTGCGCGCAGCGTCGCGGTGCGCGTCGCCGATGCCTTGTATGAAGCCATGGGTGTGAGCAAGCGCTACTCCTTTGATATCCGCGTCACCAATTTCCCCGATCACGCCAAGACCGCCGACGAAATGGAAAAGCTGATGCGCGAGCCGGTTGCGCGGTAAGAGGCTAACCCAATGCGGCCGCCCTGGTGAGAATCACTTTCCATACGCACTCGCACAGTAATCGAAAGTGGCCCTTACGATCTGGAGAATCGCACCGCGGAATCGGCCGTATTTGTCCAGGTATGCGCTGTTACAGGTTTTGACCGCGCCGGCAACATCGCGAATCGTCGAGGGTGAGACGATCTCCAGGCGCCCCACAAAGACCCGCTGCAACTGTGCGGGTGCAGGGTCAATGGTTAGCGGCAGAACCTGGTCAAGGAATCCGCGAGGAACTATGTAAATCAGGCGGCTGCCTTCCTCGAACCAGGAGTCGCGCCACGTCGCCAGCATAGCTTGGGCCTCCTCGGGATAGAGACCCTGATTAATCAGCATCCGTATCAACTCAGCGTTGAGGGAATCGAGGTCGCCATCAAGTGTGGGAGTGTTCAGAGAAAGTTCCTCCCCGCCGGTGCCTAATGTGTATCCAATACGATTTCCGCGACGCTCAAAGTACACCAACGCGGGAATGTCGTCGCTCAGGCTCTTGACCAACAAGTCGCCCTTTACGTTTTGCTCGGCGGTCAAGGGAAGCGGAGCAGCGGAAACTCCGCGATAGAAGAGGAACTTCTCCTGTTGCTCACCCAATGGCGAATTGACCAGCAAGGGCGTCGAAGATGTTTTGCGCGCGGCATAGTAGCGGCTGGCCGAATCCTGGCGCGGAAACTCGCCGTCGAACGTAGGAAAAACTGTAACGTTCCACGCGATGCTTCCGCTTCCGCCCGTTGTCAGTGGCTCCAGATTGGCGGGGAAGGGCTTGACGGGCTGCACGCTTGCCGCGTGCGGGTACCACTCCGTGATCAATCCCCGTCGGAACGCCACATTCACGGAGACGGCGACCTGCTGGGAGGAGTAGAAGTAGATCACTGGCGTTTCCATGCGAATCGTGCCAGCCAGGCCGCCCTTGAAACTGGTGTTCGAGATCGACTCGACAAAGCCAGGCAACACGTCGGGGTCAGCACCGCTATAGGCCGTCCACTTGATGGCCTTGCCCTGCTCGCCGGCTATGCCCGTGAAGGTTCCCCACTCGTGAACCGTCAGATCAGGGGCCTGATTTTCCTGCGGAACAAGCGGGGTGCCAAAGGCCAGCAGCGCTACCGCCAAAGTCGCAGTGCCGGCAAGCCAGAGCGCCGACCTTGTTCTCGTACAGAGATTTGTGGGCGATGCTCTCATTTTCCCACTCCTCCTGCCGAGGAACTGGCCAGCAGTTCGGCAACGGTTTGATTATGAAATTGCGAAGCCAGATTGCGAGCAAGCAACGAATCGGTCTTTGCCCCGGCCATCGCCAGGCATGCGTGTTCGCGATGCTCGCGCTCCGGCCCGGAAAGTGTGATGAGCGCCGCCGCGAATTCCATTTCGGCGTCAGGCCCGCGCAGGCTTATGGCTTTTCTGACCCAGGCGTATCCATCCAGGCCTGCCGCGGGATTTGATTCGCCTCGGCCTATCCATTGCTTGTAGGTCTCGACCAGATAGCCGGCGTCAAACCACGACAAGGCGTCGGCACTACCTGCCGCGCCGGACTTCGCCGCTCGCTCGCGGAGCTGCGCCAGCAACTCTTTCGCAATCTGCGGGTCCTGGCGCGCGTAAATCGTGGCGCGCCGCAACGTCTCCATGCGCACGAGCACCCGTGCGTTCGAATCGAGAATCGCCAGCGTGTCATGAATGAGGTTCTGCAAGTCATAGCCGGAGGCCGATACGTTATTCCAATTCACTGAGGGCAGGGTCTTCGCCGGTCCGATTTCAATGGAGTGGCAAATCAGTGGCGGGCCCGCCTGAGCGGCGGCCACAATCGAAAGCAAGAGTGCGGCCGCGGCTGCGATGCACCGTAGATACCTTGCTGAGTGCATGGTTGAATCCTCCTCGATGAAAATTCATCTTGCGCTGACTAAGACGCCGGCGATGGGCAGGGTGTTAACACAGCCTGGAAACCAATGGCGGTAATTCAAACGGGAGGTTTGAGAGTGAGCTTGCAATCGTTGATGTGAGATCGCCGCAGAAGGGCGACGCTTGTAGATTACCGCCCCACCAAAGCCATGCGACTTACATCGCGTGTCCCGGGTCTATTTTTCGCTGGACGACTGTGCGGCCGCCCATGAGCGTTCCCAATGGCGCCAAACTGCGATGTCGTCAAATCCGAGCGAGTTCCACCACAAGTCCAGCATCGGTGGGTCGAGTCGCAGGACGCCTTCTTTGGTAGCGCCGGCTGGTAGAGGTGCGAGGGCATTCAAGCGATGGTAGACCTTTTCCCGCTGGCCACTTTCGACACGCGAGAGCAGATGCCA
>JASHTY010000519.1 GCA_030040315.1 Terriglobia bacterium | reverse complement strand
GATCGTACCCGATATATGTCACGGACGCCGTCAGCACGATGAAGCAAGAGGCGAACATGTCTTGGCGATTGGATTGTGTGAGCATGGTCAGTGCCATCCTGCGGGAATCAGGATGACAGATGGTGGGGAACTTGCGCAACGGGCTATGGGGCGAGTGTGGAAATATCCTGCTTTACAGCCTCCGCCACGGGCGCGTTGGAAGCGAACTCCTTTTCCACGCGCTCATAAATCTCACGCGCCTTGGCGGGCTGCGAATCGCGGTAGGCATCCGCCAGAGCCAGCAGCGCGGTTGCCTTCGGGACGCTTAGTGTGGGGTGGTCGGCCAGATCTTGAAAATACTTTGCCGCCTCCGGCACCTTACCGGTGCTTGCCAGTTCCCCGGCCAGGGCAAATTTCGCCATGGAGGCCAGTTCCCGGTCGTGGTCCTGGCTGGCTTCGGTGAGAGTTTGAATCGCTCCGGCGTGGTCGCCCAGCAGCGACTGGCAAACGCCTGCCTGGTAACGCGCAATTTCCACCGCCTTGGGGCGCGGCACCATCTTATACTTGTTCACGATGGCTTCAAATTGCTGCAGCGCCTTCTTGTATTTTTCCTGCGCGGTCGCATAGCTCGTGTTCGCCGGGCCGGCGTCGGGAGTCGGTTGCCCGACGTAAGCGCGAAACGTCGCAAGCGCCTCGCCCAGGTCGGCATTGGCGGCGGCTTCCTGCCGATCAGTGTAATACTTCAAGCCGCCGGTCAGGCCGGCGACGATGATGACAAGAATTGCTACGTTCACAATCTCCTTGTAGTGCTGCTTGATGTACTCTTCGATCTGAACCAGGGAGTCCTTGAATTCATCCTGCTTCAATTGATGGCGGTGACGACTATCCACAGACTGGCTCCTTCCCCAAAACTGAACCCCGTTATCTTAGCAACCCGCACCACGAGCGTCAATTGCCCCGGTGTCGTTGCATTCAGCCCCACGATTTGTTATTGTTTCGAAGAGCGGGGCTTAAGCGGAGCGGTCACAAGCCAATAATTTTATTCTTACCTTTCCTTACGGACTAATCCCGGCAAGCGCACGGCTAGACGATGATTCTCGGAACCGGAGTGGATATCGCCGAGACCGCGCGAATTGAGCAGAGTCTCGAGCGCCACGGCGACCGGTTCACTGGGAAAATTTTTACTCCGGCTGAAATCGCTTATTGCGAGAAATTCAAAAATCGCGCGGAACGCTATGCTGCGCGATTCGCATCCAAGGAAGCAGCGTTCAAGGCGCTGGGAACCGGCTGGGGCGCGGGAGTCCGCTGGCTGGATGTGGAAGTGACACACCTGCCGAGCGGCAAGCCGGAGTTGGTTCTGACCGGGCGCGCCTTGGAAGTGGCCCGGGAATTGCACGTTACGCGGATGTCGATTTCGATTTCGCATTCCGACCGCTATGTTGTGGCGGTGGTGATTTTCGAAGGCGATGATTAACCGCAGACCATATCGCGACCTTATCCCCGCTCTTGCCCTGGTTATTTCCGGCATTCCCATCCTAGCGGGCGCCCAGTCAATCCAGTCGGGCCAAGCCGGCCGATCAAGCCCTAGCCTGGGCAGCCCGCCGGTGATCATGGGCCGCAAGCAAGCCACCAAGCTGCTGATGACGCAACAGCCACCTGATTATCCCCCCGTGGCCAAGGTCAATTACGTTCAGGGGGTTGTGCAATTGGAACTCACTGTGAACGATGCCGGCAGAGTGGCCAACGCTCACGTGCTGCAGGGCAATCCGGTGCTTGCCGAGTCTGCCCTGAAAGCCACGCGAAAGTGGGTTTATCATCCGCTGAAGACTTCTTCCGGACCTTCGGGTTTTATCACCACCGTGGAATTGAAATTCACGCTGAACAACGGGTTTTTCGAGGAGCCTCCCGAAGACAGGGAACAACGCGACTTCCTGACTCCGCAGAAAGCGGAGAGGGATTTTATGCGCCAGGTCAAGCCTGCGGAGGTTGTGCAAACGGGCGCGAACGTGGCGCATCCGGAAGGCGTGGTTCACCTGCGTCTGCTGGTGAATGACCAGGGAGAAGTGGACGACATGGCATTTTCTCCCACGGGGAAAGACCAGTTTGATGCGGCGCGCGAGGCTCTGCGCGGTTGGACCTTCCACCCCGCACGCTGGGGCACTATGCCCGTTGCCGCATACCTCGATGTGGATGTTCCTATCAACATGCCCCCTCTCTCCCGGACTGCTTCAACGGCAGCCACGGTCGATCAGGTCCAGCGATAGACGAATCCACCCCAGTCCGTGAGATTTCGGGCTGCAGAACGGTTTTCCGGGGCCGGATTAAGCACGGGGGATTCTGCACCAGGGCTTGCCCTTCAGCGGTTGCGCTTCCGGCCGGCGCATCCTCATTCCCGCGGCACAAATTTTATAGTGGCCGGAGCCGGCACATTGAACTGCCCGATTGGCGTCAGGCGCCCGGACGACGGATCGATTCGGAAGATCGCGACGTTTTCGGAGACCTGATTGGCAGCGAAGAGGAACGAGCCCGCAGGATCGATTTCGAACGCGCGCGGCCCTTTCCCCCCGGTCGAGGTCTGCGCGACCTGCGTGAGCGTGCCCTTTTCAGGGTCGATAGCAAACGTCACAATGCTGTTCATGCCCCGGTTCGAGGCATAAAGAAACCTGCCATTGGGATGCGCCTCGATCTCCGCTCCAGTATTCTCCTTGGCAAAATCCGGTGGCAGGGTTGAAACGGTCTGGAGGGGAGTCAAATTTCCCGAAGCGTGGTCAAAACCGAAAACCGACACCGTGGAGGCCATCTCGCTGACCACGTATACAAATTTGCCTGAGGGATGGAAACAGAAGTGGCGCGGCCCGGAGCCCGGCTTCAAAGCCGCGAAAGCAGGATCGCTTGCCTGCAAGCTTCCGCGCTCGGCGTCGAAGCGGTAAATGAAGATTTTGTCCAGTCCGAGATCCGAGGCCAATGCGAAGCGATCGTCCCGAGAAGTGCTAATCATGTGAGCGTGTGGACCCTGCTGGCGTTTCGGGTCAATGCTGGACCCCGCATGCTGAACCACCGCCGTCGCCTCACCCAGGCGGCCGTCCGGCTTGATGGGAAGCACGGCCACACGCCCGCTGGTGTAATTCGCCACCAGAATGTCTTCCCCCTGCCGATCGGCCTCCAGATAACACGGATTGTCGCCATGCGATGCAACCTCGTTCAAGAGGGTAAGCTTGCCCGTCTTCGAATCGATGGCATAGGAGCGGACTCCTCCGCTCACTCTGTTCACCACCGCGTAAAGAAACCGATGGTTGGGGTGGACGGCAAGAAAAGATGGGCTGAACGTCTCCGCGGCAATTCCGAGAGGAGTCAACTGGCCCGTTGCCGCGAGAAATGCGTATACATAAATCCCCTTACTCGTGGAAGGGCGGGGTGGCTCTGGCGGCGTCGGCGGGGCAGTGAATGTTCCAACGTAGACAAAGTAGTCCGATAGCGGATGAGCCGTCGCTTCCCCCCGAATCAGTGAGACGGCCAAAGGACACATCAGAGCCAGAAGCGTTGCGATCTTGGCAAGATTCTTACCCAATTGCATCTTCCCGTCCGCCGTTACGATCCGACCTCGTTCTATTATCTGGCGCCCCACGCGACCTGCTTAAAACGATATTCTAAAGGCCCAAAAACGCTTGACACGCCTCACGATTCGAAATAGCTTACTGTGAGATATTAGATATTTTGTGGGATCGATTCAATCTCGATGGGGGTTTTGAGGCGCTACCTCACTGCTTTGGGCGCATATGGATTTGGCAATTTCCCGCTTATTCCCCAGGACTGGTCGGCTTATAAGAAGTCTGAATTAATTCTTCCCTCGGCACCCTGACCCACACGCAAACGATTGGCCGGGGATGCAACCCTGCGTCGGGAAAGCTGCAAGCCGGCTAGCGCAGACATGCCTTTCAATGTCTGCGTCTTCCGGAGAGGACAGCCAGTCGGGAGTTTTGGAAACGCAGACACAAACAGAGTGTCTGCCCCAGCCCGCGCGAGCAGGTGGTCGACTAGGGGGATCAATAACATGACTCTTTCGCGACGCGACATATTGAAGGGTGCTTTCACGGCCCTTGCCGTGGCCAAACCAAATGTCATCGCCAATCCATTGGCGTATCCCGACTCCAAGTACGGCGGGGTTCAAATCGGCATCATCATTTCCCCCTACAGCTTTCCGGATATTCCCGTCCCTGCCGATCAGACGCTGAAGACGCTGCTTCAGGTTGGAATTAACGCGATCGAAATGCAGGATCTAAGAGCAGAGTTATACGCGGGTGCGCCGAGCGAGCCTCGCCAGGGGTACTCCGGTTCGACTCGTGCCGCAGCCGGTCAAACCCCCTCACCGCAAGAAGTACAACAAAGACAAGAGGCGCGGCAAAAGGCTGCCGAGGAGCTGAAGCAATGGCGTCTCTCCGTCCCCATGAGCAAGTACGAAGCGCTGCGAAAGCTCTATAACGATGCCGGTGTGAATATGTACGCATTCCGGCTTGCCAACATTACGCCCGCGATCTCCGACGAGGAATTCGATTACTTCTTCCGCAGCGCCCGGGCAGTGGGCGCGAACCAGATTACCGTGGAGCTTCCTGAAGAAACCGCTCTGACCAAGACGTTCGGCGAATTTGCAGAGAAATATCAGACCAGGGTGGGCTTCCACAACCACACTCACGTGAACTATCACAGTTGGGATACCGCCCTGTCGCAGTCGCCGTTCAACGGCGTTAACTTTGACGTTGGACATTACCTGGTGGCGACCGGTGAATCACCGATCCCCTTCATCAAGGAGCACCACGACAGGATAACCAGCCTCCATTTGAAGGACCGCCAGTTGCCCTCGAATGGGGGACGCAACATGCCCTGGGGCCAGGGCGATACGCCGCTAAAAGAGATTCTTCAACTTATGAAAGCCGAGGGTTACACGTTTCCGGCGGCGATTGAGCTGGAATACCGCATCCCTGAGGGGTCCACGACTCCCACGGAAATCGCCAGGTGCCTGAAGTTCTGCAAGGATGCGCTGGCGTAACCCCGGGGGCAGAACAGGGACAACCACAGCATCGAGGCGACCGCCGGGAGGCGAAAACATCCACGCGCCCCCACGGAGGAGGCAAGAAATGTCAGGACATCGAATTTCACGACGATATTTTTTTATGGGCTCGTTGTTTACAGTCGCCGGCGCCACTGCTCCCTCACTCGCCGCCGCCCCAGCCGGGAGTGTCCCATCACTGAAAGCCGGCGGATACAAGTCATTCAACGAACGGGTGAACATTGCCTCGGTGGGAATCGGCGGCCGGGGAGCGGAAAATCTACGTGGATTGTCCGGAGAGAATATTGAGGTCGTCGCCCTGTGTGATGTGGATTCCCGGCAGGGGGCGCCCTCCTTCAAGAAATACGAGAAAGCAAAACAATACTCTGATTTCCGCAGAATGCTTGACGAAAGTGGCAATGACATCGACGCCGTGGTCATCTCCACCGCCGACCACATGCACGCCACCGTGGCGCTGTGGTGCATGGAGCGCGGAAAGCATGTTTATGTTGAAAAGCCGCTGACGCACACTCCCTGGGAGGCCCGCCTGTTGACCGAGGCCGCGCTGAAATACAAGGTTGCGACGCAGATGGGCAATCAGGGATATTCTCACGAGGGCCATCGGACGGCTTGCGAGATCGTTTGGTCAGGTGAGATCGGAAATGTCACGGAGGTCCATGCCGTTACCAGCTCGCCCAACTGGCCCCAGGCAATTGCCTCGATTCCCTCGGAAGAGCCCGTACCTTCAGGGCTGGATTGGGACCTGTGGCTGGGCTGCGCCACGATGCGGCCGTACACCTCCGGCGGCTGGGATAAGGACCACATCCCTGACGGCAAAACGGGCCCCTACACCGGGAGTAATTATGGCTTCTACGTCCCGCACGACTGGCGCGGATTCTATGATTTCGGCACTGGCTCGCTGGGGGACGCGGCTATTCATGCCCTGGGGCCTGCCAATCAAGCCTTGCAATTGGGTTCGCCTATAGCGGTCGAATGCGTCCGCGCGAGGAAAACCAGCAGCTTCAGCTATCCCTTATACGCTTTGCTGCGGTTTGACTTTCCCGCTCGCGGAAACATGCCGCCCGTTTCTGTGTTTTGGTATGACACGTCGCGAACCGGCGACCCCGCGGACTATTACCATCCCCAAGGCCTGGAAAATGAGGTGCTGGTGCCGGAGCCGAACAACCTCGCCGAGCGTGGACGGCCGGATATCGGTTCATCTCGCGGGTGGAGCGGAAGACCGCAGACCTCCACGACCGATGGATACTTTGCGAGTCCTCTCGGTGGGGCACAGCCCCGGCACAGGAATGGGAGCGCTCCCGCGGGGGTTCTGCTTCAGGACGGGTCGATCTTTGTAGGCGACAAGGGCTACATGGCGACGGTGGGGAGAGGTGAAGGAGTGCAACTATTGCCCGCTGCGCGTTGGGCAGACTACACGTTGCCTCCACCCGTCCTTCCGCGCTCCCCGGGACATTACCGCGACTGGCTCCGCGCTTGCAAAGGAGGCGTGCCGGCCTGCTCGAATTTCAGTCTGGCAGGGCCGTATGCGGAATGGGTCACGCTGGGGGCAATTGCTTATCGCTTCAAGGGGAAGCTGGAGTACGATGCGCAGGCGCGGCGCTTTACCAACAACGATGAAGCAAACCAGTACCTCAAGCCGAATTTTCGGAAGGGCTGGGAGCTAAAAATCTAGACTCGGTTTGCGGCCGATTCATTGAATGAGGCCAGCCAGTCCACAAACCCCGAACCCATGTCGAATTAGGTTATTGGCAACCGTTGGAACTGCTATTCGAAAAAAACTGAAAAGAGCTTGACACACTGGAGAATCAGCCGTACCTTGGCACCAGATATTAGATATCTTAGGTCGGTCGGCGGCTTAAGCGGACACTATTACACCCTTTCCCGCGCCACGCGAGTTCGGCACGGCAAGCGTGGCGTGGAATGAAAGCCTGCGTCGGATAATCTGGACAATACAGGAGGAACGGCGATGAAACGTCTATCGATCGCGGTGGGGACGGTGTTGGTGTGTTTAGCATTCAGCGTCATTGCACTGGGGCAAAATGCCATGGGTAGAGCCACGCTCAGTGGCACTGTTCAGGACACTACTGGCGCGGTGCTCCCCGAAGTGCATTTGCTGGTGACAAATACCGCCACAGGCGTTCAGACGACCTCGGTCACCACAGGCGCGGGGGAGTATTTCATCCCCGATCTGGTCCCCGGTACTTACACCATTGAGGCGACAAAAAGCGGATTCCAAACCAAGCGGGTCGAGAACATTCAACTGAACGTTGACCAACAGGCCAAGGTGGATATCCAACTGGCGGTTGGCTCGACAAAGCAGGAAGTGACGGTCGCGGGTGGATCAATGCCTCTGCTGCAAACTACCGACGCCAGCGTGGGCACCGTCGTACAGAGCCAGGAAGTCACGGACCTGCCCCTCAACGGCCGCTTTTTCACCCAACTGCAGGAACTTACGGCAGGCTCCATCACCGGCATCCACAGCAATGCCTTTGGATCAGGAGGCGGTAACAGCAGTCCGATAACGGGAGGACTGGAGCGCAACCTGTTGCCCGGTTATGACATGAACGGCCAAAGCGGCGCCTGGACCTTCTTCCAACTGGATGGAGTTGAAAATAACGAGCGGGAGTTTGGCGGGGCCAACATCCCCATCTCCGTCGATGCCATCCAGGAGTTTAAAGTGCAAACTAGCGACTTTTCTGCCGAGTATGGCCGCAGTATGGTGCAAGTTGACGTTGTCAGCAAGGGCGGCACCAATCAAATTCACGGCGATGTTTTTTACTTTGTGCGCAACGTGGCTTTTGACGCCGCGCAGTGGGAGTACTCGGGTCCGCACGCTAAAAACGACCTGAAACG
>JASHTY010000067.1 GCA_030040315.1 Terriglobia bacterium | reverse complement strand
GGCGATGTTCAGCTATATTACCCTGGAGCAGCGGATTCCCGCCGACCATCCGCTGCGCGCCCTTCGAGCCTTGACCGACCGCGCTCTGCAGCGCATCGACAAGGAATTGGACAAGTAGTACTCGTGCACGGGCCGGGATTCGATTCCCCCCGAGCGGCTGCTGCGCGCCTTGCTGCTGGGGTGCTGTATTCGGTGCGCTCGGAGAGACAGTTCATGGAGCGGTTGAACTACAACCTGCTGTTCCGCCGGTTCGTGGGCCTGCAGATGGACGACCCGCGGTGGGACGTGACGGTGTTCACCAAGAACCGGGACCGCCTGATCGAGGGTGAGGTGAGCCAGCAATTGCTGCGCGCGGTGCTGGTGGAGGCGCAGGAGAAGCAATTGTTGAGCGCCGAGCATTTCAGCGTGGACGGGATGCTGATTCAGGCCTGGGCGGCGGCACGAAGTTTTCAGCCAAGGAGCGATCCGCCCGCGCCCGGGCAGGGATCGGGAGCGGGCGGGGAGGTGCTGCTGCTTGATAAGGTCGCGTCCAAGACCGGCCCCGACGCGCGGCTCTATAAGAAGGCCAGCGCGGCCAAGAGTGTACCGAGCTATCAGGGGCACGCGCTGATGGAGAATCGAAATGGCCTGGTGGTGGCGGCACGGGCCGGTTGTGCCGGGACGGCGGATGAGCGCGCGGCGGCGCTGGCCATGCTGAACGAGGTGTTCCCTCCCGCCCACGGGCGAAGGTATATCAAGATCCGGCCTTCGTCTCTTCTCTGCACGATCGCGGCATCGCTCCACACGTCAGCGAGTATGCGCAGGGAGTGAACGGGTGGAAGAACGCGCTGCGCGAGGAGGAGCGCAGCGATCCGCGGCGGGAGATCAGCCAGCGCAAGCGCAAACTGATGGAGCGGGTGTTGGGCTGGGCAAAGCTCGATCGTCCCCTCCGGCAGATCAAGTTGCGAGGCCTGAAGCGCGTGGACTGGTTCTATCGGCTGGTGATCACGGCCTATAATTTGCGGCGCTTGCAGAAATTGCTTCTGCCCCAGATGCAAGTCGCCGAGGGCGCAGTGTCTCCGGGAGCAATCTATCGCCTCCCACAAACCCTGAAGCGCAGCAAGAAACCGCTGGGGCCGCCCTAAAACCATAGTTGATCACTTCGCGCAAGGAGCGGATAACCAAAACACCGGGTTTTTCCGCAGCCTGTGAAGCCCCGCCCTTCGATTCACGACTTAATCTTCTGCACTTCGATCTTGTAGTGGTCGAGCAGCATTCCGGTGGCGTGGTCCACCGCGGCGCAGGCGAGCTGATAGTTGATCTCCGCCTGCAGAACATTGGCTTCCGCGGATGCCAGAACGGTCTGGGCTTGCAGCACGAAGAAGATGGTCTCCGCGCCGAGCTGGTATTTGCGCTCCTCGGCGTCCAGACTCTGGCGTGAAAGCTCGTAAGCCTTGCGTGAGGCATCAAGCGATGTGCGGGCCAGCTCGAGTTGATGGACGGCAGTCGCCACGTCAAGCGTGATGTTCTCTTCCTCCAGCCGTTCCTGATACTGCACGCGCCGGCGCTGCACCAGATCGTTCCCCAGGTTCGCCTCCGCGGCGTGGTTCTTGATGGGAAGGTTCAGGGTGAGGGTGAATCCGTAGGTAGGGTAATCGAACCCGCCAATCTGGCTGAACGCGTCGCCCAATCCGCCGGTCGACACCAGCGCAGGCGGAGTGGCGTTCAGGTTGTACTGGTTGCCGCCCAATCCGTACGATTGGTATATCGCCTGGACGCTCAGGTTGGGCAGCAGGCTGTTGTGATCCACGCGCACGGCGATCTTGTTCGCCTCGATCTGCTGGCGCAGCGCTTCCAGTTCGGGCCGATGCTCGAAGGCCGTGGCGACGGCATCTTTCGAATCCACCTGCTCCAGCGCGCCCGAGGGTTCCGGGCTTTCCACCAGCTCAAGTTCCAGCGTGCGAACGTCCGGGTCCTGGTCAGCGCCGATGATGCGGCGGAACTGGTCTTCCTGCGACTTCAGAAAATACTCCGACTGGATCACCGCCACCTTGCGGTTGGCCACTTGCGCTTCCGATTGGTAGATATCGAGCGGGGCCAGTGCGCCAAGGTCAAGCGCATGCTTGTCCCGGTCGTAGGACGCCTGGGCCAGATCCTGCGACTTCTGGTTGATTCGCAAACTCTCCCGCGCCTGGACGACGTTCCAGTAAGCTTGCACCAGTCCGTAGATTGAGTCATTGACATTGGCCTCAAACTGCGCCGCCGTCTGCTTCAGGTTGCGCTGCGCGATCAGGATGGGAGCGCGATTGATGAATCGCGTGTTGCCCTTCAGCAGCGGCTGCGTGACGCTGAAGTTCAGGGATCCGGTGATATAGGGATTCAGGAAGTTGTAGACGCTGTTGGTGGACTCCTTGCTCGCGCTGAACCCGACGTTGATGTTCGTTCCCGTGGACACCGTCTGGTAGTAGTTGAACGAGGCCGTCTGCGCGAGGGTGCTAAGAGTGGGAGCGCCCTGCAATTGGGAGTCCGTCGGGGCTATTGCCCGTTCAGCGTTGAAGGTGGAGAACATCATGGGGTCGAAATTGGCGAATGCGCCTTCCAGGTTGAACTCCGCGCTGTTGATCGCCAGGCGGTCGATGTGTATCTCCGTGCTGTGCGCGAGCAGAATCAGCATGGCATCGCGAAGGCTCATTCGCAGCTTGCCATCCGCGACGTAATCGCGAATGGTCCTGGGATCAGGCAGGGGCGCGGGCGGCCGGGGTGAATAGACCATCTCGCGGAAGTAGCCAGGCACGGGGAAAGTCTGCGCGAGCACAGGCGCGGTCGAGCCAATCGGGGCGATAACGATCAGACAAGCGGCAAAAAGTTTGCTGCGCATATCGAGTGACTCCTTGTAGTGAATCGGATGATCGATCCCGCGGCTCTGCCGGGGAAGCAACTGGAGTTTGAGAGTTCCGGGAATCGGTGATCCTCGGAGATTCATCGTTTCCACCCTGACCGCTCACCCCAACTCCCCTACCCCTCTTCCCTCTCCCCAGGGGAGAGGGAAGAGGGGCGAAGGGATGATAGGGTGAGGGGTTTCGTTGAGGTGGCAGCACGGTTCCCTTTGAGGGGCCAGCCACCGCAAACGCCTCCGACTTTGCCGGAGGATGACTACGGATTGCAGCGACGGGGAGCCAAGCCGAACGCTCCCCGAAGCTCTTTCCGAATTTCACGGGACAACAAGGGCAGGCGGCGAGCGCGCAGCGGCGGGAGGATGTGCTCGCGCTCACTCGTACCGTAGTGCTTCAACCGGATCAAGCTGCGCGGCCTTCATGGCCGGGTAGATTCCAAACACCAGGCCCACGGCCGCGGAAACCAGAAATGCCAGCAGGATGGATGACACCGTGACGATGGTCGACCATCCGGCCAGCCAGGCAATCAGCCTGGATATTCCGAACCCGAAAAAGATGCCGGTGATTCCGCCCACAAAGGAGATCAGCACGGCCTCCACCAGGAACTGGCGCAGAATGTCGTTTTGGCGGGCGCCCACCGCCCGGCGGACTCCAATTTCGTGCGTGCGCTCAAGAATCCCGGCGAGCATGATGTTCATGATGCCGATGCCGCCCACCAGCAGGGAAATGGCGGCGATGGCCACCATGACCACTTCAAAGATGCGCTGCGTGCGGCGCTGATCCGCCAGCAATTCGGCAGGAACCACGATGCTGAAGTCCCCGGCGTTGCGGTGCGAAACATTCAGGATGCTGCGCGCCACCTCGGCGGTCTGGAAGCTGTCAGCCTGGGCGTCAAGGTGCAGATAGATCCCGTCGATTTCATCGCGCAGCCCGCTGTATGTGTCCTCAAGGCGCAGCATGGCGGCGTAGAGCGGGACGTAGATCAGGTTGTTCAGGTCCTGGGTGGGCAGGCCCGCCAGTTGTGTCTGCGTGCTCAATTGCGGACCGGCCACGCCGATCACGTGGAACCACTGTTCGTTGACCTTGACGTACTTTCCCACCGCTTCCTGCTGGCCGAAGAGATTGAGCGCGGCGCCTTCGCCGAGCACGCACACGGCCGCCGCGCGCTTGTCCTCATCGGCGTCGTAAAATCGGCCCGCCAGCACGCGCAGGTTCACGATCTGCTGATAGGTGGGCGTTACGCCGTAGATCACCGGCATATCCTGCTGGGGCTTGGGAATCATCTTGGAAGGCGTGAAGCGTTTGCGCGCCGTTGAAAACTCAATGCCCGAAGTATTGGCCAGAATGGTACGCAGGTCCTGGAAGGTAAGGCCCGGGGAGATCTGGCGAATCTTCTGCTTGGCCTGCCAGTCGGTTATCTCCTTGCCTTCGACGATCAGGTTGCGCACGCCGAGCTGCTCGATGAACGCCATCACTTGCTGCTGGGCCCCGGCTCCGATGGAGAGCATGGAAACCACCGCCGCCACGCCGAAGATCATTCCCAGCATGGTCAGAAAGGTGCGCAGCTTGTGGAGGGCCAGCGATTCAAGCCCCTGGCGGAATTCCGGCAGAATTTCCCACCAGCGCTGCGCAACGCGAGGCTTGGGGGCCGCAGGCGGGGGAGCTAAGAGTGTGGCCGGCGCGCTCATTTGCCACCACCCCCCATCGACGGAGATGCATTCGAAGATGTCTTGGACGTTTACAGTTCCGGATTCACCAGCGCCACTTCCGTTCCTTCCGCCAATCCCTCAATGGCCACGCGCGTTTCCGAGCGGTGGGTGATCTTGATCTTCTGCGGCGCGAAGTCGCTTCCTTTCCGCACGTAGACGATGGGGTTATCGTCCTTGGCGAAGATGGCCTGGCGCGGCAGGCAGAGCACGTTCTTCACTTCGCCGGCGGCAATCGTCACCACGCCGGTCAGGCCCGGGCGCAGAACCGGGTCGGGATGATCCAGCGCAATCACCACCCCAAACTTGCTGCTGCCACCACTGTCGTCAA
>JASHTY010000518.1 GCA_030040315.1 Terriglobia bacterium | reverse complement strand
AGCGCAACTCGAAACTGCTGGCGCGCGACCCGAGTCTGTTCCTAAAAAAAATCAAGACGTGGCTGCGGCCGATGCGCGCCGATTATCGCAAGCGCTGGGCCCTGGGCCTGCGCAAGTGGATGATTCGCTATCACGAAGAACTGCTTTTCAACAAGGTCACCTGGATGGGCTCGACAGCGCGCAAGATGGTACTGGATGCGTGGGTCTACCAGCAGATCCTGCACGAGGTGAAGCCCGACTTCGTCATTGAAATCGGCAACGCGGAAGGCGGCAGCACGAAATTCCTGGCCAACATGCTCGACCTGCTTGGCCACGGGCAGGTGATCGCGGTCGATATCGATCATTCGCTCTTCGAGGTTGAGCACCCGCGCATTCACAAGATTACAGGTGACAGCCTGGCGCCGGAGACGCTGGCGCGCATAGCACAAATCGCTGCGGGCGGCCGCGGCATGGTGATTCACGACGGCGACCATTCACGCGAGCATGTGCTGAGCGACCTGCGCGCCTATGCGCAGTTCGTGGGCGTGGGAAGCTACTTCATTGTGGAAGATACGGTCATCGATCTCTTCCGTGCCGGCGACGGCCTGGGGACGGTGGATGGCCCGCTGGGAGCAGTGGAGCAATTCGTGCGCGAAGATGCGCGCTTCCAGATCGATTCAAGCCGCGAGTATTTCCTGATTACCTTTAACCCGCGGGGTTACCTGAAGCGGGTGTTGTGATGTGCATTCCCCATTTCAGGATCAAACCACTTCCGGCATAAACACAACGGCCGGGCTTGAGGCCCGGCCGTTGTGTTTATGTGGCATGTCAATGGCCCCAGATGTCTATGGCGCCGGTGACGGCGTTGTGGGAGTCCCCAGAGTGGTGGTCACAGACAAATCGGTCTTCGCGTACCGATTGACCGTGTTGTTGGAATCCAACTCGCCCTGGATCGTCACGATGTAGTTTCCAGTCACGGTTCCTGCCGTGGTCAGCGTGGATGAACGGCAAGACGCGGCCAGCGCCAAATCGAGCGCCAGAATTAGGCTGAGGGCTGCCACGCGCACGCCCAGCCAGGCGGTTGCCCACCCGCCCGCCCGCGCCCTGCGCCGGTTGCCGAACGCCAAGGAGGCAAGGCCTAACAGGCTCAAAACCCCGAAAATGATGGGCGGCAGTTTTCCCTTGGGGAAGAGCGGCGGCACTTTGGTGGTGGGAGGGGTGTAATGGGCCGTGGTAATTGACAGCGTGACTTGCGCGGGGGTTACACCATTGGTGACCGGCTGGGCAGTAGGGATGAACGTGCACGACGTGTCTTGAATGGTGGGACTGAACAAGTAGCACGAAAGTGTCACAGGCTGGTTGTTGAAGCCAAACAACGGATTAACCAGAATGGTGTAGGTGGCCGTTCCTCCTGCCTGGACAAGGAAATCCGCCGGACTGATGGTCAGCATGTAGTCCTCAAAATTGATGGTCATGTTGAGAGAATACGACTGCGACCCGCTGGTCCCCGTCACGACAAAGGGATAAGGATTGGCCGAGGAGCTGGTCAGGTTGCTGACCGTCATGGTAGTGGTGCTGCCGGTTCCTCCCGTGGCAAAGATGGTTGTGGGATTGAACGCGCAGGTGGTTCCGGCGGAACAGGCCAGCGAGATGGTGCCATTGAATGACCCGGGGGGCGCATTGGCCTCAATGGTGAACGTCGTTGAGGTATTACCGATTAGGGTAAGCTGGCCGCTGGGACTCGACAGCGTGAACGCGGCCGTGCCCATTCCCGTCAGCGACACTGCCTGGGGGCTTCCCGTGGCGTTATCGGTGATGCTCAATGAAGCCGTGCGCGTGCCGCTGGCCGTGGGGTTGAAGTAAACGTAAACGAAGCAACTGGTAATGGCGTTGGGAGTTCCCGCCGCTGCCAGTGTGTTGTCAACATACAAGCAACCCGGAGTGGTGGCCGTGGTGCCCGTGGTGTTGGGATTGACCACGGTGAAGTCCAGGTTGTTGTTGCTGATCGCAATGCTGGAGATGCTTAAGGTGTTTATGCCGAGATTGGTGATGGTTACGATTTGGGGAGAGCTCGTGGACCCTACCGCCTGACTCGTGAAGGAGAGGGTCGTGGGTGAAACCTGGACGGAGGTGGCGGCATTTGTGCCAATGCCTGTCAGGGTGATATCTTGCTCAGCCCCGGTGGTCCCTCCAGCGTTATCCGTAATGATCAGCTGGGTGGTTTGCGTTGTGGTCTCGTCGGGTGTAAATGTGACTCCAAAATTGCAAGAAGAGCCGTTGGGAGGCAGCGTGCCCAGACAGCCGCCGGTGGCCGGCTCCGTGAGTTGGTATACTGTGGTGGAACTGTTAATCGGCGTAATCTCGAGATTGGTGATGACCAGGGGAGTGGTGCTGGGGTTGACGAGATAAACCTGCTGCACTGTGCTGGTAATATTGATGGGTTGGCTGCCGAAATTGAGGGTTCCAGGGAGGACGGAGATCTGGGGATTATTCGCGACATCGATTTTGGCAAAGTAAGCGTTGCCCGCAGTTCCGACCAAAGCGTTCTGGTATGGGGGGATATAGGGAGAGGAATTAGGAACCGTAACCGGAAAGTTGGTGGAAATGGTGGTGCCGGTTATGTACGGGTCGCCAGTACTATCCAGAGCGATCGCCTGGCCGGAGTCGTACCCATCACCTCCGAGAAAAGTTGAATAGACTATTGAAGTGCCCGTCGCATTGAGTTGGGTAATAAAAGCATCGGGGCAGGGAATCGGCGAACCTGATTTCGTGGTTCCGCAGTCTTGGAGGCTGGTAGACGATCCTCCCAGGATGGCTTGCACGGCGTTCAGAGTTGGAAAATTGCTCGATTCGGTGAGGCCGGTGACGTAGGCGTTTCCCGAAGAGGACACGGCGACGCCGTTTCCTTCATCCACCTCACCCCCTCCCAGGTAAGTCGCATAGGCGAGGGATGTCCCGCCGGCATTCAATTTGGCTACAAAAGCGTCCTCCGGGCCGTTCAGCGCAAGCTGATAAGCGCCGGGAGTGACGGGAAAATTCGAGGAAGTCGTCGAGCCCACAACATAGATGTTGTTTGAGGTGTCGAGTGCAAGCCCGTTGGCTACGTCATCTTCAGCGCCGCCCAGGAAGGTGGAAAATGTCAAGGCGGTACCAGCGCCATTCAGTTCCGCAACAAAGGCATTTTCCTGTCCGCCGAGTGACGCCTGGATGGGGGAAACGGTTGGGAAATTTGAGGAGAAGGTATAACCGGCAACATACATATTTGGAGTGCTGGCATTATCAATCTGAATGCTCTGGCCCGAGTCGAGCGATGAGCCCCCCAGGTAGGTTGAATATAAAAGCGCCGTGCCATCGGGGTTCATCTTGGCGATGAAGGCGTTCTGCGACCCGGCCAGGCTGGACTGGTAGGCGCCGGCAAGGATCGGAAAATTGCTGGATTGGGTAAAGCCTGTCACATAGGCGTTGCCGCTGGAATCGCTGGCGATACCGTTGCCTTGGTCGAGCCCGGAGCCTCCCAGATAGGTGGAATAGACCAAGCTGTCGCCAAGGGCAGTGAACTCCGTGACAAAGGCGTCCGTTCCACCGCCATTCGTTTGCTGAAAAGGAATCGAGGTACCGATGCCGGTAGGAACTTTAGTGGGGAAGTTGGTGGAATTGGTGTATCCGGTCACAAAGATTGTGCCACTGCTGGAAAGGGACAGTGCGGTGCAGGCGTCGTTGCCGCTGCCGCCAAGGTAGCTCGAAAAGATCAGTTTCGCTCCGGCGTTGTTGATTTCCGACACGAAGCAGTCGCCACCCCCGCCATAGGCTGTCTGCTCTCCTCCGCTGGTGGGGAAGTTGCTGGAGTTGGTGAGCCCGGCGATATAAGCCTCGTCGGGAACGGTACTCGTGGAGTTCACCGCTATGGCAAAACCCGTATCGCCGCCGTTTCCACCGATATACGTGGCGTAGGCAAGGATGGGATCAATGATCAACGGGCGCTTATGATCGTATGCGCCGAGCTGAAAATGCACGTGGTCTTGAGCGTCCAAAAGGTAATGGCCTTCCACGGACTGGCGGTTCTCAATGTCCGAATCTCCTGTGCCAGGTTTTTTCTGGTAAACCATGGGCTTGTGGAAGCTGGCTTCGCCTTCCCGGAGTTTGACCACCAGGTCACCCTGGGCCGTAATCCGCAGCGGTAAGCGATACTGATCTGCGACGCCCAAGGCGATGGCGCTCGGGTCGGCGCCCGGGGCGACCACAAAGTCGTACTCCAGTTTCCCGCCCTGGTCCCCGTAGTAAACCAGGTCAACTCCGGGATAGACGCCGGAGTACTTGACCCTGGCGTAGGTGGGAATATCGGTGTGCCACTTGGCGGGGTCATTCCCGATAAAGTAATTGGTCTTGCCGGGCAGAGGATCAGCGCCGCTCACTGCGGGGTGGGAATTCGCACCCAGCAGTCGCAGCCGGAGCGCTTCCGTGGATGCTCGAGTTTGCCCACCGGCCCGCGCAGCGTACGGTTTGTTGACGGCCAGCACGGCTTCCTGGCCAGTCAGGAAAAGAGTGTATCCTTGGCCTCGAGCGAGGAAATTTACGCTCGCATCGGTCTGCCCATGGTTCGCCTCAAAGCTCATGGGCAGGGAGGCGTAGAGGTGGGCCCACTGGGCGCTCGAGCGACCCTTGGAGGTGGGGAATTCCGCTCCACCATTCTTACGTAGAAAGGCAGCCCCCAGCGCAAATGCTAATAACAACAGGCAATAGGGGAGGCACCGACCTCTTTTCACCGTATCTTCATTTGCGCCCATGGCGCGGGTGGCAGTGTCTTTCCTTCCGCTCACGACGACCCTCCTGAATACAAATCCAAATTCGTATTCCCTTGATGTCAGCTCGACTGATTTGGTCGACCTTGTGTTTTCAATAAGTTCTGGGGTAATCCCCCCAATAAAGGCCCAACCGGCCACTATTAACTCAAGATTCCAGATGTAGCGGCGGGACTTGCCGCAACCACTCAATCCGCCGCGTGTTTCCGCCGCACTCAAGGCAAAACCGAGAGGTTTACCGTGGTTGTGCGGATAACTCCCGTGCCGGTTCCCAGCGTTCCCGTCAGTACAATGCTGTAGGTGCCGGCGGGCGTGCCGTTCACAAAGGGTGTTATGTTAATCGGGTTGACGTAATTCTCGCACCCGACGGCCAGGCTGATTAACACAATGGAGAACAGCAGGACTGCCAGGCGCAAACGCGGTCGCAGCCATTCTCCCTGCCTGCCGAATCCCGTGGCCAGCGCCGCCATGAACAGCAGCAGCGCCACAATGAGCAGCCATCGCCCTGGTCCCGGCGGAAAATTATTCGGTGGACGAAGGAGTCGTGTTGACTCCGTCGTCGTGGTCATGGTCAAGACGCTGTAAAGCTGCGTATTCGTGCCAGTGAGAGTCAGAGCCGGTTGCGACCAATAGCAGATCACTCCGACCGGAATCTGTCCAGGCACGCTTGGACAGCTCAGGAGCACGGTTTGACTGAATCCGTTTGTGGGCGTCACGACCACGGTATAGGTCGCGTTGCCGCCTGCGGTCACGGTAGTCCCGGAGGGGGTCGCGGAAATGGTGTAGTCCGCGAAAAAGACCGTCATGGAAACCGAAGCCGTCTGCGACCCAGCCCCACCCGTAAGGCTGCCGGTCACGACCAGGTTCAGCGGATTTGCCGTTGTGGCAGAAAGACCGGTCACGGAGAGCGTGCTTGTCTGTCCGGGCGATATTGAGCTCGGGTTGAAGCTGCACGATGCCCCTGAGGCACAACTCAAGGAAATCTGGCCCGGCAGGTCGCTGGGGCCGGCCGCGGCGATTGAAAACGTTGCGCTCGTGGTGCCAATCAGCAGCACGGTTGACCGCGCATTGGTGGACAATGAGAATTCGGGGGTTCCTGTCCCCGACAGTTGCAGCGCTGGGCCGCTTACCGCGGTGGAACTGACATTGATGCCGCCCGTCGTACTTCCCGACTGAAGGGGGGAAAAACTGACGGAAACGGTGCAAGACTGGCCCACGTTCAAGGTGGCAGGCACGGTGGGCAGGTTGGTGCCGCAGTTGTTGGTTTGTCCGAACCCGGAGGTTGCCAGGATGCTGGTAATGGTGACCGCCTGATTGCCGTTGTTGACCAGTACCGCCGATTGATTAGGGCTGGTGGTACCCACGGCCTGGGCCGGAAACGTCAACTTGTTCGGGGTGAACACGAGTGACCCGCCGCTCTCAACGCCCGTTCCCGTTACGGTGATAGATTGCGTGGCGCTGGTTCCGTCAGGCCCCGCGTTGTCGGAGATTTGAATCAGGCCGTTCTGCACACCAACCGTGGTGGGGTCAAAGGTCACCTGAAGGGCGCACGTGCCGCCCCCTCCGGATAGGCTGGCTCCGCAGTTGTTGGTCACCTGAAAATCGCCACTGGTAGTGACGCTGGATATGCTCAGGGCGGTGCTGCCCTCGTTGGTGAGCGTCACGATGGTCGGAGTCGCGGTGGTCAACTCCAGCGGTTCGTTTCCAAAGTTGATTTGCTGGGGATTCAGCGAAACGGATGGACCATCCTGCGACGAGATCTTGGTCAGGAAGGCATTGCTGAAAGTCGTTGAGCCCCCATAAACCCACTGAAATGCCCCGGCCGTGGCCGGGAAATTTGGTGAATAAGTCGCTCCCGCCACGTAGGCATCCTCGATTGAATCTACCGTTATGCTTTGGCCTAAGTCGTTTCCGCTTCCCCCCAGGAATGAGGAATAGGTGGGGATGCCCGAAGGGGCGAATTTGGCGACGAAGGCATCCGAGCAAAGCGTGTTGCTGGGTATGATAATCAAGTTCGTGGATAGACAGGTGCCGGCGCCGGAGATTCCAAGGATTGACTGAAAGGGGTCGAGTGTGGGGAAATTGCTCGACTGGGTGTAGCCCGTGATATAGACATTCCCCGCCGAGTCCAATGCCACCGCCGACGCCTGGTCGGTCGCATCCCCGCCGAAGTACGTGGAAAAAACCAGGCTGGTTCCGTCCGAAGCCAGCTCGGCGACAAAAGCGTTATCCGTTCCCGCCAGCGAAGGTTGATAAGCATTGAGCGTGACGGGGAAATTGGTGGACTGCGTGTCACCGGTCAGGTAGACATCTCCTGTTGTGTCCAGCACCATGGAAGCCGATCTGTCAATGGAGGAGCCGCCCAGGTAGGTTGAAAACTCCAGGGCGGTTGCCCCCGGAACAAACTTGGAGACGAAAATGTCTGAGCCGCCGGAGAGCCCACTTTGCAGGGCATTTTGAGTCGGGAAGTTCGATGAAAACGTATAGCCGCTCACGTAGACGGTTCCCCCGGGGCCGATGGCAATGCCGGTTCCATAATCGGAAAGCGAGCCCCCCAGATAAGTGGAATAAACCAGAGTTCCGGTGGGGCTGATTTCCGTCACGAAGGCATCATAAAGACCATCATTCGAGAGCTGCAGGGGATTCAATGTTGGGAAATCGATGGAGTTCGTGTATCCGGTCACGTAGGCATTTCCTGAGGCGTCAATCGCCAGCTTGGTTCCATAATCGATTTGCGTTCCGCCGATGTAAGTGGAGTACACCAGGGCGGAACCGTCAGGCTTCATCTCCGTCAGGAATACGTCCTGATTGCCCGCGTAGACGGTTTGAAAGACCCCGGCCGTTACCGGGAAGTTGTTTGAAGTTGTATAGCCTACGATAAAGAGGTTGCCATTGGGGGCAAAATAGATCTGGGATGGGATATCGAGTCCGCTGCCCCCCAGGTAAGTCGAAAACACCACCCCTGATCCGGCAGCATTGAATTCAGTTACAAAAACGTTTCCCTGGCCAAGCAGGCCAAGGCTATCGGGGACGCCCGTGGTGGGAGTGTAATTCTGAAGCGCGGGGCTGGTGGGGAAGTTTGTGGACGCCGTCTCGCCTGTTACGTAGGCTTCGCCGGTAGCGGGATTGAGTGTAACACCATATGCCACGTCACCTCCGCTGCCCCCCAGATAAGTGCTATAAGTCAGAATCGGGTCAATCACCAGTTTCTGCTTCCGATTGTACGTCCCCAGGGCGAAACTGACTCGCTTGCCGCGCACCCGATAGCTTACCGGAACGTCATGTTGTTGGCCGCCCTCCAGTTGATAGGCTCGGGGCTGCCGTAAACTGACTTCACTGGTCCCCACGTTCAAGACCAGATTGCCGTCGGTATCGACGTGCGCGCGCTCGGCCCCTTCCAGACGCCAGGCAATCCGCCCGGGATTGGCGCCTGGGGCCAGTTCAAAGTCGTTTTCCAGTTGGCCTTGTGCTCCGTAGTAAACCAAGTCCACTCCCGGATAAACCTCCGGGTAACGGACACGGCGGAACGTGGGGATATGCGTCCGCCATTGCGTCGGATCATTTCCCACGATGTAATTGCTCTTGCCGGGGAGTTGGTCCTCACCGTCGATGGCGGACGAGGCAGCGGCCCCTTGCAGAGAAAGTCGCAGCCAGGAGGTCGAGTCCGCGCCACCCGCGTTTCGCAAACCCAGAACTGCGCCGCCGGGAGTCAGAAACACTGTGTAGCCCTGCCCGCGTGCCAGGTATTTGACCTGCCGATCCACCTGCCCCTGGTTTTCTTCAAAGCTCATGGGTACCTGAAAGGACTGGATAGCCGGTGGCGCTATCGTTTTTCCCGGGGACACGGGGCCGCCTGCCCACGCCGGCTTGGATTGCAACAGGCAAATACCGACCACGAAAGGAAGGAGAATTAATCTCAACCTGCTCACTGTAGTCAATCGTCCCCTTGTCACAACTTCGGAATCACCTGCGTTTGCGCCCGCAATTGGCATGGCTTGCCGCGTGCCGCCGGCTGCCGATGCCGCTTAATTCTAGCGTCGATCCCGCCTGGGCGGGACCCCCGCCACAGACGCAAAGGTAATCGCCTACTCGCCGATGGTCAGGCTCCGGAACAGGCCGGTGAAGTTATAGCGCAGCATGATGAAAGCGGAACCATAATCATAACGGACGCTCTTTGTGTAGCCGAGTTGGAGCGAAAGATTCTTTGCCCTCTTGAAAGTCAAGACGGTCAGATAGGCTCCATAGCCGTTGTCGCGTGACAGCCAGGAGGGCCCGGCGTTCTGTTGGTAGTAATATGTCGGAATGCCTCCGTAGGTTTGGTAATAATATCCGCTGGTTTCGAATAGGGCATCCCAATACCGGCTGTGATGCCCATCGCCGCCCAGCAGATTGTCCGGCGAGACCAGCCGGCTGTAGATCTTCTGCGGCCCCTCGGGAGCCAGAGCGTAGGCCGACGCCTCCAGCCGGACGTCCTTCTTGAAGCTAAAGGCCAGCCCTGCCTCGCCGTTGCCCATATTTCCCAGCGTTTCATAGGGCCGCGCCAATTCGTAGGGGCGCGGCATTACCTGCCTGTCGACGGTTCCCGTTCCCGCGCCCAGGTTCAGGAAGGGTGTAATCAGAACGTCGTAGTTCAGCAACTGATAACTGCGGTCAAGATGATTGAACCAGTCCAACATGAACCGGCCGTCGGAGTAGGTCTTGACCATATTAAAGCCTGCCGAACCGGTTAGGATGCTCGTCACGTTGATGTGCTTGTACTTGGTGTCGTAACGCACGTCAAGATAAGGCGCCCCGACGATCGTGGTATCCCGCCAGTCGTTCGTGGAAACAATCGGGAATGGAGTGCGCGTGCTGTAAAGCGGCACGCCGAAATCCACGGAAGTGTGCTTGTTGACTTGATACCCGATGTCGAAATCGTAGGTCAGCACATCACCCATGTTGTGGTGGTTTCCCTCCACCTGAACAAACGCCGTCGGCCCTTCGGTTGCGGGCAAGTCATTAAATATCGAGGTGTTCTGATCTGCGGCGGGTTTCTGTGCGGGCGCTGCCTCTGCCGGAGCTGTTTGTGCGGGAGCTGTCTGCGCTCTCCCGCAGGGTGCCATCAATATGGCAACGAGCAGGAACGTGTAAATTGGCCTCACTTCACGTGTCCCTTTCCCAAGCAAATTTCTTCCGAGCGAACCATCCGGCCGACAGCAGATGGGCTACGGCGCATTTTGGCCGCGCCCTTCACACTCCTCAGCCCTGCCGGGTGGTTCTTTTCACTCTCGGTTGCAACAGATAAAAGCAGTGCTTGATGTAATCGGATCGCACTTCTTGTTTTTGACTTTGATGCCAAGTCAGGGAGCTCGGCGCTGGGGACTTCTCCGCTACTTGCGGTTCGCACTCCCCACACACAGCGGTGGCTCATTCCGCGCGAAAGAATGAATTCCCAGGCTCGGCGCCGCTGCGCGGGGCGGCAAGCTTGTCGCTCCGCCCCCTCTCCACAGCATCGCCGGCAGGTTTAACGGCAAAAGCTCCATTCGCACCACAAGCCCGCCGTAGGC
The DNA here is from genome assembly GCA_030040315.1 of Terriglobia bacterium. GTDB lineage: Bacteria > Acidobacteriota > Terriglobia > UBA7540 > UBA7540 > Bog-366. Next base: position 229 of record JASHTY010000518.1, on the reverse strand, counting down.
AACTCCGCGAAGTTTATTCTTCGCTCAGACCACCGAAAAGGTGCACGCGTTCAAACCACGGTACGCTCTGATGCGCAAATGCCCCATAGGGGTTGTAGGGGACGCAAATGTTTGTTAAGGTCTCTTAACGGTTTCCGCCGCCCGACTTTCGTTGCCAATTCTGAACGCAAATTGCCCCGCGTCGCGCCAACGCGAACCGGGCAAAAATAGCACCGCAAGAACGATACAT
>JASHTY010000517.1 GCA_030040315.1 Terriglobia bacterium | reverse complement strand
TGGCCCGACTGGAAGCCGCCGGAATTCCACGCGACGCCATCACCATTCTGATCGCCACCGGGCTTCACCGCCCTGCCACGGAATCGGAGATCCGCGAGATCTGCGGCGAAGAATCCGTGGCCCGGTATCGTGTGCTCAACCATCGCGCACGCGAGCTGGGTGAGCACCGCGCACTTGGAAACACTGCATCGGGTACGTCCGTGTTTGTCGACAACCGATTCATTTCGGCTGACCTGCACATTACTCTCGGCTTTATTGAGCCGCACCTGATGCTGGGCTTTTCCGGCGGGCGCAAACTCATCGCTCCGGGACTGGCCGCGCAGGAGACCATCAAGGTCTTGCACAGCCCTAGATTCATGCGAGACGCGCGCGCGGCAGAGGGTTCAATTGAAAACAATCCCCTGCACCACGAACTCCTGGAAATTGCCCGCATGGCGCGCCACGATTTCATGGTGGATGCAGCGCTGGGCCGCGGCATCTCCCGCCGGCCCATCGCCGCGATCTTTGCCGGCGAGCCTGTGGCCGCACATCGCCGCGGAGTGGATTTTGTGTCGCGCATCATGATGCAAAAGCTTGAGCAACCCGTCGATGCTGTCATTACCTCCGCTGCCGGCTACCCCCTCGACATGACGTTTTACCAGGCCATCAAAGGCGTGACAGCCGCGGCACACATTTTGAAACCCGGGGGGGAAATTCTGCTGCTCGCCGCATGCGAGGAGGGCGTTGGGAGCCCGGAATTCGCCCACATACTTGCTGAAGGTTTGTCCGACCGCGTTTTTATGAGGAAAATCGCGGGTGGCCCGGTGACCATCGACCAATGGCAACTGGAAAAGCTTGCGCTCGTGACCACACGGGCCGAGGTGTCGTACTACGTTCCCGGACTGCCGCGGGAATATCATCCTGTGCTTTGGGGTAAGGCCTTCGCGAGTGCGAATGAGGCGGTGGATGCGATCCTCGGCTCGCTCGACCCAGGTGCGCGCGTGGCGATTATCCCTGAAGGTCCGTACGTTCTTGCAAGTTGTGAAGCGCTGGATTTTGTGGTCAGTTGAGCCCCAATTCCCTCACCTTCCGGCCTGCCAGGTCCGCCAAATGAGCGGGATATTGATCAGCATATTCAGCGCGCCGCCCGCCAGGACTCCTGCCATCGCCGCCCCCACGAGCCCTCCCCGCAGCGCCAGCCACAATCCTGTTGCCACGCAATTCAGGCCTGCGCCCGCAACACAAATCCCCTCATACCTCGCCAGCCGACGCCACACTCCGGGGCCGAATGGAGGCTTCTGTGCTGAGTAGAAAGTGAGCACCTCACTCCAGACAAAATTGCTGAGCAACGCGACTTCAATGGCCAGCGGCAGGGCCGGCGCAGGACGCCAGCCCGCATCCTTGACGAGGAAAACGAACAGCGCCACATCGATGAACGCGCCCGCCAGGGCAACTGCTCCGTAGCGAACCCAACTCTGCAACTGGCCTGTACGCAGCGCCAGGCGCAGGAGGTGTTGAAGGTATTCGACGTATTGGCGAGCGCCCAACTTGGAAGCACCCTGCTCGCGCTCCTGAAAGATGTAAGGCACTTCCACCAACTTCCCATAGTGCGCCTTTGCAATGATCTCGAGCAAAATCTTGTATCCGAGAGGATTTAGATGCGTACCTTCGAGCGCAGATTTCCTGATCATAAATACGCCGGACATGGGATCGCCCACAGTAGCGAGCTTGAGCGGCAGCACAGTGGCGGCCATGTGGGTGGCGGTGCGGGAAATCATCCGGCGTACCCACGTCCAATCGGACGTGCCGCCGCCAGGAACGTAGCGGCTGCCAATCGCAAGGTCGGCTCCGTCGCGAATCGCCCGGGCAAGCGGTGCCAGCACCTCCGGCGGGTGCTGCAAATCCGCATCCATTACCGCCCAGACGTCGCCGCGTGCTGCCGCGCCCCCGTCAAGCACGGCCGTCGCAAGCCCTAGTCGCCCCGGCCGTCGCAGCACGCGCGCAGGAATTTCGCCCGCCAGCGCCTCCACCCGCTCCGCCGTCCCATCCGCGCTCGCATCGTCAACGACCACGATCTCGAATTCTTCACCCTCGCTCCGGAGCGCCGCCCCTGCGCGCCGAAGCGTCTCCTGAATCACTGCAGCTTCGTTGAAGGTGGGAACAATCACCGATATCACGTTTTACCCTTTACTTTTCATCCTTTACCCTTTAGCCTTGCCCTCCTATTTTTGTGGACTAACTCGAAATAGCCCTGCTCCATGGGGTTCGATCGATGGTGCAAAAGTGTTGTCGAACACGCCGACGTCCCTTTTCTCCCAAAGATCTCTCACCGCGCACTTGCCGCTCAAGCCCAAATCTTTCCACGTCACGCTGACTTCGGCTGATGCGTCATCGTTCAGATTGAATACCGCCAGATATTTGTCGCCAGCGGGAGAGTCAGCCGCCCACGCTACCTGGTCGTCGCGCGTGAATAATTCGCGATTGTGCGAGCTGTGCTGATCCACGGCCAGCACTTCCGTATTGGTCAGTTCTGCGAGCGTGGCGGCATCCAGCGTGGTCAATTCACCGCCCATCATGAGGGGCGAGCGGAAAATCATCCATAGGCTAAGATGCGTGCGAATCTCTGCGGGAGTGAAGCGTGAAACTCGCTCGGGGTCAATGTAGCCGCTCACGCGCACGTTGCCGAGGGGCAGCATGTCGGCGTCCGGCCAGTGATTGGCTTCGATGTAAGGCGCCCAGGCACGGCACAGGGCAAATTGCTCCTTCAGCGACTTCCAGTTGTCCCAAAAATCTCCGGAAATTCGCCATAGATTTGCGTTTTCTCTGAGATGCACAACCTCGTCAACGGGAGTAGGTCCAGGTGAGAGGCTCAGCACGATGGGCCGGCCCGATTTCATGATGGCACGATGCAGCGCCGCGATTTCCGGCGCGTGGTAGTGGTCAGGCGCCAGATTCGCCGCCCAACTCATGTCGTCGGCCTTGATGTAATCCACGCCCCACTTTGCGTAGAGCGCCACGATTGAATCGTAATAGGTCTGCCCCGCCGGCTTGGTGGCGTCGACTCCGTACATCGCCGTTGACCACGGGCACGGGTTCGCCTCGTCAACTATGTCCTTGGCGTGCGCGGACGTGCCAAGAATCGGCAGATTCTTCGCGACTGCCGCGCGCGGGATTCCCCGCATGATGTGAATCCCGAACTTCATGCCTTTGCTGTGAATGTAATCCGCCAGCGGCTTGAACCCCTGCCCATTCAGCGACGAGGGGAATCGATTGGGGGCCGGAATCAGCCGACCGTACTCGTCCATGTTGTATTCCCACTTTTCCTGATCGCGGTTGGGAAAGGTTTGGGAGAAATACCAGTAATAGTCGATCACCACATACTGCCACCCAAGATTTAACATGTGCCCGGCCATGTAGTCGGCGTTGGCGCGAACTTGCTGCTCGGTCACTCCGCCGCAGTAGGCGTCGTAACTGTTCCATCCCATGGGTGGAGTGGGTGCAAGGCCCGCCGCCGGGATCGGAACCGGACCGCGGCCCGGCGCGCCCACCGCCCACGCTCCCACGACCAGCAAGAGCGCGGCGGCAGTGATTGCACCAAACTCTCTCAGTCCATGTCGCATTGATGAGCCCCCAATGAAATTGCCCCGTCCGTGATCCTCGCTTTGAGCTCATTAACAGAGTGATTCACGCCGATGGGCGGTTTATTTTACTTCGGAGAGAAGCAAGACTGTGTGTGAAAAACACGGGCATCGAAAATTACGCTGACATTGAGAAATAAGCGAGGCGATCTTAAGGTCCGGTCGGCGCGTAATAACCCGGCTTGGCGTAGATTGTGGTTTTGGATTTGCGCGGCTGTCTACCACGATCCACATGCACCTCAATCGCGCGAAACGTCCCGTCGTGTTTTCGATTGCTGGGGTAATAGCCAAGGGTATAGCCCTGCTTCAGCCAGTTGATAATGGTCTCCATAGCCTCAGTTACCGACGTTCCCTCACGAGTGTCAATCAGCACCCCGCCGGTTTGCTTGCAGATTCTCTCGACATCGTGAAGCCGCGCTTCGGAGTGCGTCTGAAAAAACGCGCGGGAGTGCCCGTCGAGAAAGCCGACCTTAATGCTGTAAACAGGGGTGCCGGCCTGTTGCGCGGCGCGCACAGTTTCCTCAACCCCGCGCGTCTGCTCATCCGAGGGTTCATTGTCGGAGACCAATATCACCGCGCGGCGGCTGCCCACGGCCGATCCTCCAAGATATTGCGCCGCATCGTAAATCGCATCGTTGAGAGCCGTGCCGCCGTAAGGACTGAGCGCCCACAGATCAACTGAAAGCGCCTCGTGGTTTGAGGTGAGTCCTTCCACCATCTCCGGCCGGGCGGCGAAGCTGAAGATGGCCACCTTGTCCTCCGGCTTCAAGATTGAAAGTGTATTCAGCGCACCAACACGCAGCTCTTGTAGGGCTGCCGCGATGCTCGAGCTGTTATCGACGACCAGCGCCACAGCCAGCGGCAACTCCTCATGCGAGAAGAAGCTCATTTCCTGCTGCTTCCCGTCTTCGAACACGCTGAAGTTGTCTTTTTCCAGATCCCCGACTGCGCGCCCGCGTTCGTCGTGGACCCCCACCTCCACCAGGACCAGATCGACGTTGGCCTTGAATATCGGGACGCTGGATGAAGAGGTTTTGCTGCGGACAGTCGGAGCGGTGGCTTGCGCGTTCAGCTTCAACGGCTGCATCCACAACAGGAACATGAGACCTGCAAACTTTGCCGCCTGATTCATCGTTGACCACAAACCCGTCCGCTGCGGTCGCACAGGGCGTAGCGGCGCTCCATGAGCGCCAAAACATACGGGCAAGCCATGGTATGCCCTCGCGATGGGAGATCATCGCTACAAATCTGGACTATAGCACCACTCCTTCTTTGGTGATGCGGCCGGAGTGCGCGGTGTTGTACGTTCTGTCGATTCTCTCGAACGGTTGGTCGCACGGGTCTGAAAATTGGTATAGTGTCCGGGCGGCGCCGCACGACAACATTCATCAGGCCCGCTGCTCAAGTTTCTTACGGAGGCCCTCGCTGATGTCCAAATACTCCCGTCTTTCCGGGCTGAATCGCCGGCGATTCTTGCGGACCGGAATGCTCAGTGGGGCTGCGGTGGCCGCCGCGCCGCTCGCGGGTCACGCCGGGCCAACGAATGGTGCGAGCAGTGTGCCTCCGTTCGAGCTCGACGAGGTCTCCTTCTCCGCCCTGCAAGAGGGGATGAAGTCCGGCAAATTCACGTCTCATTCGATCTGCGAAAAATACCTGGTGCGTATCGACGCTATCGACAAGCGTGGTCCGGCAATAAATTCCGTGATTGAAATCAATCCGGACGCTCTGGCGACCGCGCGGGAGCTGGACCGCGAGCGGAAATCGAAAGGGCCGCGAGGGCCCCTGCACGGCATCCCCATTCTTATCAAAGACAACATCGCCACGCGCGACCGGATGCAGACCACGGCAGGCTCGCTGGCGATGGTGGGATCCGTGGTGCAGAAAGACGCCTTCGTGGCCAAAAAGCTGCGCGTTGCGGGCGCGGTGATCCTTGGCAAAACTAATTTGAGCGAGTGGGCGAACATCCGCTCTTCGCATTCCACCAGCGGCTGGAGCGGGCGGGGCGGCCAGACGCTGAATCCCTACGCTCTCGACCGCAACCCCTGCGGGTCGAGTTCGGGTTCGGGCGCCGCCGCGGCCGCAAACCTCTGCGTCGCGGCCATCGGCACGGAAACCGACGGCTCCATTGTCTGCCCCTCGAGCATCAACGGCCTTGTGGGCATCAAGCCCACTCTAGGACTCGTGAGTCGCGCGGGAATTGTTCCCATCGCCCACAGCCAGGACACCGCCGGTCCCATGGCGCGCACCGTCACCGACGCCGCGATTGTGCTTGGCGCGCTGGCGGGCGTCGATCCTGAAGATTCCGCGACCACTTCAAGCCGCCCACCGGGTTCCGGCGAGAGCGTGGACTACACAACCTATCTTGATCCCAAGGGCCTGGCCGGAGCGCGCGTGGGTGTGGTACGCAAGCTCTTCGGTGTGCTCGATGCCGTCGACCAGATGATGAACGAAGCGCTTAATATCATGAAGACCCAGGGCGCGACGGTGGTGGACCCCGCGGATATCGCGACGCTCGATCAGCTTAACGGCGCGGAAGAAATGGTGCTGTTGTACGAACTGAGGAACGACCTTGACAGTTATCTCTCCCAGCTCGGTGACGCTTCACCCGTGCACTCGCTCCAACAGGTGATTGCCTTCAACGAAACGCACCGCGACCAGGAGATGCCTTTCTTCGGCCAGGATCTTTTCCTGAAAGCGCGCGATAAAGGCACGCTCTTTCAGCAGGAATATCTGGACGCGCTGGCGAAATGCCGGCTGCTGATGCGCACGCAAGGGATCGATGCAACAATGGATCAGTACAAACTGGACGCGCTGATTGGCCCCACGGCCGGCCCGGCGTGGCTGACGGATCACGTGGATGGCGACCATGACCTGGGAGGAAGTTCAACGCCTGCCGCCGTGGCGGGATATCCGCACATCACTGTACCGCTGGGATTTGTTTCGGGGCTGCCGGTGGGAATCTCCTTCTTCGGCCGCGCCTGGAGCGAGCCAGCGCTGATCAAGATTGCCTACGCGTTTGAGCAGGCAACGCAACAGCGGCGCCCACCGAAATTTCTCTCCACGGTAACCTAGCGCGGGCGTCTTGCCCAATGTGGCGCGGGCATCCTGCCAGCACCGGAGAAGTGCTACTGGAAAATCTGATTCAGGAGCGTCGCCAGGCGCACCCCGGCCTTGGCGATCTGCTCATCGATGGTGGGCGCGACGGCATCAACGTACTGCTGGCCAATCTGTTCGTGCAGGCTCATCAGGCGGGTGGAAACGTGGTTGTCATCCACGCACGATTTCACTTCCACGGGCTTTTCGACCGGGATTGCCACAGGCAATCTGGCGTAAACCACAGTATCGGCAAGGTCATGGCTTTCCCAAACCCAATCGTCGATGTGGACGCCGGCTTTCTCCCATGCGGCGTCCTGCGCACTGAACTTTTGATCGAGCTCGGCGGCCCAGTCCGTCTCGGTCTGCTGCCCCTTCATCCGTTGGATGATTCCGGAATCCCAAAGGGCGTGGAGATTGGGTGAGTAGGATTCAAACTGAATATTCCTTTCCACGGGTTGGTTGCCGAAGAAGTCGATGGGAACGCAGTTTCCACCTTCATCGTTGTTCGAGACGCAATGCAGCGGTTGGTGAAGGTCGCCCACGAAATGGATGACAAATCGGAGGGCGTCGGCGCGAGTGCGCAGGTCGGTGCTTTTGTTGCGAAGCAGGCCAATCTGCTGTTCAAGCGCGCTGGTGACGCATCCGGTCGCAGCCGGGCAGGATTCCGCCAGCACGCTTGCGCTTCGTGGCGCGTCGCGCGGAATGTCAATGTAATGCCACGAACTGGCTTCGGGCCGCTCCTTGCGAATGTCGTCAGCCCAGGTGGAGGCGTCGGCCATCGGACTGAGCCCCTGATTGGGACAAAAACGGGGCAGCAAGGCATCGATCGGCGAGGCCTGCAAAATTGAGTTGGCCATATCCAGAGCGTGCGGGTTCATGTGCTTTTCGGCAATTAGTGCCACCGCCTGGTGACCCTCGCATCCCCACGGCCAGGCTTGCGACGGGAAAAATAGCGTGATGAACGCTGCGGTGGTGACCATCTTGCGAATCGTATTTGCTGAGCGACTAAACTCCATCGTGCCTCCGATCGATTTAATGGTTCGCATCAGTGAGTTTAAGGCCTTTTACTCGGAGATGGTTGGAAAAACGCCAGGAAGCGTGCCGCAGGTCCGTGCGGGATTGAAAGTCGATCAATTGGCGGCGTGCCAGGGCACATGATTCCGCTCTGCGAGTTCAATGACGTAATGAATTGCCACAGCGATGGAGTAATCGCGCCACACGGGATCACGCTTGTTCACCACTGCAATGATCCCGGCAGGGCTGTAGACGGGGCTTCCGCTGCTTCCCGGTTGCAGCCGGATATTCACTTCAACTGCGTCACTGACCTCGGTGCGAGGGTCGTTGATTTCCTCAAGGCGAGCCTTTCCTGTCCAGATGACTTGGCCGGTTTGCGTGATCGGTTGCCACGCGGAAGCAGGATGGCCGCTGACCATCACTGTCAAACCCACCGGCACAGGCCGCGCATCAAGCTCCGCATAAGGCGGCGTTTCCCCCGGGCTATGAACCGGCGGTCGTTCCGCTTTCAGCAGCGCAAGGTCGTTGGCTTCGTCGAGGGCCACTACATCCGCGGGGACTGCCTGGGCAGCGCGCGAGGGTTCTCCACCCAGTTTGATAAGAATCTTTGCCCCCGGCGCTTTCTGCAGGCATTGCCGCGCATCTTCCACCACGTGCGCGTTGGTGATGAAATATCCCTCTTCGTCGATCAGGAAGCCGGTGGCGGTGCATTGGAGTGTGCGGTCGCTTGCGCTGGGCCCGACGGCGACAAGCTGCACCACGGCTCGCAGCACATGATCGGCCTGCGGCGGCGAACCACGCGGGCCGGGCGGTTGCGAATCAAAACCGCGTGCAAGGACAAACGAAATCCCAAGGGCAAAGGACATCAACCGAACTAGACGGTTCCTGGCAATGGTGGATGCTTTCATTTTCGATCAGCCGGGCAGATCAATTTCAAGCGGGCTATTTTCGACAGTCCGCCATTCTACCTTAACCGGCATCCACTCCGGTGCGGGCTGGATTTGAGCGTTCCAAGTGGGGTAGTATGAAATGAAACGCCGGTGGGAGCCCCATAGAAGGGCCATGGAAGGGTTTGATCCGGGGATTTGGAATTTTCATGAGTGACGCAGTTTGGGGAAAATGTTTTGGTAGCTCCGGCATTCATGTGCGAAGGAAGATTCGATTAACGGCCCGAAGCTGGGTGGCTGTTTTGCTTTTCACCGGAATGGCATCAGTTCTGGTGGAGAGTATGTGCAAGGCTGAAGACAAACCCGCCGAGAAACCGCTGTTTTTGGTTGCACGGCCCACCATTCTCGACCCGGTCTTTGCAAGGTCTGTGGTGTTGATGCTGCCTCTTGAAGGCGAGCCCATAATTGTGGGACTCATCGTGAACAAACCTACCAAGCTGCAGCTCGTCAAGCTTTTTCCCGACAGTCCCAATCTAAAGGACAGCGCGGAGGCCGCCTACCTGGGAGGTCCAGTGGATCCGGACACGGGCGCGCTGGCCTTTCACGCCGCGAAGGCTCCCAAGCAAGCGATGCTCCTGTATGACGACGTCTATCTGACATTTGATTCCAAGCTGATCACCAAACTCCTTCGCGATCCAAAACAGAGCGGCGATGTGCGCCTTTTCCTGGGCCGCGCGCAGTGGGACCCCAACCAGCTTCAGGGTGAGGCGCTTGAGGGCTCATGGTACAGTCTGCGCGCCGAGGGTAGCATCATTTTCGACCACGATTCCGCGAATCTTTGGAAGCGCATGCACGCACGCGCCCAGCCGCCCTCCCGCGTCGAAATCCGCCCGCCCCATCCCTCAATGGCGAAAGTCCGCGGAACAACTTCCGCCGCTCCGGCGGCATTCCAACCCTGCTCCTTTTCAACGCGCGATCAGGGAGCGCCGATGGGAAGGCAGAACTAATCCCTGCCTGATTGGAACAATCTTCTTCAAATGGAGGCGAGGAATTGGGGAAAGGCGAAGGGCGGCTACTGCCTTGGCGCAGGCTTTGCAGAAGCTGTCAGGGGCTTCAACTCAACGCTCAGGCTTTGAGTGGCGGGCTGGTCAAACTTCACGATTACGTCGGAAGATTCAAATCCCGGCGCCTCAACGTGCAGCGTATGCTCGCCGACGGGAAGTTGGAATGGCCCGAGCTTGTCGGTCGTGCCAGCGAAAGTACCGTCGAGCGTGATGCGCGCCTGGGGCGGATTGGTCGAGATGATCAGGGTTCCCACGCTGTCCCATTCGTAACCGGAGTTGGGATTGCAGCCAGTCGGGCACGGATTCTCGTTGGCATAAGGGTTCGCCAACGCATAGTAAGGAAGAGGCGCAGACGGCATGTAGTAACCATAACCGCTGTACAACCCTCCCCCGCCATGGACCGGAGCGGAGTGATAGAACTGGTGCGCGCCCGGCCCGCGCCCGCCGCGTTGTGCGAAGAGCGGAACACAAATCAACGTCAATACCAATGCTGAAAACAGAAAGCGTCGGGAAACCCGTTTCATGTTGTCCCCTCCGAATGGAGCGCGGCAAAACCATTATAACACCGGCGCGGATTAAAAGTTGTCATCATTGCCCGCAGGTGCCCTTGAAGTCATTGCTGTTATTCGAAGCCCGCATTTGCGGAAGGAATCGCGGCAGTCGAGATTTAAGCACGCCCGATTGCGCTTGACGCTTTTTTTAGTAGTGGGCTAACGTGATAAGGTTACGGTAAAATCCGGGACTATTGCTGTGGGGGTGGCGACGTCCCGCCGCGCGCATGAACGGATAATCCAATGGAACTTTTTGAGCTTACCAAAAGTCTGGTCAACATGGCCTCCGTGACCGGTCACGAGAAGGCTTGCGGAGAATTCGTCAAAGGTTATTTGCAGCAACTGGGATTTCAGACGGAGCTGATGCCCGTAGGGCGCGACAGGTCAAATGTCTTCGCCACGTGCGGAAAGCCTGACGTCGTACTGAGCACGCACCTGGACACCGTACCCCCGTTTTTCCCTGCGCACGATGACGCTGAAAATATTTATGGCCGGGGTTCGTGCGACGCCAAGGGAATTCTAGCCGCGCAATTGACCGCCGGGGATCGGCTGAAGAAAGAAGGTGTCCAGGATTTCGCCCTGCTCTTTCTCGTGGGAGAAGAGACGGTCAGCGATGGAGCACGCGAGGCCAATCTGCACCCGCGCGGCTCTCGCTATATCATCAATGGCGAGCCGACAGATAACAAACTCGTGCTGGGCTGCAAGGGCAACCTGCGCATCGATATTCGCGCGCGCGGCAAGATGGCGCACTCCGCCTATCCGCAACTCGGCGTGAACGCCATCGACAAGCTGCTGGACGTACTTGCGGACCTTCGCAAAATGCCGCTGCCGGCCAGTCCCGTGCTGGGTCCTTCGACGATGAATATCGGGGTGATTTCCGGCGGTCGGGCCGCCAACGTTGTGCCCGATGAAGCCGTGGCCCAGATTCTGATTCGCACCGTGGAGGATTCCGGGACCATCCGCCGCAAAATTGTACAGATCACCGCCGGGCGCTGCGACCTTGATCTGGTGCGCGACACTCCAGTGCTGATGATGGAGAAACTGGACGGGTACGATACCGACATCGTGGCCTTTACGACGGACCTTCCCGCGCTGAGCAACTGGGGACGCCCCTTGCTGCTGGGGCCGGGCTCCATCACCATGGCGCACACGGAACGCGAGTGTGTGCGTAAGGCGGATTTAGTGGCCGCAGCCGATCTCTATTGCCGGCTCGTGCGCGATCTGAAGAAAAGAGGTTAGGGTATCTGAAAATGAAGAAATTGGAAGTGGGAATATTGGGAGCAACGGGAATGGTGGGCCAGCGGCTGGTGAGCCTGCTCGAGCATCACCCGTGGTTTGAGGCGAAGTGGCTTGCCGCATCGGAAAAATCTGCGGGCAAGGCTTACCGGGAGGCATGCAATTGGCGGCTGCGCGATCCGCTGCCCCGCGGCGTGGCGGACCTTCCCGTGCACGAGTGTAAGCCGGCCGGTGCTCCGCCGCTGCTCTTCTCTTCCCTCGATTCCAAGGTGGCGGGAGAAGTGGAAAGAGAATTTGCCCAGGCGGGTCACGTCGTGGTTTCAAACTCCTCAAACTTCCGCATGGAGCAGGATGTGCCGCTATTAATTCCGGACGTCAACCCGGAGCACCTGGCATTGGTGCGCGAGCAGCGGAAGCAGCGCAAGTGGAAGGGCATGATCGTCACCAACCCCAATTGCACAACGGTCGGACTGGTCATGTCGCTCGCGCCGCTGCACAGAGCCTTCGGACTTGAGAAAGTCATGATGACGAGCATGCAGGCGGTTTCCGGCGCCGGCTATCCGGGAATACCGACGCTCGATATTCTTGGCAACGTCGTCCCCTTCATCGGCGGCGAAGAGGAAAAGGTCGAACGTGAGACGCGCAAGCTGCTGGGAAACTGTTTGGACGGCCACGTGCAGATGGGCGACTTCATCGTCAGCGCGCACTGCAATCGCGTGATGGTGGAAGATGGTCATACGGAGACCATCTCCGTGGCATTCCGGAACAAAGCCACGGCGGCGGAGATCACGGACGCCTGGCGCGCCTATCGCTCGCTGCCGCAGGAGCGCGCCCTGCCTTCCGCGCCGAAACGCCCGATCATCGTGCGCGAGGAGCGCGACCGGCCGCAGCCGAAATTTGATCTCGAGTGCGAGCAGGGCATGGCGACGGTGGTGGGCCGCCTGCGCGAGTGCCCGGTTCTGCAGTTCAAGTACGTCGCGCTGAGTCACAATACGATTCGAGGGGCGGGGGGCGCGGCGCTGCTGAACGCAGAGCTGATGAAGACCGAAGGGTATCTGGACTGATGATCAACCTTGCCCTGCTCGGCTACGGGAAAATGGGGAAGACGCTGGCGTCGCTCGCTCCGCAGCGCGGCTTTGAGGTTTCCCTGGTGATGGATATCGATGTGAATGACCAGAGCCGTGGTATCACGCGTGAGAAATTCAAGGGCGTGGATGTTTGTGTGGACTTCACCACCCCCCAGGCGGTGGTTGAGAACGTTCACCGCGTCGCTGCTTTGGGAGTGAACCTGGTCGTGGGGACCACGGGCTGGCAAAAACACCTGCCCGAAGTCCGCAAAGTGATCGAGCAGGCCGGCGTGGGCCTGGTTTACGCTGCGAATTTTTCGATTGGCGTGAATCTGTTCTATAAACTGGCGCGCGCGGCCGCGGAAATCTTTGCGCCGTTCCCCATGTACGATCCCTTCCTGACCGAAGCGCATCACAAAATGAAGAAGGATGCGCCCTCGGGGACAGCGCACGAGATTCTGCGGCAGATTCAGCCGTATCTTGTGGACCGCGATGTTCCTGTGGCCAGCGTGCGCGCGGGATTCATGCCCGGCACGCATGAGCTGGGATTTGATTCGGAGGCGGACACGGTGCTGCTGCGCCATACTGCCCGGGGCCGGCAGGGATTTGCCGAAGGCGCGCTTTACGCGGCGCGCTGGGTGGTGGGGAAGAAGGGCTTTTACAGCTTTGCGGAAGTGCTGGAATTGAGGGCGGAAAGCTGAGGAATCAGAATTCGGTGCGGAGGTCCTATGAGCCTTGAACTTTGCGGTTGCGGCACGGCGCTCGTCACGCCGTTTCGAAAAGACGGTTCGGTGGATGAACCGGCATTGCGGCGGCTGGTGCAGTTCCAGCTTCGCGAGGGTATCGACTTTCTCGTGCCCTGCGGCACCACGGGCGAAGCGCCCACGCTCGAGCACGAGGAATACCTGGGTGTGATTCGCACGGTGGTGCAAGAAGCGCGCGGAAAAGTGCCGGTGGTCGCGGGAGTGGGCGGCAACAACACAAGAAAAATTTGCGAACTGGCCGGCCAAGTTGCGGAATTGGGTGTGCAAGCGATCCTTTCTGTGGCGCCGTACTACAATAAGCCCACGCAGGAAGGGCTTTACCAGCACTTCAAGGCGATTGCGGAGTCAACCCATCTGCCCGTGGTTCTTTACAACGTGCCGGGCCGCACGTCTTCGAACATTGAGCCGGCAACGGTCGGCCGCCTGTCGCAGATCTCCAACATCATCGCCATCAAAGAGGCCTGCGGAAGCATCGTGCAGCAGATGGAAACGCTCGCCGCCGCGAAACCGGGCTTCCGCGTGCTTTCCGGCGACGACTCGTTCACGTTTCCGTTGATGGCGCTGGGCGGCGTGGGTGTGATCTGCACTTGCTCCAACCAGGTACCGGCGCAGATGACCCGGCTGACGCACCTGATGCTGGAAGGAAGAATCGACGAAGCGCGCGAGCTGCATTTCCGCCTGCTTCCCTTAATGCAGGTGAACTTTATTGAAACCAATCCCACCCCAGTGAAAGCCGGACTCGCCATGATGGGCTTGATCGAAGAGGTCTACCGCCTGCCCATGGTTCCGATGAAACCGGAGAATAGGGCGAAGCTCGAAAAGGTAATGGCCACGCAGGGATTGTTGCAGCCGCAGAAGGTGTAAGCCTTGGCGCGACCGATGCTGCAAGGCCTCACACCAGCCACCGTTCAGCAATCTGATCATTCTCGTCAGCGGTGATCAGCCAGTTTAGCAACGTGTGCTTCAGCTCCCGCTGCACCTCTGCCGCAGCCGCGTCGCCCCAAAGGTTGCGAGTCTCGCCGGGATCGTTTTCCAAATCATACAATTCACCATCGCACGTCGGATAGTAATTCATCTTCCAACGCTTCGTCCGAATCATCTTCGTGTCGGGATGAAGGATGCCCTCTTCTCCGTGACCTGGGACGAAGGGGTGGTACGAACTCGTCCCGATTCGGGTGGGCGGTGCAAACACTTCAGGGATGATGTTCTCGCAGTAGATGGCCTCGCGCGGAGTGTAGCTGTCCGCATTGCCCGTAATGAGGGGCGCGTAAGACTGCCCCTCCACATGGTCTGAAACCCGCAGCCCGCAGAATTCCAGCAGCGTGGGAAGCAAATCAACCGCGCCGACCAGTTGCGAATATTGCCCGGCAACCACGTGGTTCGGAAATCGCACCAACAGCGGCGTGTGAACTGAAGCTTCGAATAAAACGTTCTTTCCTTCCAGGCCGTGCTCGCCCAACTGGTCGCCGTGGTCGGTGGCGAAGACGATGATGGTGTTATCCGCTCTGCCCGAGCGCTCCAACTCATCCAGAATCTGCCCCACTTCATGATCCACCATCGAGATGCCGGCGTAATAGCTGCGATACATCCACTGAAAGCGCGTGGGATCGACTTCATAAAGCGGGCTGCGGGCAATCTGCTTTTGCACCGGCAGGGGGAGCTTGCGCATGTCGTCGAGCGTGGCGAGCTTGGGAAGCGGAATCACCACATCGTCGTACATCGAATCGTAGGGACTGGACACAACATGGGGAGAGTGAGGCTTGAAGAAAGATGAGTAGAGGAAGAAGGGCTTGGGCGATGCGCAGAATTCGCGCAGCAGTTTCACCGACTCCATGCCCGTCCAATGCGTGGGCGTAAATTCGTAATCCACGTCGCTATGGAACGGGTTCTTGCCGGCCAGCACGCTGCCCGCGGGTCGATAAATCGAGAGGTCTGCTTTCGGATCGTTTCCCTTGCGCCAACGCACATAATCGGAATAAGGATCTGTAGACTGCACGCCGTCATCCAAATACACGCGATCAAAACCCGTGGACATCGCCTGCGCGTCCGTGGGCGGATAGAAGTGCAGCTTGCCCACTGAACCGGTCTGGTAGCCATTATCCCTGAGGACTCGCTGAATCATGACCTCGCGCGAATCGCAGGGCGTGTAGTTCACTCGATTCTTGTGGGAATGGGGATAGCGCCCGGTGAAATAACTGATGCGCGATGGAACGCAGACGGCGGCCTGCACGTAGTGGTTGGAAAAATTCGCCGCGCCGGAGGCCAGCCGGTCGAGGTTCGGCGTTTTGATCAACCGATTGCCGTTGGCGCCGAGGCAATCCAGCCGGAACTGGTCCGCGAACAAGATCAGGATGTTGGGCTTGCCGCTCGCGGGTGGGGACGCTGCCGCGCCGGGCGCAGACTGTTCCATGCTGGACGCGACGAGGGCCGAGCTCGTTTGCAGAAATTTTCGCCGGTTCATTTTCTAGGTGCGGGCGCAAGACAACAACGACGCGGCCGCGGTTACACCAGCATCTTATCCACGACGTTGCCGGCGATGTCCGTCAGACGGAAATACCGCCCCTGGAATTTGTACGTCAACTTAGTGTGATCGATTCCCAGGCAGTGCAGAATGGTGGCCTGCAAGTCGTGGATGTGCACCGGGTCTTCCAGGATGTTGTAGCAGTAATCGTCGGTCTTGCCGATGACCATTCCCGCCTTCACGCCGCCGCCCGCCATCCACGTGGTGAAGCAGCGAGGATGGTGGTCGCGGCCGTAATTTTCATCGGTCAGCTTGCCCTGGCAATACACCGTGCGGCCGAATTCACCGGCCCAGATCACCAGCGTCTCATCCAGCAGGCCGCGCTGCTTCAAATCGGTGACCAGCGCGGCGGAAGCCTGGTCCGTTCCCTTGGCTTGCAGCGAGATGTCGCGCGGCAAATCGTTGTGCTGGTCCCAGCCGCGATGATAAAGCTGCACAAAGCGCACGCCGCGTTCGGAAAGGCGGCGCGCCAGCAGGCAGTTCGCCGCGTAGGTTCCGGGCTTGCGTGAGTCCTGCCCGTACAATGCGAACGTGGACTCGGGTTCTTTGGAAAGGTCCATCAAGTCCGGCACCGATGTCTGCATCCGATACGCCATTTCGTATTGGGAGACGCGCGATTCAATCTCCGGGTCGCCGTACTTCTCCGCCAGCAGCCGGTTCAGCTTGGCAACGCCATCCAGCATGCGACGGCGCGTGGTGGGGCTGATTCCGGGCGGGTTGGAGAGATAGAGCACCGGGTCGCCGCCGGCGTGGAACTTTACTCCCTGATACTTCGAGGGCAGAAAGCCATTGCCCCACAGCCGCGAAAACAGCGGCTGGTCAATGTTCAGGGCGTTGGCCTGGGAAATCAGGACAACGAAGGCGGGAAGGTTCTGGTTCTCGCTGCCCAAGCCATAGCTGACCCAGGAACCCATGCTGGGGCGGCCGGGCTGCTGGGCGCCGGTCTGAATGAAGGTGATGGCCGGGTCGTGGTTGATCGCCTCAGTAAAGGTGGTCTTGACGATCGTGATGTCATCCACGATCTTGGCGGTGTGAGGGAGCAACTCACTCAGCTCGACTCCCGATTCGCCCGCGGGGTGAAACTTGAAAATCGAAGGCGCGACCGGCAGCGTCGATTGCCCGGAGGTCATGCCGGTAATGCGTTGGCCCATGCGCACGGAATCGGGCAGGTCTGTTCCCTTCCACTTCACCAGGTTCGGCTTGTGGTCGTAGAGATCAATTTGAGACGGCGCTCCGGATTGGTGCAGGTAGATGACGCGCTTGGCCTTGGGCGCGAAATTGGGAAAGCCGAGCAGCCCTCCGGTCTTGGGGTCGAATCCTGCGGCCTCAGGAGCGGCGAAGCCCTCACTCGATAGCAGCGAAGCAAGCGCGGGAATGCCCAGCGCGACGCCCGCCGTGCTGCGGCGGAAGAAATGCCGCCGCGTCATGCGCAATACCAGATTACGTGGTGATGTAATTTCGGGGTCCATAAGAGTCCACATCCTATAAGTATGATTTGTTGTAGCGGCGGTCCCGCCTGGGCGGAAGCGCCGCTACAATTACTGCTTCGTAATCGTTTCGTCCAAATTCAGAATCATGCTGGCCACCGTCGTCCAGGCGGCGAGTTCTTTGGGGTTTAGCTTCGAATTGCTCCTGGAAGCACCCACGCTGAGCAGTTCGGACGCCTGGTCGCCATGCGCGCGATAATCGGCCATGGATTCCTGAGCTTCGTCCACGAGCACGGCACGCTCCTGGGCATCGGGAGTCCGGCCCGTGGCCAGCCGGAAGCCGAAATCGACTCGCCCCGCCGCGGTCTTGCCGCCTTGAGTCATCATGCGCGCGGCGAGAAAGCGCGCGGCCTCCACGTAAGTGGGGTCATTCATCAGCACCAGCGCCTGCAGAGGCGTGTTGGTAACGGTGCGGCGCGCCGTGCACTTCTCGCGGTCGGGCGCGTCAAAAGTGACGAGCGCCGGTGGCGGCACGGTGCGCTTCCAGAAGGTGTACATGCTGCGCCGGTAGAGGTCCTGCCCCGTGGAGGGCGTATACGTCTGGGCGCTGTACCCGGCGCCAAACGCCATCTCCTCCCACAGGCCCTTCGGTTGATAGGGGAAAACGCTCGGTCCGCCGATGCGATAATCCAGCAACCCGCTGACGGCCAGCGCGTTGTCGCGAATTTCTTCGGCGGGCAGGCGGAATCGTGGGCCGCGCGCCAGCAGGCGGTCCTCCGGATCGCTCTCCCTCATTTCCGGCGTCTCGATCGAGGATTGGCGGTAGGTCGCGGAAGTCACGATCAGCCGCTGCATCGCCTTGACGTTCCATCCCGTGCGCACGAATTCCGTGGCCAGCCAATCGAGCAGCGCCTGATTGCTGGGCGGCTCACCCTGCGAACCAAAATCCTCCGAGGTTTTCACAATGCCGATGCCGAAATACTGCTGCCAGAAGCGGTTCACCGCGACGCGCGCGGTGAGAGGATTCGTGGGGCTGACAATCCACTTGGCAAGCCCCAGGCGATTCATGGGCAGCCCCGGAGCCATGGGGGGCAAAAACGCCGGCGTGCCCGCAGTTACTTTTTCCTTGGGGTTATCGTACTGCCCGCGGCCCAGCACGTAGGTATCGCGCGGTTTCTTCATCTCAGCCATGATCATGACGGAGGGAATATCCTCGTCGAGCTTCGCCTTGTCCTCGCGCAAATCCTTCAGTTGCGCGTAAAGCTGGCGCTCCTTTTGCGGAGCGCCGTTCTCGAGGTAATACTCCGTCAGCCGGGTCTGCCGGTCTTTTTCCAGATTCTTTTCGACTTCTTCCTCGCTCAGGGGCTTGGCGGGTTCACCGATCTGCACATCCCCCGTGGAAGACTTTTCGGGTTGCAGCGCGGCAAAATCTGTGGCCGGCCGTCCGTCGAGAGCGAGCAACAGCCCGCGGCCGGGCATGTTAACCACCATGTCGTGGATTTCGGACTCGTTCACTTTGCGATCGTAGATCCTCAAATCGTCAATGCGGCCCTCGTAAGGCGTTCCGAGGGTTTTGTCGCCCACCTGAAGCGGCGCGGCGGTGCTGAAATCACCGCGCAGTTGGTCCTTCAGAATCGTCGTCTCCACACGCTTGCCGTCGATGAAGAGGGAGACTCCTGAGGCTTTTCCGGAGCCGTCGTACTCGACCAGCAAGTGCTGCATCTGGTCTATTGCCAGCAGGTCTTTGGTCTGAATCTCAATGGCGCTGTCCGGCCAGTGGCTGGCCATGCGGAAAATGAAGTGGGCAATAGGCTTGCGGCGCCCGGAAAAGCCGGGCTTGTCATCGGCAATCTCCCAGCCCTGCCAATTGTCTCCCGGCGTGCGCTTCAACATGATTTTGACGTTGGTGTTTTGGGGCGGCCTTTGCCACAAGGCGATTGCGAAGGGTTTGCTTCGCTCAAAATTGCTGGCGTCGCCGAATGAAACCTGCGTCTCCGGCGTGAAACTCGCTCCCTTACCTACCACCGCTTCGTCGAAGCTTACCTCGCCGTGCACCGTTTTGCCGTCGTGGTGAGAACCTGAGGCGTCGGCCAGATCCGCGTCGAGTGGGTAGTAAGCTGTCAACCCGTTTTGGGGCGGTTCAGGCAGGGTGGAGATGGCGGTTTTCTGCCATTCGTTTCGCTGCGCGATGATGTCCTTTTCCGGCAAGGCCGCAAGGGTGGTGGCAATCTTCGAAGTCAACTCCGCCTGCTCCTGCGACTGGTCATGGGAGGGCATGGGCAGAACCGGAACGGCGTTGCCGGTGAAACCATCCAGCCCCTTCTCAGGAACGGTGTTGAAAAACGCGAAGAAGCCGTAAAAATCCTTTTGGGTGATGGGATCGTATTTGTGATCGTGGCAGCGGGCGCATCCCATGGTGAGGCCCAGAAATGCGGTGGAAGTGGTGCTCACGCGGTCAACTACGTATTCAACGTGATATTCCGCGGGAATGGCGCCGCCCTCGAGCGTAATCATGTGGTTGCGATTGAAGCCGGAGGCAATCTGGTCGTCGGTGGTGGCGTTGGGAAGAAGGTCGCCGGCGACTTGCTGGACGATGAATTGATCATACGGCATGTTGTCGTTGAACGCCTTGATGACCCAATCGCGCCATGCCCACATGTCGCGCGCCGAGTCAATGTGATAGCCGTGCGTATCGGCGTAGCGCGCCACGTCCAGCCAGGGCATGGTCATCGCCTCGCCGTAATGGGGTGAGGCCAGAAGCTGGTCAACGCGCTTTTCGTAGGCATCCGGCGATTTGTCTGCAACGAAGGCGTCAATTTCCGCGGGCGTGGGCGGCAGGCCGGTCAGGTCAAAGTAAACCCGCCGCAGCAGGGTGGCCTTGTCCGCCTCGGGGGAATGATTCAGGCCCGCCGACTCAAGCTTTGCCAGGACAAAATTGTCGATGGGATTTCGCGGCCAATCTTTTTCCTTCACCTCCGGCACCGGCGGGCGCTTGGGAGCAACAAACGACCAGAGCATTTCCCACTTCGCTCCCTGGTCGATCCATTCCTTGATCAACTCGATCTGCTGCGGCGTCAGGGTCCGCCCGGAATACGTCGGCGGCATGCGCATAGAATCGTCTGTCGAGCTGATTTTCTGATAAAGCTTGCTCTGCGCGGACTTGCCGGGAACGATGATGCGGTAGCCTCCGCGGTCGGTGAACAGGCCCTCCGTGTCGTCCAGGCGCAGATTCGCCTGGCGCTGCTGCTCGTCCGGGCCATGGCACTTGAAACAGGTGTCCGACAATATCGGGCGAACGTCACGGTTGAAATCAATTTTCTTGGTTGGCGCTTGCGGCGGCGTTACGGATGGTGTTCTTACGGCGTTGAAGAGATAAGAAAAAGAAACAAGAATACCGACTAAGAAAAGCAACCGGGCTCTCAAGCTGGTCCCCCCTGAAGCATAATTGAAAATTTTCCAAGCTAACTATATCGAAAAGCTTCGGCCGATACCAGAAGAAGTTCGGTGTTGGCACAGGCTGAAAGTTGCGGCGCGGAATCGCCATCCCGGCAGTTGGGCGACATAACTTACCGCCACGGGCAAAACCCTTGACCGCGCCGAACACGGTACTCTGCGCCGGTCCTGAAAAAACGACGCATAACCATTAGATGTCCGAACTGGCTAACTTCGTTTGTTTTCAAAAACATCGTAGGATCCTGCAAATAAGTCCCTTATTTTTCATCAACATCGTAGGATCGTCCAAAACCCAGGA